>NZ_DASPMG010000108.1:0-3706 GCF_035627195.1 Azospirillum sp.
TCGGCGTCCTGCTGTTCTCGCAGGGCTACATGGGTGCCGAGTTCGCCATCCCCTTCTGGGTCGTCTTCGTCTGTCAGGCGGCGATGGGGCTGGGCACGCTGATGGGCGGCTGGCGCATCGTGAAGACCATGGGGTCGAAGATCACCGACCTGAAGCCGATGCAGGGCTTCTGCGCGGAGACGGGCGGCGCCATCACCCTGTTCACCGCCACGTCGCTGGGCATCCCGGTGTCGACCACCCACACCATCACCGGCGGCATCATGGGTGCGGGCTCGGCCCGCAACCCGTCGTCGGTGCGCTGGGGTGTGGCGCGCGGGATCATCTGGGCCTGGATCATCACCATCCCGGCCTCCGCCCTCATCGCCGCGGTGACCTATTGGATCAGTTCGCCGCTGTTCTGAGGAGGAGGTGAGTGCCGGTGTCCGGCACTCACCCGATCATCTGCGACGGCAGCCACGTCACAAGGCCGGGGAACACCCACAGCAGCGCCACCATCAGCACCATCAGCAGGAAGAACGGCGCGCTCGCCTTTCCGATGGTGAAGATGTCGCGGCCGGTCATCGACTGCAGAACGAACAGGTTGAAGCCGACCGGCGGGGTGATTTGCGCCATCTCGACGACGATGACGATGTAGATGCCGAACCACAGCAGGTCGATCCCCGCCCGCTGCACCATCGGCAGGATGACTGAGGTGGTCAGCACCACCATCGAGATGCCGTCGAGGAAGCAGCCCATGACGATGAAGAACACCGTCAGCGCCGCCAGCAGCGCCACGGGGGACAGCTGCTGCGCGGTGATCCACTCGGCCAGCAGGCGCGGGATGCCGGTGTAGCCCATCGCCACGGTCAGGAAGGCCGCACCCGCCAGGATGAAGGAGATCATGCAACTGGTGCGCGCGGCCCCGATGAGGCTGTCGCGGAAGTTGGCCCAGGTCAGCGTGCCGGTGACCAGCGCCAGGACCAGGGAGCCGGCCACGCCGACCGCCGCCGCCTCCGTCGGCGTGGCGAAGCCGGCGTAGATGGAGCCGAGCACGGACATGATCAGCAGCATCACCGGGATCAGCGCCCCGGTCTCGCGCACCCGCTCCAGGAAGCCCATGCGCAGGTCGTAGGGCGGCACCTTGGCCGGGTTGGCCAGCGACCACGCCGCGACATAGCCCATGAACAGCAGGGTCAGCACCACGCCCGGCAGCACGCCGGCGATGAACAGCCGCGCGATCGACACGTCGGCCGCCACGCCGTAGACGATCATGATGATCGACGGCGGGATCAGCAGGCCCAGAGTGCCGGCCCCGGCCAGCGAGCCGATGATCATCATGGGGTCGTAGCCGCGCCGCGTCAGCTCCGGGATGGTCATGCGGCCGATGGTGGCGGCGGTGGCGGCCGAGGAGCCGGACACGGCCGCGAAGATCGAGCAGCCAACCACGTTCACGTGCATCAGCCGCCCCGGCAGCCAGCCCATCCACGGGGCGAGGCCGCGGAACATGTCGGTGGAGATGCGCGTGCGGAACAGGATCTCGCCCATCCAGATGAACAGCGGCAGCGCCACCAGCGTCCAGGAGGTCGACGCCCCCCACACGTTGGTCGCCATGACCAGCCCGATGGGGCGCGTGGTGAACAGCGCCATGGCGACGAAGCCGACGCCGGCCAGCGCCAGCGCCACCCAGACGCCGGCGGCCAGCATGACGAACATCGCCGTGACGACGACGATGGAGGCGAAGGTGGGGTCCATGCTCGTTCAGCCCTCGGTCGGCGCGGCGGCGGTTTCGTAGGACGCCGGCTTGCCGCGCAGCACGCGCACGAGGTCGTCGGCGAAGGAGACGACCAGGACCAGCAGCCCCACGGCCATGGCCGCCTGCGGGATCCACAGCGGCATCGGCACGACGCCCTGGCTGAGGTCGTTGAAGTCGTAGGACTGCCACGTCATGCGCAGCCAGTAGAATGCGAAATAACCGGACAGCGCCGTGGCGAAGGCGAGGCACGCCAGCTCCAGCGCCCGGCGGGCGGGTCCGTGCAGGCGTTCGATGACGATGCCGACGCGGATGTGGGCGCCGTTGCGCAGCGCCGGCCCCAGCATCAGGAAGAAGGAGGCGGCCATGGCGTAGCCGGCGAACTCGTCGGCGGCCGGAACGACCAGGTTGAACGGCCGGCCGAAGACCTGAGCCAGGATCGGCAGCGCGATCAGCACGAAGAACACCGCCCCCAGCACCTCGGCGGCGCGGTACAGGGCGGACAAGGCGGTTCGCATGGGGTGGGCGGGCTCCGGATGGGAAAACCCTCTCCTCGGATAAGGAGAGGGTTCGCGCGGGCTTACGGCTTGTACGCCTTGATGATCGCCTCGCCATCGGCGCCGGCGGCCTTGGTCCATTCGGCGGTCATGGTGGCGCCCACCTTGGCGAAGCCGTCCTTCAGCGCGGCCGGCGGGGGCAGCACCTTCATGGCGTTGTCGGCCAGCGTCTTGTTCAGCTCGGCCGTCTTGGCCCGCCAGCCGGCCCAGCCGCGCTCCTCGGCCTTGGCCGCCGCCTCCTGCACCGCCTTCTTGGTGGCGTCGTCCAGGCCGCTCCACACGTCCTGGGACACGAACACCATGTTGCGCGGCAGCCAGGCCTGGACGTCGTAGTAGACCTTGGCGAAGTCCCACACCTTGCTGTCCACGCCGGTGGCGGCGGAGGTGATCATCGCCTGCACGATGCCGGTGCCGAAGGCCTGGGCGAGTTCGGCCGACTCGATCTTGGTGGGCACGGCGCCGACCAGTTCGGCGATGCGGGTGGTGGCCGGGTTGTAGGCGCGGAACTTCACGCCCTTCAGGTCGTCGGTGGAGGTGATCTCCTGCTTCACGTACAGGCCCTGCGGCGGCCAGGGGATGGAGTAGAGGAGCTTCAGCTTCTGCCGCTCCAGCTTCTTCTCCAGCGCCGGGCGCGAGACGTCGTAGAGCTTCTTGGCCTCGTCGAAGTTCGTGGCCAGGAACGGCACCGAATCGAGGCCGAACAGCGGGTCCTCGTTTGCCCAGGAGGAGATCAGCACCTCGCCCAGCTGCGCCTGTCCGGACTGCACGGCGCGCTTGATCTCCGGGTGCTTGACCAGGGAGCCGTTGGAATGGACGGTGATCTGGATCTTGCCGCCGGTGGCGGCCTTCACGTCCTCGGCGAACTGGCGGACGGTCTGGGTGTGGAAGTTGCCGTCCGGGTAGGGGGTCGGCATGTCCCACGTCTCGGCGAACGCGGCGGCCGGTGCCGTGGCGAGGCCCAGGCCGAAGGCGGCGGCGGCAAGGCGGGACTTCAGGCGGACGCTGATCATTCTTCCGGTTCTCCCTGTCTTGGGCGGCGCGTCGGCGCCGCCGTTTGACCATAGGGTTCACCGTCCCGCGCCCGGCGTCAAATCGTGATTTGCGGGAAGGGGGCGTTGGGTTTTCGGCTTTGCCTCAACCCAACCTACGACGCTACCGCAGGTTGGCCTCGTAGGTTGGCCTCGTAGGTTGGCCTCGTAGATTGGATTGAGTGTCAGCGAAAACCCAACGTCGGCGCGCTCACGCCACCTTGATCTCGGCATCCGCGGTGATGACGGAACCGTCGTCGTCGGTCCAGGCGAACTCCAGCTTCGTCGTCGCCTCGATGCGCAGCTTGAAGGTCAGGTAGGGGTTGGCGGCGAAGGACGGGAACAGGTCGGCGGCGAACACCTCCGCCCCGTTGGCCTTGCAGGTGAACTTG
>NZ_DASPMG010000109.1:0-8998 GCF_035627195.1 Azospirillum sp.
GGTGGGGGACAGGTCGACCAGCGACTGCACGGTGGAGCGCAGGCACTGCACCAGCGCCTTCTCCGCCCGTTCCGCCGCGTCGCTGCGCGACAGCAGCCAGCGGAGTGCCGCGAGGTGTGCGTGGAACGCCTCGACGAAGCCGGATGCCCGCGGGTCGACGCCGGTGACGCAGGTGGCGAGGCTGGACGCGATCTGGTCGGCGGCGGGGGTGTTGACGGCGGCGTGCTGCAGGTCGGCCACCGCCTGCCACAACGCCGCCGGGTTGGCCTGCGGCGCGTCGGCAAAGGCTTCCAGCCGGCCCAGCGCCGCCATCAGGCGCCGCCGCCGCCGCACCTCGCGGGCACTGGCGGAGGGGGAGGGAAGCTGCGGGACGGGGGGTGCTTCCGGCGCCGGCTCACTCGGTGCCGCGTGCGCCACCTGCCGGCGGGGTTGCTGCGGCACGCTGGGGAACACCGGCTCGCCGGTCGGGCCGTGCGGGTGATTGGCATGCGGGCGGGCGCCGCCCGCCGTTTCATGGCCGCCGGTCCCGGCGCCCGTGCGGGGCATCGGCCGGCGCGGGCGGCGCAGCACCGCCTCGATCCGGCGGACGATCTCCACGGCGGTGGCGGGCTTGGCCAGCACGGCGTCGACGCCGCTGTCCCACGCCGCGCGCACGGTGGAGACGTCGGCCTGCGCGGTCAGCACCAGGATGGGCAGCTCGCTGCACGGGCTTTCGTGGCTGCCGCGGACCCAGCGCACCAGCGCGGCCCCGCCGACCGGCTGCATCACCCAGTCGGTGACCAGCAGGTCGACCGGCTGGCGCTTCAGGATGGCCTTGGCCTCGACGCCGTCGGCGGCGACGACGCAGGCGCAGCCGGTCATGCCCAGCATTTCCTTCAACCCGCGCTGGAGCAGCGGGTTGTCGTCGACGACGAGGATCTTCAGGCGGCTGAACGGGCGGAAGGTCGGGCGTGCGTGCATGGTCGTGGCGGACGGCTCCGGGAAACGGGTACGCCACTATCTGCGAGGCGGGGGACGGAATGCAGGACGTGGAGAGGGGTTAGCGCCATTCCCTGAACCGGTGCCGGCCGGGCAGGGCCGGGCGCGTTCGGCGCACGGCGCGCCGCCGACCGGACATCCCCCCGGAACTCCCCAGGTGTCGGCATGTTGCCTCGGGGCATAGGCCGATCGGGGGTCGACAGGAGGAAAGCATGGCTGGAAACGACAAGCGGCAGTCGACGGAACAGACGCCGGAACAGACCGTCGAGAACGCGCAAACGCCGACGCACGGCGCGATCACCGGCGGGCCGCCGACGCCCGGCCGGGCCGGCAACGGCATGGGCGTGTCCACCGGCGATTACACCGACGCCCCGCCGCCCGGCGCCGACCAGCCGAGCGGCAACGTCTCGAACGTCCCGCCGACGCCCAACGCCGACAAGGCCGAACGGCCCCGCCGGCGGGAAGAGGGTTTGGAGTAGGGCGCCTACCGCACCAGCGTCAAGTCGCGCAGCACCGCCACCTCGTGCGCCTGTTCGTCGAGGCGGGCCTTGACCACGTCGCCGATGGAGACGATGCCGACGAGGTCGCCCGCCTCGTCGCACACCGGCACGTGGCGGTGGCGGCGCTGCGTCATCATCTGCATCAGGTCCTTCACGGAATCGCCGGGCTTGCAGGTGCGGACCTCCTTGGTCATCAGCTCCTCCACCCGCTCGTCCAGCGCCGCTTCGCCGCGCCCGGCGATGGCGCGCACGATGTCGCGTTCGGAGAGGATGCCGACCAGCTTGCCGCGCAGGTCGCGCACGACGACGGCGCCGATCCGCTTTTCCGTCAGCAGCGCCGCCGCCGACGCGACGCTTTCCGAGGGAAGGATGGAGACGACGGTGCGGCCCTTGGAACCCAGCAACTCCGCGACGGTGGTCATGGCGCTTCTCCCCTGGTTCGCTCGCGTGGCGTCCGCCACTTGGGGAAGGATCTAGCGCCGGGCCGCCGGGGTGCAACCGGGCATGCGGGGCACGCGCGCTCCGTCCGAACATGCCTTTATTCTAATGTTTGACCTGGAAGTCGCGCTCCCGACCGCCTATCCTGTGTGGTAACACCAGGGTCGTTCGCGGATTGGGGAGTTGAGGTCATGGGCGGTTGCTGCGGCGGATCGTGTGGGACGGGCGGGACGGGCGGGGCCGGGAGCCCCAGCGGCCGGCAGGCCGATTTCCGGCGCATCCTGACCATCGCGCTGGTGGTCAACGCACTGATGTTCGCCATCGAGCTGACGGCCAGCCTGCGGGCGGACTCCACGGCGCTGCGCGCCGACGCGCTGGACTTCCTGGCCGACGCCGCCAACTACGGCATCAGCCTGTGGGTGTTGAGCCGGGCGCTGGAGTGGCGGTCCTGGGCCGCGGTGGTCAAGGGGCTGTCGCTGGGCGCCATGGGGCTGTGGGTTGTGGCGTCGGCGGCGTGGAACGCGTCGACCGGCGTGGTGCCGGACGCGCCGACCATGGGCCTGATCGGCCTGCTGGCGCTGGCCGCCAACGTGTCGGTGGCGGCCCTGCTGTTCGCCGGGCGGCGCGGCGACGCCAACATGCGCTCCGTCTGGCTGTGCTCGCGCAACGATGCGCTGGCCAACATCGCCGTCATGGTGGCGGGTGCCGGCGTGTGGAGCACGCACACCGGCTGGCCCGACATCATCGTCGCCGCCGGCATCGCCGGCCTGTCGCTGACCGCCGCGTGGTCCATCCTGCGCCAGGCCTTCGGCGAGCTGCGCGCGGAGCACGGGGTGCGCGTGGGGTAGGGCTGTTGCCCTGCTGTGCAAAATGCCCATATCATGTGGGCATGTTGCGCGGAGCGGACGGATGCCAGAGGGCTCGCTGGGGACAGGAACGGGTTTCGATCACCTGATGGATCGCCTTGGCGGTGTCGATGCCGTCGGTTCGGTCGTTCGCACCAAGGAAGACCTGATGCGGGTGGCCGAGGCCGGGCTTCCCGTGGCCGCCGCCGATGCCCTTTCGTTGACCACGCTGAGCAAGGACGAGCTTTTCCGCCTTGTGCTGCCGCGGCGGACCTACGCGCACCGGAAGGCGCAGAGCCGCCCGCTGTCCTCCGAAGAGACCGAGCGCGCCCTGCGCGTCGCCCGCATCGCCGCGCTGTCCGAGGAAACCTTCGGCGACCGCGATGTGGCGGACCGCTGGCTGCGCCGGCCGACCCGTGCCCTCGGCGGGCGGGCACCACTCGACCTCGTGGTGACCGAGCCCGGCGGTGAGTTGGTCGAAGACCTGCTGATGCGGATCGCCCACGGCATGGCGGCCTGAGCGCATGCGCGTCTGGCGGATCGCACGGCGCCCGTACGCCGACCTTCAGGGCATCGGCGGCGAGATGGGCGACGGGCGCTGGCACACGCGGCCGCGGCGGGTCGTCTACCTCGGATCGTCGCTCGCCCTCTCGTCGCTGGAGGTGCTGGTCAACCTCGACTTGCCGCCCGAGTTCCTGCCGCGCGACTATGTTGCGATGGAGGTCGACCTTCCCGACGACCTGCCCGTGACCGACGTGGATCCGGCACAGCTTCCCGCCGGTTGGCGGGAGAAGGCGCAGTGGCCCGCGTGCCAGGGGATCGGCAACCGCTGGCTCGACGGCCGCGACGGGGCGCTGCTGCGTGCACCGTCGGCCGTCATTCCGCTGGAGCACAACATCCTGCTCAACCCTGCTCACCCGGACGCGGCGCGGGCTCGTGTCGTGGCGACGCATCCGTTCTCCTTCGACCCGCGCGTCCTGGCGCTCCTCGGCGCCGCCTTCCGCGAACCGCCTTGACACCCCCGCTCCGCCTGTGGCCAAGTTGCGGGCATGCAGACCGTTTCGCTCACCCTTTCGCGTCGTTGGTGGTGGCCCGAGTAACCGGGCGGCCCTGACGCGTGCGTGAGCACACCCAACGAAGGCCGTCCGGAGGTTCCGGGCGGCCTTTCCCGTTTGCGGGGCCCCGATTGCGGGGGCAGGGCGTCGACAAGGATCTCCGGGCGTGCCGTATCCGACACCCGGAGGCCCCATGATCCCCCCGTACCTCGCCGATCCCCGCCACCTGGACACCTTTGCCGCGACCACCCCCGGCGGCGTGGCCGTAACCCGCACGGCCGAGCGGCTGGCCGACCCCGACGCTGCCTTCGACGCCCTGGCCGGCGCGCTCGACACCCGGCGCGGCCTCGTGCTGTCCAGCGGGGTGGAGGCCCCCGGCCGCTACCGTCGCTTCCGGCTGGGCTTCGCCGATCCGGCGCTGGCCGTCACCGCGCGCGGGCGCACGGTGCGGGTGGAGGCGCTGAACCCGCGCGGGCGGGTGCTGCTGCCCGCCGTCGCCGCGGCGTTGCGTCCGCTGCCCGAACTGGCGGGACTGGAGGAGGCGCCGGGCCGCCTGTCCGCCCTGGTGCGCCGGCCGGAGGGCCGCTTCGCCGAGGAGGAGCGCAGCCGCCAGCCCTCCGTCTTCACCGTGCTGCGCGCGTTGCGCGACGCCTTCGCGCTGCCGGGCGACCCGTTCCTCGGCCTGTACGGCGCCTTCGCCTACGACCTCGCCTTCCAGTTCGAATCCATCAGGAAACGGCTGGAGCGGCCGGACGACCAGCGCGACCTCGTGCTCTACCTGCCGGACGAGCTGCTGGTGGCCGATCCGGCGGCGGGCGTGGCGCTGCGCGTCGCCTACAGCTTCGCGGTGGACGGCATCTCCACCGCCGGGCTGCCCGGCGGCGGCGCCGCGCACGCCTACCGCCCGACCACCAACGCCGCCCCCGAACACGACCACGCCCCGGGCGCCTATCAGGCGGTTGTGGAGAAGGCCAAGGCCGCCTTCCGCCGCGGCGACCTGTTCGAGGCGGTGCCCGGCCAGACCTTCGCCGAACCCTGCGCCGACCAGCCCTCCGCCGTGTTCCGCCGCCTGCTGCGCGCCAACCCGGCCCCGTACGAGGCGCTGATCAACCTGGGCCACGGCGAGTTCCTGGTGGGCGCCAGCCCGGAGATGTACGTGCGCGTCGCCGGCCGCCGGGTGGAGACCTGCCCGATCTCCGGCACCATCGCGCGCGGGGCCGACGCGCTGGGCGACGCCGCGCAGGTGCTGACGCTGCTGAACTCCGCCAAGGACGCGGCGGAGCTGACCATGTGCACGGACGTCGACCGCAACGACAAGGCGCGGGTGTGCGAGCCCGGCTCGGTGCGCGTGCTGGGCCGGCGGCAGATCGAGCTGTACTCCCGCCTGATCCACACGGTGGACCATGTGGAGGGCTGCCTGCGCGGCGGCTTCGACGCGCTGGACGCCTTCCTCACCCACACCTGGGCGGTGACGGTGACCGGCGCGCCCAAGCGCCGCGCCATGCAGTTCCTGGAGGACGTGGAGGCCAGCCCGCGCCGCTGGTACGGCGGCGCCTTCGGGCGGCTGGGTTTCGACGGCGGGCTCGACACCGGGCTGACGCTGCGCACCATCCGCATGCAGGACGGCGTCGCCTTCGTGCGCGTCGGCGCCACGCTGCTGGCCGACAGCGACCCGGACGCCGAGGACGCGGAATGCCGCCTGAAGGGGGCGGCCTTCTTCGACGCCATCAGCGGCACGGCACCCGTGGCTTCCCCCACGGTGGCTGCCGAGTCGCCTGGCCGGGGGCGGCGGGTGCTGCTGGTCGACCATGACGACAGCTTCGTGCACACGCTGGCCGACTACGTGCGGCAGACCGGGGCGGAGGTGACGACGCTGCGCCATTTCCACGCCCGCGCGGCGCTGGCGGAGATGCGGCCGGACCTCGTGCTTCTGTCGCCGGGGCCGGGCCGGCCGGCGGAGTTCGACGTGGCCGGCACGCTGGACGCGGCGCTGGCGCTGGGCATCCCGGTGTTCGGCGTCTGCCTCGGACTGCAGGGCATCGCCGAGCGGTTCGGCGGCACGCTGGGCGTGCTGCCGGAGCCGGTGCACGGCAAGGCGTCGGCCGTGCGTGTGCTGGGCGGCCGGCTGTTCGCCGGGCTGCCGGAACGCTTCCCCGTCGGCCGCTACCACTCGCTGTTCGCGCGGCGCGACACGCTGCCCGATTGCCTGCGGGTGACGGCGGAGACGGAGGACGGGCTGGTGATGGCGCTGGAGCACCGGCACCACCCGGTGGCGGCGGTGCAGTTCCACCCCGAGTCGATCCTCACGCTGGAGGGCGGGGTGGGCGCCCGGCTGATCGGCAACGTGATGCGCGATCTGGCGGGGGCGCGGATGGAAGCGGCTGCGTAGGCGGAAGGCGGCGTCGGGCCGGGTGCGGCCCGACGCCGGACGGCTTACTCCATGCCCAGCGCGGCCTTGTACAGGTCGAGCAGCGTTTCCTGCTCCTGCCGGTCGCTCTGGTCCATCTTGCGCAGCTTGATGATCTGCCGGATGATCTTGACGTCGAAACCCTGGCCCTTGGCTTCGGCCATGATGTCGCGGATGTCGTCGGCGAGACCCTTCTTCTCCTCCTCGAGGCGCTCGACGCGCTCGATGATGCTGCGAAGCTGGGCGGCGGCGATGCCCTGAACGTCGTTCGTGGTGTCCGTCATGTCCGTGTCTCCAGAGGGGCTGCGGCGCCGGCCTCACGGGGGTATCGGGTTGCGCTGTGGCGGGGGACGATATCGGGGCGACCCGCCGATGGCAAGCGGCGCGCTCGGCGTGATGGGCGGTTGTCACGGCGGCACCGGGCGCCCGTGCGGCGCAAGGCCTCAGGGG
Organism: Azospirillum sp.; assembly: GCF_035627195.1. Lineage (GTDB taxonomy): Bacteria > Pseudomonadota > Alphaproteobacteria > Azospirillales > Azospirillaceae > Azospirillum. The sequence goes on from NZ_DASPMG010000109.1 coordinate 6,674, forward strand.
ACCCTTCGCAGCCGCGAACGCTTCCCAACCGTGGGTTATCTCAGGCACGCTAACAATTCGCAGACATTCGCGTGGTAATCGTTTCCTGATGCCGCTGTGTTCCAACCGCTTCCCGAACCGCCTCCGCCGCATGATCCTGGCGGTGCTGCTGGTGCTCGCTCCCTTCGGGACGGCGACGGGTGCGTGGGCGGAGGATCTGGCGATCGGCTTCGGGTCGGACGTCACCACGCTCGATCCGCACTACCAGGGACTGACGCCCAATGTCGTGCTGGCGCGCCACATCTTCGACGCGCTCACCCGCACCGACGCGCGGCTGCGCCTCCAGCCCGGCCTTGCCGAGCGGTGGGAGGCGCTGAACGACACCACCTGGGTGTTCACGCTGCGCGCCGGAGTCACCTTCCACGACGGCGCCCCGTTGCGCGCCGCCGACGTGGTGGCCAGCTTGAAGCGCGCAGCACAACCGACCGACAGCCCCAACCCGCATCTGGCCCGCTTCGCGGCACTGGTCGACGCGCGGGCGGTCGACGACCTGACGGTCTTCCTCACCACCAAGCGGCCGGAGCCGTCGCTGCCGGCCCTGCTGGCGCAGCTCGCCATCATCCCGGAACGGCTGGCCGGCGCCCCGCGTGAGGCGTTCGACAGCGGAGCCGCCGTGGTGGGCACCGGCCCCTACCGGCTGGTCCGCTGGCAGCGCGGCGACGCCATCGAACTGGCCGCCTTCGACGGCCACTGGGCCGGCCCGCCGCCGTGGGAGCGGGTGAGCTTCCGCGTGCTGCCCAAGCCGGCGGCGCGCGTGGCCGCCCTGCTGGACGGGGCGGTGCAGGTGATCGCCCAGGTGCCGCCGGCCGACGCGCTGCGCCTGCGCCAGGACCCGGCGGTGACGGTGGTCAGCGGCCTGTCCGGCCGGCTGGTCTATCTGGGTCTGGACAGCGGGCGCGACCGCTCCCCCTTCGTCACCGACCGCGCCGGCAAGCCGCTGGACCGCAACCCGTTGCGCGACGTGCGGGTGCGCCGCGCCCTGTCCAAGGCGATCAACCGGACGCTGCTGGCCGAACAGGTGCTGGAGGGGCTGGCGATTCCGGCCGGGCAGATGCTGCCCGACGGCTTCCCCGGCGTCAGCCCGCGCCTGAAGCCCGACGCGCACGACCCGGAGGGTGCCCGCCGCCTGCTGGCCGCGGCCGGCTGGCCGGACGGCTTCGGGCTGACGCTGCACGTGCCCAGCGACCGCTACGTCAACGCCCCGGCGGTGGCGCGCAGCATCGGCGTCATGCTGTCGCGGGCGGGCGTGGCGACGAAGGTGGAGGCGCTGCCCAGCAGCCAGTTCTTCCCGCGCGCCGGCCGGCTGGAGTTCAGCGCGCTGATGGCGGGCCTTGGCACCAACACCGGCGAGACGTCGGACATGCTGGTGTCGCTGCTCGCCACGCGCGAACCGACGCGCCAGCGCGGGCAGCTCAACCGCGGGCTCTACTCCAACGCGGCGTTCGACGCGTTGCTGGAGCGGGCGGTGACCGCCATGGACCCGGCGGAGCGCGCCGGCCTGCTGGGCGAGGCGTCCGACATGGCCATGCAGGACGCCGCCCTGCTGCCCCTCTACCACGAGGTCAGCACCTGGGCGATGCGGCGTGGCCTTTCGTACGTTCCGCGAGTCGACGAGTTCACGCTCGCCACCGAAGTCAAGCCCGAACGAACCCACCCTTTGGAGTAGGTCACAAACCTGACCTCTCTCTGTATGGTGCGCGGCCCCATCCGCATATGCGCGTTGGGGGTCGGGGCGGCTTCACAAAGGACGCCGAATCCGGCAAACATGCCCACTTCTCGTGCCGATTGCCTACGGCTCGGACACTTCGCGGCAGGGAGAGTCATAATGAAAGTCGCCATACCGAAGGAGCGACGGGCCGGTGAGCTGCGCGTCGCGGCTTCGCCGGAGACGGTGAAAAAGCTGAAGGGCCTCGGCCTCGACGTGGTGGTGGAGAGCGGTGCGGGTCTGGGGGCCAACATCCTCGACCAAGCCTACGCCGACGCCGGCGCCACCCTGGCGCCCGACGCGGCGGCGGCGCTGGCCGACGCCGACATCGTGCTGAAGGTGCAGCGCCCGCTGCTGGCCGGCGAGGGCGAAGCGGACGAGCTGGCGCTGATCAAGCGCGGCGCCATGCTGTTCGCCATCCTCAACCCCTACGACAGCCGCGACGCGGTGAAGGCCTACGCCGACGCCGGCGTCAACGCGTTCGCCATGGAGTTCATGCCGCGCATCACCCGCGCGCAGGTCATGGACGTGCTGTCCTCCCAGGCCAACCTCGCCGGCTACAAGGCCGTCGTCGACGCGGC
>NZ_DASPMG010000110.1:0-10853 GCF_035627195.1 Azospirillum sp.
TCGAGCAGTCGCCGCCGCGGTCGAGCTTCACCTCGACCTTGTTGGCGTCGATGTCCACGTACTTGGCGATCACCGCCAGCAGCTCCTGCTGGAGCATGGGCAGGTAGTCCGGGCCGGACCGGCCGACCCGCTCGTGCGCCATGACGATCTGCAGGCGTTCCTTGGCCTGGACGGCCGACGCCTTGGGCGCCGAGCGGAAGAAGCTGAAGATGCTCATGCGGTCCTCCGCAGGAGGCGGCTGAACAGCCCCTTCTTCTGCACGGTGGTGAAGCGGTGCTCGACGTCCTCGCCCAGGAAGCGGCCGACCGCGTCCAGATAGGCCTGACCGGCGTTGGAGTTCTCGTCGAGGATGACGGGCATGCCGATGTTGGAGGCGCGCAGCACCGCCTGGCTCTCCGGGATCACGCCCAGGAGCGGGATCGCCAGGATCTCCAGCACGTCGTCGACCTTCAGCATCTCGCCCTTCTCGACGCGCTCCGGGTCGTAGCGGGTCAGCAGCAGGTGCTGCGTCACCGGCTCCTCGCCGCGCTCGGCGCGGCGCGACTTGGAGTTCAGCACGCCCAGGATGCGGTCGCTGTCGCGCACCGACGACACCTCGGGGTTGGTGACGATGATGGCGTGGTCGGCGAAGTACAGCGACATCAGCGCGCCGCGCTCGATGCCCGCGGGGCTGTCGCAGACGATGTAGTCGAAGTCCTTGCACAGCTCGTTCAGGATGCGCTCGACGCCGTCCTTGGTCAGCGCGTCCTTGTCGCGGGTCTGCGACGTCGGCAGGATGTACAGGTTTTCGACCCGCTTGTCCTTGATGAGCGCCTGGTTCAGCTTCGCTTCGCCGTTGATGACGTTGATGAAGTCGAACACCACGCGGCGCTCGCAGCCCATCACCAGGTCGAGGTTGCGCAGGCCCACGTCGAAGTCGATGACGACCGTCTTGAACCCACGCAAGGCCAAACCGGTGGCAAACGCGGCGCTCGATGTGGTCTTGCCCACGCCGCCCTTGCCGGAGGTCATGACGATGATCTTGCCCAACGAGCCTCTCCTAAGAAGCTAGAGTTTCCGACAACCGATGTCCGCGTCGATCCGCGGCATCAGAGTGGCTGGATGTGCAGGTAGCCCTCGCTCAGCCGGATCTGCACGGGTTTCTTCACGACCGATTCGTCCATGTCTTCGCTGACACGGTAGAGCCCGCAGATGGAGACCAGCTCCGCCTCCAGGCTCTGGCAGAAGATCCGCGCCCCGGCGTCGCCCGAGATGCCGGCCAATGCCCGGCCGCGCAGCGCGCCGTAGATGTGGATGTTGCCGTCGGCCAACACCTCCGCCCCGTGGCTGACCGCGGCGGTGATGATCAGGTCGCACTTCTCGGCGTAGATCTGCTGGCCCGAGCGCACCGGCTCGTTCACCACCAGCGCCGGGCGGTACGCCGGCTCCGGCGGCGGGGCCGGCGGGGCGGCGGCGGGGCCTTCCGGCGCGCGCACCACGTCCAGGCGCGCCGCACGGCCGGCCGGCATCGGCACGAGCCCGATGGCCAGCGCCGCCTCCTGCACCGCGCGCGGCCCACCGACGAAGCCGATGGGCAGCAGGTTCTGCTCGCGCACCTTCAGGGCAAAGCCGGTGACGTCGAAGCCGGCGATGCTCTCCGGCAGTTCGTCGAAATCGAGCACGACCGGGGCGTGCCGGAAGAAGTTGGGCGCTTGGCGCACCTTGCTGGCGAGCAGCGAGAAGAAATTCGGCGACGCCGGGTCGACCACCTTCAGCACCATCATGGTGAAGGAGTTCCCCCGGAACTGGAACGGCGCATCCCGTTCGGCGACCTGACTGGCGCTGCTCACCGCCACCATCCTGACATTGACCCCGACAAGCCCCCGCGTTCTAGCGGGGTGCGCGCGTCCCGTTCAAGGGACTCGGCACCCGCAGGGAGTGACAATCGACAGGCCGCCACCAAAACGGCACACCGCGCCGCGGAGCCCCCGGCCTTCCCGGCCCGGCAACCCGCCAGCACGAACATGCGTATGGAGACGACCAATTGGGTTGGTCACCTAACCCACCACAAAGTATAGTAACGGATCTCCATATGGGGGGCAAAGGGTTTCGCCGGGGAATATAACGTCATCCTTTGCGCGCCGCGCACCGATTCGGCTCGCGCACAGATAGCAGCCCGGCCGACGCTTCGCGCGCGGTTGCGGCGATATGCCCCTCCCGGCGCCATCCGCTTGGGACGCCCGCCCCGACAGGGTCGGCCGTCCGCGCCGACGGGCCACTCCGCGGAGGCCCCACAACATCTTGTATGAAACTTTTGCGTAAGCCGCAACTTTCGCTGACAAAGCGTGTTGCTCAGGTTATGGTTGACGTAGCGAGGCACTCTTCGGCCTTCAGGTTTCGGCAGACGTGGAGTTCGGCTTGCACGATCCATCGTCCCTGGCGTCCCTCAAACCCTCCGCAGCCCCTCCGGGCTCGGCAGGACGGGCGTCCGCCTCGCAACGGCAAGCCGGCGTCGGGCACGTTCCGCAGCATCATCGCCAGCACCAACACTGTCAGCACGCGGCCTCCCTTGCGGGAGGTTTTTTTGTGCCCGCCGTCAACCCGCCTACCCCCATGACGTGAGGAGAGCGATATGGCGAAGCGCCAGACCAAAGGCAGCGCTGCCGCGCAGGCGACCGACGCAAAGGTCCACCCGCTGTTCCCGAGCACCGGGTGGGATCCCCTGATGCCGGAGGATCGCCGCGACCAGAGCTACCTCCGCAAGGTCAAGCCGCAAAGCGACAACCAGCGCCACCTTCTGGAGGCGATTCAGTCGCACAACCTCGTGGTGGCGCTCGGCCCCGCCGGCACCGGCAAGACCTACCTCGCCATCTCCTCCGCCGTGGAGGCGCTGGAAAGCGGCAAGGTCGACCGCATCGTCCTCTCCCGCCCGGCCATCGAGGCCGGCGAAAGCATCGGCTACCTGCCCGGCGACATGCACGAGAAGATGGCCCCCTTCCTGCGCCCGCTGTACGACGCGCTGGCCGACCGTCTGGGCGGCAAGCGGCTGCGCCAGCTGATGCAGGAAGGCACCATCGAGATCGCCCCGGTCGGCTTCATGCGCGGCCGCACGCTGAACAACGCCTTCGTGGTGATCGACGAGGCGCAGAACTGCACCTACGGGCAGATCAAGATGCTTCTGACGCGCCTGGGCTGGCACTCCACCATGGTGCTGACCGGCGATCCGGACCAGACCGACCTGCTCGACAACCTCTCCGGCCTCGCCGACATCGCCCGGCGGCTTGAGGCGGTGGAGGGCATCGCGGTGGTCCGCCTGACCGAGACGGACATCGTCCGCCACCCGCTGGTCGCCAGCATGCTGACCGTCCTGTAAACCCACACGCAAACTGGTATTACCAATCTGAGCGCGCACTCCCGCCAGGGGGTGCGCGCTTTTGTCTACATACGGTGAAGTGCGGACCACCTTGACGGAATCGATGAATCAAATCTAAACATAATAAAAAATTTTAGCGGAATTGCCGGGACCGGACACCCCAACGCAACAGCCGCCAACGACGAATCAGGCAAGGGGAAACGCACCGTGTTGGACCGCATCGGCATCAAGGGGAAGATATCCGTCATCCTCGGCGTCTCGGCGCTGGGCCTCGTCCTCGTCTTCGCGCTCAGCCTGCTGGGCCTGCGTGGCGAGCTGTACAAGGACCGGCACGACAAGGCGAAGAGCGTGGTCGAGGTCGCCTACACCCTCGTGGCCCACCACGAGGCGCTGGCGCGCAAGGGCGCCCTAACCGCCGAGCAGGCGCAGGCGGCCGCCAAGGAGGCGCTGCGCGCGCTGCGCTACAGCGGCGAGGAGTACTTCTTCATCAGCGACCTCGCGCCGCGCATGATCATGCACCCCTTCAAGCCTGAGCTGGAGGGGAAGGACATGTCCGACAACAAGGACCCCAACGGCAAGCGCCTGTTCGTCGAATTCGCCGCCGTCGCCCAGGGCGGCGGCCAGGGTTTCGTCGATTACCTGTGGCCGAAGCCCGGCGCCGCCCAGCCGGTGCCGAAGATCTCCTACGTGCACGGGTTCCAGCCGTGGGGCTGGGTGATCGGCTCGGGCATCTACGTCGACGACGTGGAGACGGCGTTCTGGAACGCGGCGCTGCGCATCGGCGGCATCGGCCTGCTGGTCATCCTGGCCGGCGTCGGCGTGGCGCTGCTGGTCAGCCGCACCATCGTCGGCCCGATCAAGTCGATGACCGCCGTCATGCAGCGCCTCGCCGACGGCGACACCGACCTCACCGTGCCCGGCATGGGCCGCGGCGACGAGATCGGCACCATGGCCCGCACGGTCGAGGTGTTCCGCGAGCATCAGGTAGCCCTGAAAGCCCATTGGGAGCGGCAGGAGGTCGAGCACCGCGTGACCGAGCAGCGCGCCCGCGCGCTCGAACGCCTGACCGAGCTGTTCGACGCCACCGTGTCCAACATGGTCGGCGAGGTGTCGAAGGCGGTGGAGGGGCTGGAGACGACGGCCGCCGGCCTGTCCAGCACCGCCGACCGCAACCTGCAGCAGGCGGCCTCCGTCGCCAGCGCCTCGCAGCAGGCCTCGGCCAACGTGCAGACCGTGGCGGAGGCGGCCGAGGAGCTGTCCAAGGCCATTTCCGAAATCAGCCATCAGGTGACGGTCAGCGCGCAGATCTCCGGCCACGCGGTGGAGGCGTCGCGCCGCGCCGACGGGCAGATCGCCAGCCTGGGCAACGCCACGCAGAAGATCGGCGAGGTGGCCGACCTGATCACCTCCATCGCGTCGCAGACCAACCTGCTGGCGCTGAACGCCACCATCGAGGCGGCGCGGGCCGGCGAGGCCGGCAAGGGCTTCGCCGTCGTCGCCAACGAGGTGAAGAACCTCGCCACGCAGACCGCCAAGGCGACCGAGGAGATCGCCGCCCAGATCGCCGGCGTCCAGCAGGCGACCGGCGAGGCGGTGGACGCCATCCGCGAGATCGCCGCCATCATCGGCCAGAGCGACGAGATCGGCACCTCCATCGCCGCCGCCGTGCAGGAGCAGGGGGCCGCCACCGGCGAGATCGCCCGCTCCGCCACCGAGGCGGCGCAGGGCACCGAGCAGGTGTCGTTCAGCATCACCGGCGTATCGTCGTCGGCGCAGGAGACGGAGGAGGCCGCCCGCACGCTGCTGACCGCGGCGCAGAGCCTGACCACCCAGGCGGAATCCCTGAAGTCCGTGGTCGACAGCTTCCTCATCAACGTCGAGGCGGTGAACGCCGCCGGCATCGACGACCTGCACGCCACGACCGGCAAGGACCTGTTCATGACCTGGGGCGACGGGCTGTCGGTCGGCGACGAGGACATCGACAACGACCACATGATCCTCGTGGGCCTCGTCAACCGCGTGCACGACAACGTCCGCAAGGGCCGCTCGCACGCGGTGACCGGCGAGGCGGTGGAACAGCTGATCGCCTACACCGAGCTGCACTTCACGCACGAGGAGCAGACGATGCGCGACGCCGCCTACCCGCGCTTCGAGGAGCACCGTGCCCAGCACGAGGACCTGCTGAAGCGCGTGCGCGACCTGCACCGCCGCCTGAAGGCCGGGGAGGACGTCAACGACGCGCTGCTGCGGCTCGTGCGCGACTGGCTGTGCGAGCACATCCAGCGGTACGACGTGCAGGTCGGCCAGCACCTTGCCGGCCGGACCCGTCTGGCGGCGTGAGGAAACGGGCGCCGGCCCGTGCGGTCCGGCGCCCGCTCTGTGCGCTACGCCGCCGCGCGGTCGGGAATGGCGGCCTGGATGCGGTCGAGCACGGCGCTGACCGCCCCCGCCCCGTCCTCCAGCGCCTCCAGCCCCAGAGAGAACTGGTTCGGCGGGGCCAAGTCGAAGGTGACGGAGATCTCGCCTTCCTCCAGTCGCATGCGTCCGCCGAAGCGGTTGGACAACGCGCGCATGCGCGTGTTCTCCGCCTGGACCAGCATGTGGACGGTGTGAATGGAACGGTTTCGGGCGATGGTCAGCGCCCGGCGCACCAACGTGGTGCCGACCCGCTGTCCCTGCAGGCCGCCTTCGACGCTGACCGCCAGTTCCGCCTGATCGGGCCACAGCAACCGGTCGGTGCACAGCACCACGGCCGCGCGCAGCTCACCCTGCACGAACCCGCCGATCGCGATCGTGCGGCGCCAGTCCAGACTGCGGCAATGCTGCTTGATGACGTCATCCGAGACGGTCCCGGCGAAACGGGCGTAGCGGTCGGCCCGACTTAGCCGAAGAAGATGCTCCTCGTAGAGGGCCATTTCCGTCGGCAGCATTTTGCGAAAGACAGGCATGCTCTTGCTCACGTTGTCGACACGATGACACACGGTCTCAGAGCGTCCGTCCCTTGATGCTCCCGTTCTTGTCGGATATTGGAGCTGCGCCGGCCGTTGCATCGGCCAGTCGCCATATTGCACTGCAACATGGCGCCGGATCCAGGGGGCTCAACCCCACCGGAAGCATGGCAGCCCTGACTGTGGCGTGGCCGCAACAGTTGGCGGCGCGCCGGGTGCCCGTTATGCTGCGCCCCGCATCGCAGGGGCGACACGGAAAGGACGCAGGCGGGCGGCCATGAGCATCTGGGGCAAGATCCTCGGCGGGGCGGCGGGCTTCGCCATCGGTGGACCGCTCGGCGCGCTCATGGGGGCGTTGGCGGGGCACGCCGTCGACCTCGTCCGCACCGACGAGACGGCCGGCAAGAAGCCACCGGAAGAGGCGATCAAGTCGATCGCCTTCACCGTCGGCGTCATCGTGCTCTCGGCCAAGATGGCCAAGGTCGACGGCACGGTGAAGCGGGTGGAGATCGACACCTTCAAGCGCCTCTTCCACGTTCCGTCCGACGAGATGAAGAACGTCGGCCGCGTCTTCGACCTGGCACGCCGGGATTCGGCCGGCTTCGAGGTCTACGCCCGGCAGATCGCCGCGCTGTTCGAGGAGCGGCACGCCGTCCTGGAGGAGCTGTTGGCCAGCCTGCTGCGCATCGCCGAGGCCGACGACGAGGTGCACGACGCGGAGATGGACTACCTGCGCGCGATCGCCGCCATCTTCGGCTTCGACGACGCCGAGTTCCGCCGCATCATGGCCGAGCACTGCGTCCTGTGCGGCAAGGCGGAGACCGACCCTTACGCCGTGCTGGGCGTGAGCCGCGGCGACGATGCGGCGGCGATCAAGACGGCCTACCGCCGTCTCGTGCAGGAACACCACCCCGACCGGCTGATCGCCCAGGGCATGCCGGAGGAGTTCGTCGAACTGGCCAACGACAAGATGGCCGCCATCAACGCCGCCTACGACCGGATCCAGAAGGAGCGCCAGCTGGCCTGACGCCGCCCCGCCCCGTCAGGGCGTCTGCGGCGCGCCGCCGGCCGGCACGGGGGATGTCAGGGCGGCGGCGGGCGGGGCGGCAGTGGGTGTGGCCGCCGGCCCTCCCGTCGCGTTGCCGGCCAGCGTCGACACGCGCTTGTCGAGGAGGTCGGGGACGAGGCGCTCCAGGAAGCCGGCGACGAAGCCGACGATCAGCACCATCTGCCACGTCATCTGCCCGCCCGACAGCGTGGCGTCGCCCACCTTCACGTTGGGCACCACGCCGGACCCGATCAGCAGCAGCAGCACGCCCGCCGAGATGACGCCGATGCCCAGGCGCAGGACGCCGTCGGTGATGTTGTCGACGCGGTCGATGTCCAGCCCCACGCTGCGGCTCCGGATGCCCAGCGCGATGGAGAAGGCGGCGCCGACCAGCCCGGCCTTGGCGGCCAGCCACAGGTTGTCGGCCGTCTGCGTGAAGGGGTACAGCCGGCTGGCGATCGCCAGGACCACCATCATGACGGCGCCCGCCCCGGCCGCCCAGGCCAGGTATTCCAGTCGCCCCGCCGCCGCGCGGTCGAGCAGCAGCTGGGCCTTGGCGGCCGTCAGCGCGTCCTTGCCCGCCTGACTGTCGCCGTCGAGCGCCAGCTGCAGGCCATAGGCAATCTTCCAGTAATACGCGACCGGCTCCCGCCAGCCCTTGAGCAGCGCGTTCAGCTCCGCCCGCACCGGAGCCAGCGGCTGCATGTTCTGGCGCTGCTGCTTCTCGACGGTGGGATCGTCGGCGTACTGCACCTGGACGTCGCCCGCGTAGTAGATCGCGTATTCGCCCGGCTTGGCCGCGTAGACGTAGGTGATTTCGACATGCCGCGAATCGCGGTTGCCGATGTGGATGTCGGCCACCCGCAGCGTCGGGCAGTCGGGGGGCGGCACGGCCGGCGCTGCGGCTGGCGTCGCCGCCGGGGCCGCGGGATCGTTGGCCGGCTCGCCGAGCGGCACCGCGACCACCGGCTGCACCACCGGCGCGGCCTGAACGGCGGGCGCGCCCGGATCACTGTCGCCGGGGGGTTGATCAACGGTCGAAGCGGCATCCGACATCACGCACTCCATTCGCACATCGGCCTTAGCACTAGGCAGATTGGCGCAATTAGAAGTTTATGTAAAAGGCTATTTTCCGGGCATTCATGACTATGCACCGGGCCGCGCACCGGGATGGGCCGGGCGGACCTCCCCTGCGCGCAATGGGGGTCGCGAAAGCGGCGGGCGGCGCGATATACAGGGGCCTCCGTCCACTCGCCCGATCCGGATCCATGGCCCCTCCCGCCCCCATCGTCGCCCTGCAGGGTGTCGCCGTCACCTTCGGTGGCCGGCCGCTGTTCGAAGGCCTCGACCTCGCCATCGCCCGCGGCGACAAGGCCTGCCTCGTCGGCCGCAACGGCACCGGCAAGTCGACGCTGATGAAGGTGCTGGCCGGCATGATCCAGCCGGACGGCGGATCCGTGTTCGTGCAGCCCGGCGTGCGCGTCGCCTACCTGCCGCAGGAACCGGACTTCACCGGGTTCGCCAGCGTGCACGACTACGTGGCCGCCGGCCTGCCCGCGCCCGAGCAGGACGAGGCGCACCGCGTCGACGCCATGCTCGACCACGTGGGCATCGCCGGCCATCTGGCGCCCTCCACGCTGTCGGGCGGCGAGGCGCGCCGCGCGGCGCTGGCCCGCACGCTGGTGGGCGAGCCGGACGTGCTGCTGCTGGACGAGCCGACCAACCACCTGGACCTCCCCACCATCGAGTGGCTGGAGGAGGAGCTGCAGGCCTACCGCGGCGGGTTGCTGCTGATCAGCCACGACCGCGCCTTCCTCAACAAGCTGGCCAAGCGCACGCTGTGGCTCGACCGCGGCGCCATCCGTGCCACCGACCGCGGCTTCGCCCAGTTCGAGGAGTGGCAGGCCGAGGTCTTCGCGTCGGAGGAGATCGCCGCCCAGAAGCTCGACCGCAAGATCGAGGGCGAGATGAAGTGGCTGCGCGAGGGCATTTCCGCCCGGCGCACCCGCAACATGGGCCGTGTCCGCGCGCTGATGCAGCTGCGCACCGACCGCGCCGAACGGATCAAGGGCGGCCAGCAGGCCAAGCTGGCGATCGCCGAGGGCGAGCGCGGCGGCCGGCTGGTGATCGAGGCGGAGCACATCGCCAAGGCCTTCGACGCGCCGGAGGGGCGCAAGGTCATCGTCCGGGACTTCTCCACCCGCATCCTGCGCGGCGACCGCGTCGGCCTGATCGGGCCCAACGGGGCGGGCAAGTCGACGCTGCTGAAGATGCTGACCGGCCAGTTGCCGCCCGACAGCGGCACCGTGAAGCTGGGCACCAACCTGGAGCCCGCCTATTTCGACCAGCGGCGCGAGGGGCTGGACCCGGAGGATACGATCCGCCACGTGCTGTGCCCCTTCGGCGGCGACAGCGTGATGGTGAACGGCCAGCCGCGCCACGTTGCCGGCTACATCAGGGACTTCCTGTTCGACACGCGCCAGCTGGACAGCCCGGTCAAGAGCCTGTCGGGCGGCGAGCGCAACCGGCTGCTGCTGGCCCGCCTGTTCGCCAAGCCCAGTAACCTGATGATCCTGGACGAACCGACCAACGACCTGGACATGGACACGCTGGACCTGCTGGAGGAGGTTCTGGGCGACTACCAGGGCACGCTGCTGCTGGTCAGCCACGACCGCGACTTCCTGGACCGACTGGTGACCAGCACCATCGCCGTGGAGGGCGACGGGTCGGCCATCGAATACGCCGGCGGCTATTCCGACTATCTGGTGCAGCGCCGCCCGGCCGCGGCCAAGACCGCCGCAGCACCCAAGGCGAAGCCCGCCGAGGCCCCCGCGCAGGCGGCCAAGCCGCGCGGCAAGCTGAGCTACAAGGACCAGCGCGAGCTGGACGAGCTGCCCGGCCGCATGGACAAGCTGGGCGCGGAGATCGCCAAGCTGGAAGCGGCGATGGCCGACCCCGACCTGTTCACGCGCGACCCCGCCAAGTTCCAGAAGACGTCGGAGGCGCTTCATGCCCGGCAGGCCGAGCTGGCGGCCGCCGAGGAGCGCTGGCTGGAGTTGGAGGCGCTGCGCGAGGAGCTTGAAGGCGGGCGCGCATGACGCCGCAGGATGTCGGGCTGGCGCTGCTGGTCATGGCGCTGTGGGGGTTGAACTTCGTCGCCGCCAAGATCGGTCTGGCGGAGTTCCCGCCGATGCTGCTGATGGGGATGCGCTTCACGCTGGTGGCGGCCCTGCTGCTGCCCTTCGTGCGTATGCCGCGGGGGAAGATGCGCGGCATCTTCCTGTTGTCGGTCATTCTGGGCACCGTGCACTTCCCGCTGATGTTCAACGGCATCAAGGGGCTGGACGCGGCCACGGCGTCGGTTGCGGCCCAGCTGCAGGTGCCCTTCGCCTCGCTGCTGGCGGCGCTGTTCTTCAAGGACAAGCTGGGCTGGAAACGCGCCTTCGGCATGGTGGTGGCGTTTGCCGGCGTGCTGCTGATCGCGGGCGAGCCGCGGCTGGCCGGC
>NZ_DASPMG010000111.1:0-32095 GCF_035627195.1 Azospirillum sp.
GCGACACCCGAAATCCGCCGCCGAAGCAGAATCAGGTCGCGCAGGATCAGCCCAAGCCGCCGGCGCCGCGGCCCGAGCCGCCCAAGCCCGAGCCACCCAAGCCCGAACCGCCGAAGCCTGAGCCGCCGAAGCCCGAGCCGCCCAAGCCCGAGCCGCCGAAACCGGAACCGCCCAAGGCCGAGCCCCCGAAGCCGGAGCCGCCGAAGCCGCCTGCCCCGCAGGCCAAGCCGAAGCCGGAACCGCCGAAGGAGCAGCCGAAGGAGGTGGCAAAGGAACCGGCGAAGGAGCCGGCCAAGGAGGATCCGCTGGCCAAGCTGCTGGGCAACGTCCAGAAGCTGAAGCCGTCGGACAACGCCAAGGCCGACGCCAAGTCGGATTCGAAGGCCCAGCCGCAGCAGCAGGCGTCGTCGGCGCCGGCCGGCGCCGCCAAGGCCACGTCCGGCCCGCAGCGGGACTTCAAGCCGTCCGGCCGCGCGATCGACGCCATCCGCAGCCAGGTCGGCAAGAACTGGAACTTCGATCCGGGCCGCAAGGACGCCGGCAACATGGCGGTGGAAGTCCGCATCGAGGTCGCCATCGATGGCACGGTGCTGCGCACCGAGCTGAGCGAGGAGACCCGGCGGCGCGCGCTGAGCGACAGCCATTACCGGGCCGCGGCGGAAAGTGCGTTGCGTGCCATAAACAGGACGCAAAAGCTTGATCTCCTGGCGAGCGAGTTCACTCCTGAAACCTATGAGAAGTGGCGAACCATCGTGTTCGCCTTCGACCCGAGGGATATGTAGGACCATGAATAGGAAGAGGTTTATGCTGCGGCTGGCCGGGGTGGCCGGCGCCGTGTTGCTCGCCCTGGGCGTGGCCGCTCCGCAGGTGGCGCGCGCCGAGTTGCGCATCGACATCACCAAGGGCGTGGTCGAGCCGCTGCCCATCGCCATCACCAGCTTCTTCGGCGGCGGCGGGCGCGAGGGGCAGATGGGCGCCGACGTGGCCCGCGTCATCTCCGCCGACCTGGAGCGCTCGGGCCTGTTCAAACCCCTGCCCCCGCAGGCATTCCTGCAGACGCCCGAGCAGCTGCAGCGCGGCGAGCCGCGCTACCAGGACTGGCGCGGCATCGGCGCCCAGGCGCTGGTGGCCGGCGGCGTCAGCGCCACCGGCGACGGCCGCATGAAGGTCGACTTCCGCCTGTGGGACGTCACCGCCGGCCAGTACATGGCCGGCCTGTCCTACACCGCCACGTCCGACAGCTGGCGCCGCATCGCCCACATCATCGCCGACGCCATCTACAAGCGCCTGACCGGCGAGGACGGCTATTTCGACACCCGCATCGTCTACATCTCCGAATCCGGTCCGGCCAACGCGCGCAACAAGCGCCTGGCCATCATGGACCAGGACGGCGAGAACCATCAGTTCCTCACCGACGGCCAGACGCTGGTGCTGACCCCGCGCTTCTCGCCGACGGCGCAGGAAATCACGTACATGTCGTTCTTCAACAAGAAGCCGCGCGTGTACCTGTTCAACATCGACTCCGGCCGCCAGGAGGTCCTCGGCGACTTCCCCGGCATGACCTTCGCCCCGCGCTTCTCGCCGGACGGCAACAAGGTCATCATGAGCATGGCGCAGAACGGCAACACCGACATCTACACGCTGGACCTGCGCACCCGCCGGCAGACGCAGCTGACCGACGGCCCGGGCATCGACACCGCGCCCAGCTATTCGCCGGACGGCCAGCGCATCGTCTTCGAATCGGACCGCGGCGGCTCGCAGCAGCTCTACGTCATGGGTGCGGACGGGTCCGGCGTGCGCCGCCTGACCTTCGGCGAGGGCCGCTACGGCACGCCGGTGTGGTCGCCGCGCGGCGACCTGATCGCCTTCACCCGCCAGCGCGGCAGCAACTTCGCCGTCGGCGTCATCCGCCCCGACGGCACCGGCGAGCGCATCCTCAGCGAGGCCTACCACGTGGAGGGTCCGACCTGGGCGCCGAACGGCCGCGTCCTGATGTTCTTCAAGGAGTCGCCGAGCGGCGGCGGGTCGCGCAGCGCCAAGCTATTCTCTATCGACGTATCAGGTATCAACGAACGTCGGGTCGTAACGCCGCTCGACGGCTCCGATCCGGCATGGTCGCCCTTGATTCCCTAAGGGACTAGCCCTATTTTGCGCGCCGCATGGGCAACGCTTAGGCGGAAGGTCAGCAATGGCCTTTCCGCTTCCGTCGGGGCCTGACGGCAACCGCGTTGTCCGGTTTTCTTCCGATCAATCCGCGTCCAATCAAGCATCGATTGCCCAAGCATCGATTGCCGCTGAAGGGGGTCATACTATGAATCTCAAGGTTCTGAGCCTGTGTGCGGCTCTTGCTCTGCTCGCCGCCTGCGAAACCGCGCCGAAGACCGACGCCGGCGCCAACACCTCGGGCACCCAGTCCTCGATCCGTCCGGGCTCGCAGGAAGACCTGGTCGTGAACGTCGGTGACCGCGTGTTCTTCGGCTTCGACCGTTCGGACCTGACGCCGGAGGCCCGCGCCACCCTGGACCGCCAGTCGGCTTGGCTGAAGCAGTACCCGAACGTCACCGTGACCGTCGAAGGCCACGCCGACGAGCGCGGCACCCGCGAGTACAACCTGGCTCTCGGCGAGCGCCGCTCGAACGCCGTGAAGAAGTACCTGGTCGCGCAGGGCATCAACCCGTCGCGCGTCAAGACCATCTCCTACGGCAAGGAGCGCCCCGCCGTCCTCGGCTCGAACGAGGCCGCCTGGGCCCAGAACCGCCGTGGCGTGACCGTCGTCGACTGACGACGGGAACCCCCTGGGGTTTTCGAGGAACGCCGCGCCGGGGCAACCCGGCGCGGCGTTTCCTTTTGGGCGGTGGCTCCTGACCGCGTTGACCCGTGTTGTGGACACGGGTACGCTGCACGTATTCCAGGGAGGCCGCCGCCATGCATCTCCGCTACGACACCACCGCCGCCAAGCGCACCGTCAGCGTGACGCTCAACTCCGACCTCTACGCCAAGGCCAAGGAAGCGGGGCTGAACGTGTCCCAGCTGACCGAACAGGCGTTGTCCCGCGAACTGGAGGAACGGCTCAGGGAACAGGCCCGGGCCGAGATCCGCGCGGAGATGGACGCCTACAACGCTTTCGTCGAGAAGCATGGATCCTTCGCCGAGATGGCGCGGGAACAATTCGGTCTCTGGAACGACGACGATGCAGTTTGAGGTCTTCCCCAACCCGATCGTGCGCGCCCGGCGGGTCTTCCCCTACGTTGCCGTTCTTCAGTCGAACATCGCCGATACCAATCGTGATCGCGTGGTGGCTCCCTTGTCCGCCGAACCGGACGCCCTGCGGATGGCCAAGCGCCTCATCCCCAAGGTCCGCGTCCAGGGAGCCGACTTCGCTTTGGTCGTCCCGTCCCTGGCGTCGGTTCCGGCCGACAGCCTGCAAGGCTCCGTCGGCAGCATCGCGCGCCACCGCGACGCCGTGACCGCGGCGCTCGACTATCTGTTCCAGGGCATCTGAAGTCACAAGAACCCGCTTTCCTTTGCCCGGCTGCCGCCATATTTTCGCCCCCATGGGCCGGCAGCGTTGGCCGGCGATCCCCGCCGTTCCGGACGAGACACCATCGATGAAGACGACGACCTCCCTCGCTGCCCTGCTGGTGGGCGGACTGCTGTTCAGCGGCGCGGCGTTCGCGCAGGATGCCGGGCAGCTCCGCCGGCTGGAGCGGCTGGAGGCCGGCGCCGCCGCGCTGGGCGGCCGCGGCGTCGAGGTGGCGCAGGCCGACATGCCGCACTCGCTGGCCGCCGACTTCGAGGTGCGCCTCCAGCGCATGGAGCGCACGCTGTCGGAACTGACCGGCCGCTATGAGGAAGCCGTCTACCAGATGAGCCAGCTGAAGGACCGGCTGGAGCGCATCAACGGCGACGTCGACTTCCGCCTGCAGGCTCTGGAGAAGGGCGGCGGTGGCGGCTTGGGCGGCGGTCTGGGCGGCGGTGCTGCCACGGCTCCCTCCGCCCCGGCCGGCAAGACCCCCGACAAGCCCGCCGCTCCGCCGGCCGCGCCCCCGGCCACCGCCGCCAAGCCGGCCGACACCAAGGTCGCCGCCCTCCCGCCCGGCGCCGGCCCGGAGAAGCAGTACGAGCACGCGTTCGAGCTGCTGAGCAAGGCCGACTACGACCGTTCGGAAAAGGAATTCCGCGAGTTCCTGGCCAAGAACAAGAGCCACAACCTGGCCGGCAACGCGCAGTACTGGCTGGGCGAGACCTACTACGTCCGCAACAAGTTTGTCGAGGCGGCCAGCGCCTTCGCCGAAGCCATCCAGAAGTACCCGAAGGGCACCAAGGCGCCGGACAGCCTGCTGAAGCTGGGCATGTCGCTGGCGCAACTGAAGCAGAACGCCGACGCCTGCACCGCCTTCGGCCAGCTGGTGACCAAGTTCCCCGACGCCTCGGCCAGCATCAAGCGTCGCGCCGAGACCGAGCGCCGGCGCCTGAACTGCAAATGACCGGGTGGTGAGCGGCCCGCTCTCCGCGGAACGGTTCGCCGCCCGCATGGCGCGCCTGGGCGGGTTTGAGGCCGCCCCGCGCCTCGCCGTCGGCGTTTCCGGCGGTGCCGACAGCCTCGCCCTCACGCTGCTGGCGCACGATTGGGCGGCGGCGCGCGGCGGTTCCGTCCTGGCGCTCACCGTCGACCACGCCCTGCGCCCGGCCGCCGCCGAGGAGGCCGCGCAGGTCGCCGCGTGGCTGGCCGCGCGCGGCATCGCCCACGCCGTGCTGCGCTGGGAGGGCGCCAAGCCCGCCTCCGGCATCCAGGCCGCCGCCCGCGCCGCCCGCCACGCCCTGCTGGCCGAGCGCTGCCGGGCCGAGGGCATCCTGCATCTGCTGCTCGCCCACCACCGCGACGATCAGGCGGAGACCGTCCTGCTGCGCCTCGCGCGCGGCAGCGGCGTCGACGGGCTGGCCGGCATGGCGCCGGTCCGTTGGGACGCCGACGTGCGCATCCTGCGCCCGCTGCTCGACGTGCCGCACGCCGCGCTGGAGGCGACCTGCCGCAGCCACGGCCAGCCGTGGATCGAGGACCCCTCCAACCGCTCCCCCGCCTACGCCCGCGGCCGGCTGCGCGCGGCGGCCGACGCGCTGGCCGGCGAGGGGCTGGAGGCGGAGCGCCTGTGCGACACCGCGCGCCGCGCCGGCCGCGCCCGCGCCGCGCTGGAGGAATTGACCGCCGGCCTGCTGGCCCGCGCCGCCACGCTGTACCCGGAGGGCTGGATCCGCCTCGACCCCGCCCCCCTGGCCGCAGCGCCGGAGGAGCTGGGCCTGCGGGCACTCGCCCGCATCCTCGCCTGCGTCGGCGGCGCCCCCTACGCGCCGCGCGCCGAGCGGCTGGAGCGCCTCTATGAAGAGGTGCGCGCCGGGCTGCGCGCCGGCCGCACGCTGGGCGGCTGCCGCGTCGCCCCGCGCCGGGGCGCCCTGGCCGTGACCCGCGAGCCGGATGCCGCCGACGAGCGCCTGACCCTCGTCCCCGGCGGTCGTGTCTGGTGGGACCGCCGCTTCACCGTCGCGCTGCCCCCCGACGCCCCCGGCCCGCTGACCGTCGCCCGCCTGGGCGCCGGGGGCTGGCGCCGGCTCGCCGCCGGACACCCAGCCTTGCGCGCCCTCGACCTGCCGGAACCGGCCCGCGCGGCGCTGCCGGCGCTGTGGAAAGAGGGTGACCTGACGGGGGTGCCGGCCCTGCCGATTCCGGGCCTCGGCACCGCTGCCAACGGGGCGGCGCGCTTCACCCCTTCGGCACCTCTGGCGGGACCAGCTTTTCCGGTTGTTAAAGCCGGGGCCTGCATTATTTAATCAGGAGACGTGCCCGTGGGATTGGGTTGGGGCTCCGGGCCAACGGTACCGATCGGCGCGGTTCGCTTAGAAAGGCGTGAAACGTGAACAACTTCGGCAAGAATCTCGCGCTCTGGATCATCATCGGCCTGCTGCTGGTGGCGCTGTTCAACCTGTTCCAGAGTTCGTCCACCCGCAGCCCGCAGACCACCGTTCCGTTCAGCGAGCTGATCGCCGAGGTCGATCGCGGCCAGGTCGCCGACGTGACCATCAAGGGCAACCAGGTCACCGGCCACTTCACCGACGGCCGCTCCTTCAGCACGTACATCCCGGCTGAAGCCGACCTCGTGCAGCGCCTGACGCAGAAGAACGTGCGCATCAGCGCCGTTCCGGACGACAGCAACGTGCCGTCGCTGTTCTCCGTGCTGCTGTCCTGGTTCCCGATGCTGCTGCTGATCGGCGTGTGGATCTTCTTCATGCGCCAGATGCAGTCGGGCGGCGGCAAGGCCATGGGCTTCGGCAAGTCGCGCGCGCGCCTGCTGACCGAGAAGGTCGGCCGCGTCACCTTCGACGACGTCGCCGGCATCGACGAGGCCAAGCAGGAGCTGCAGGAGATCGTCGAGTTCCTGAAGGACCCGCAGAAGTTCCAGCGCCTGGGCGGCAAGATCCCCAAGGGCGTGCTGCTGGTGGGCCCGCCGGGCACGGGTAAGACGCTGACCGCGCGCGCCGTGGCGGGCGAGGCCAACGTGCCCTTCTTCACCATCTCCGGTTCGGACTTCGTCGAGATGTTCGTCGGCGTCGGCGCCAGCCGTGTCCGCGACATGTTCGAGCAGGGCAAGAAGAACGCGCCTTGCATCATCTTCATCGACGAGATCGACGCGGTGGGCCGCCACCGCGGTGCGGGCCTCGGCGGCGGCAACGACGAGCGCGAGCAGACCCTGAACCAGCTGCTGGTCGAGATGGACGGCTTCGAGGCGAACGAGGGCGTCATCCTCATCGCCGCGACCAACCGCCCGGACGTGCTCGACCCGGCGCTGCTGCGTCCCGGCCGCTTCGACCGCCAGGTCGTCGTGCCGAACCCGGACGTGCTGGGCCGCGAGAAGATCCTGAAGGTGCACATGCGCAAGGTGCCGCTGGCCCCCGACGTGGAGCCGCGCATCATCGCCCGCGGCACCCCGGGCTTCTCCGGCGCCGACCTCGCCAACCTCGTGAACGAAGCGGCCCTGCTCGCCGCCCGCGCCGGCAAGCGCGTCGTCGGCATGGCCGAGTTCGAGAACGCCAAGGACAAGGTCATGATGGGCGCGGAGCGCCGCTCCATGGTCATGACCGAGGAGGAGAAGAAGCTCACCGCCTACCACGAGGCCGGCCACGCCGTGGTGGCGCTGCACTGCCCGGACAGCGACCCCATCCACAAGGCCACCATCATCCCGCGCGGCCGCGCGCTGGGCATGGTGATGCGCCTGCCGGAAGGCGACCGCATCTCGCTGTCCCAGGCCAAGCTGCTGGCCGACCTGCGCGTCGCCATGGGCGGCCGCATCGCCGAGGAGCTGATCTTCGGCCGCGAGCGGGTCACCACCGGTGCGTCCGGCGACATCAAGATGGCGACCGAGATGTCGCGCCGCATGGTCACGGAATGGGGCATGAGCGACAAGCTGGGCCCGCTGCTGTACGGCGAGCCGACGCAGGAGGTCTTCCTCGGCCACTCCGTCACCCAGCACAAGAACATGTCCGACCACACGGCGCAGACGGTGGACGAGGAAATCCGCCGCATCGTCGAGGAGGCCTACGCCGCCGCGCGCCACATCCTGACCGAGAACATCGACCAGCTGCACACGGTCGCCAAGGGCCTGCTGGAGTACGAGACGCTGAGCGGCGAGGACATCCAGACCCTGCTGCGCGGCGAGCCGATCATCCGCGAGGACAACGGCAAGGAGAGCTTCTCCGTCCCGCCCAAGCAGCCAACCGGCGGCCGCCGCGCCTCCGTGCCCCCCAGCGCCGGCGGCAAGGAAGCCGGCATCGACCCGGAGCCCCAGGGAACCTGAGGGCTTACCACACGGAAACGGCGCCCTTCGGGGCGCCGTTTTCGTTTCGGGACGGCGACGTTGCGAGGGGCTCCGCGCCCCTCGCGCTCCCCCGCCAGGGCCACAGGCCCTGGCCCGTAACTTCAATCCCCTCTCCCTGTGGATAGAAGGGCAGGGCGAGGAGACCCCGCATTGCGCAGTTCCTTCCCGTGCTCCGGGGAAGGGGCTTGCATCGGGCTACCGAAGGCGAATGTTGCACAGTCGAAGTCACTCCGAACGGCCTGATGGCATTCCATCCACAGGCAGACTCATTGCGGCTCATTCAGAAATGGAGAAACTCATGGGAGGGCATCTATCTTTGTGATATATGAGAGGCATTGCCGTGTCTCGCGATTGGTGAAGCCTATGAAGGACACTCTCGTCGTTCTCATTCACGGACTGGGGGGTAAGGCCGAGGACCATTTTGGGTTCTTGATGAATGTCGTGGCTTCAGAGGCCGAGTATTTCGAGCGGGCTGAGTTCGACTTTTTTTCATACCCTAGTCGCAAGGCATCTCTATTTACTTTTCCCAGAAAGAAAAGATATCCCAATCTAGACGAGATTGGAGCGGCTTTCGCAACATATCTAAAACATAGAGTGCAGGAATACGAGCGAATTGTTATCGTCGGATACAGCAATGGAGGCCTTATTGCCAAGGTAGGCTTGCTTGCGTGCCAGGACAGTTATGTCATGGCTCGGGTAGCAAAATTGACCTTTATTGCGACACCACATCGAGGATCAGATGTGGCGAATGTAGGCCAGTTTCTGGCTATTGCTTCGGAAATCTCAGCCGACCTTACATCGGGATCAGCCTACCTGATGAACTTGGATGACAGATGGGTTGCATCGCAGATGGATAGAATCCCTGCGTTGTATCTCTATGGCGTGCGAGATAACGTCGTTTCCTATCATAGCGCCTTGAGCAATGATCCATCCCGTTGTGTTGTTGCCCCTAAAGCAGACCATTCTACAATTACCCATTTCCACGCCGAGGATATCTGCTATCAGCGCCTTCGCGACTGGATTATTACTGACCACGCATATGAGTTTGCCACCCCATTTGGCGACACGCTGTCGCATAGATTCTCATCGCCTGTGGTGGCCACAATGTTGGACCTTGGGTGCAAAATCGACAAGTTGACGAGCGAGCAGTACAAGAGTTTCGAGGAGATGGCCAAATCCCCCCGCTTGGCAATTAATGGATGTGCTGGATCTGGAAAGACACTTGTTGCTGCGGAAAAGGCCATACGGCTTGCTGACGCCGGATACAGCGTGGGGATATTTTGTCATAGCCCTATACTCTCACAACGTATAGCAGATCTTGTGGCAAAGTCGCCGCGCGTTTCGGTGTATTACTTTTATGATTATATTTATTTTCTGCTAAATCGTGCGCGTCCGCACGCGGCAGCAGCTTGGGATGAATTTGAAGAGCCCACGTCCGATGAGATTTACGAAGCCCTCGCAGCCCTGGATTCCCCTGACGCAATTAGGTTCGATGCCGTAATCGTCGACGAGGGCCAGGATTTTAAAGACGACTGGCTCGATTTGGTGCAAGCGGCATTGATAAATGGAAGCTCAGGCCTCTATTATGTATTTTATGACGAAATGCAGGGGCTGAGTTTGAAGGGGCAGCTTCCAAAGCTCCCAAAGGCGAGCATCAGTCTTGTTCGGAATTGTAGAAATGCTGGTAACATTTTTGCATATGTCAAAAAATTCTACCCTCGTCCAAGCGAGCTATATCCTGAGCTGGATGGAAAGGGTGACTTTCAGTTCTTTTTCCACCCGCTCGGAGATATGCATGCCGCACGCGAGGCGATAGCGCACGCACTTGAGAAGGTGCCGCCAAACAATCTGGTGGTGCTAACTAACGAGATTGGGGGCGTTGGGCAAAGCCTATTAAACGGGCTTGTCGTCCATCGCTTGAGGAAGCATTCGTGGCAAGCGGGCATGACTGATTTCCTCGCTTGGCTTCGAAAGGAAGCACATCGCCTTCTCCGGGAGGAGAACAGCGAAGCCGCCGAGGCTGTGAAAGCAATTGATATCCCGACATTTGGATCAGGAAGCTATCCTTCTGCGGAAGACCTGGAAAAAGTTCGTGCCGCGTCAAAGTATTTGCGAAGGTATATTAGTGCGATTCCGATATCAAGATCCTATGAAGTGTGCTGGAGAGCGGTGGGTAGTAAGCTTGTTCCAAGAAAGAAAGTGGCGAACTTAGCCTCTAGGAGAGATAGCTTGCTTCTAAGGGCTGATTATTCGGCCGAAGGGATGCAAATTGGAGAGGCTATTGAATTTATTTCTCATGACAATTGGGTAAATAGTATGCCAGAACCGCAACGCTATATTGTTAAGCCATATTACGAGCGCCGAGAGAATACGATTCCTCTATACGAAATTTCCCATTTTAAAGGGTGCGAGGCTGAAGGAGTTGTGCTCTTTGTCCACACTCCTCGCGACGGGCTGGACCGTTTTGTCTATACTGGACTGTCGCGGGCCCGATCTTGCTTGCATCTGGTCTGCCGGCCGGAGCCGTTTAGTCGTCTACCTCAGTTCGAGCGCCCCGTGGCCGCGGCCTTTAAAGCAACTGTTACGTCCGTAGGATCTTGACCTTGGGGCTTGGCGGGGCGGGGGAGGCGCGGTCGGAGGGGATGGCGCTGCTGGATGCGCTGATGCCGGCGATGCCGTCAATGGCGGTGTGGGACGAGGGGGAGCCCGGCTATGCCGAGGCCGTGGCCGCCGCGAAGGTGCTGCGCGCGCTGCTGGACGCGCTGGTGCCGGGCTGCCTGGGCGATGCGGTGGCGAAGCTGCTGACGGTGCTGGTGGCGGGGGAGACGTTGCCGCCGTCGGATGCGCGGCTGATCGTCTCGGCGCTGGACCAACTCACCGCCAACATCCCGCACCTGCGCCGCCCGACACTCATCCACGCCGCGCTCGCCCAATCCCGCGCCACCTTCCCCCGCGCGGCCTGAATTCCATGGGATCCAAGGGCCACATCGGCCCTTGGTGGAGAGCGCGAGAGGCAAAGCCTCTCGCTTGCCCCCATACCCCCGATCCGCTAGGATCGTAGTCCTGCGGGGCAACCGGGCGCCCGCCCGCGCGTTTTGAACGGAGGTGGCCGATGCAACAGGTGTCCAAATGCGTTGCGTGGTGTTGCATCCGGTTGCATTCGCCCCCTGTCCACGCCCCCGCCTGACCGTTCGGAGCCGCCATGACCGCCCCCGCCCCGCGTTCGCTGTCCGCCTTCTGCCCCTGGGCCGCCGACGAGGGCGTGCGGATCTACCTGCGGCCCATGGGGCTGCTGCCGGCCGACGCGACCGTCGAGGCGGCGGTGCTGCCGCTGGCCGGCGGGCGGTTCGCCTTCGCGCTGGTGGAGGTGACCGTCCGCACCGGCTGGCGGATCGACCGCGCCGTGGCGCCGCTGTCGGACGTGATGGCCTGGGCGCGGGCGCGCGGGGCCGGGGTGGTGGACGCGCTGGACCGGCGGCTGGCGGCGCTGACGCGGCCGCGCGGCGCCTTCGCCGGGGTGGGGCTGGACCGGCCGCGGCTGATGGGCATCGTCAACGTGACGCCGGACAGCTTCTCCGACGGCGGCGACTTCTTCGACACCGGGCGCGCCATCGCGCACGGGCAGGCGCTGCTGGACGCGGGGGCGGAGATCCTGGACGTGGGGGGCGAGTCGACGCGGCCCGGCTCCACGCCGGTGTCCCCGCCGGAGGAGGCGGCGCGGGTGCTGCCGGTGATCCGCCACTTCGTGGGCAAGGGGGCGGTGGTGTCCGTGGACACGCGGCATTCCTCGGTGATGCTGTCGGCGCTGGGCGCCGGGGCGCGGATCGTCAACGACATCAGCGGCCTCACCGGCGACCCGGCCAGCCTCACCATCGTCGCCGGGGCCGGCGCGCCGGTGGTGCTGATGCACATGCAGGGCGAGCCCGGCACCATGCAGCAGAACCCCACCTACGAGGACGCCGCGCTGGACGTCTTCGACTGGCTGGAGGGGCGGGTGGAGGCGTGCGTGGCGGCCGGCCTGCCGCTCGACAAGATCGCGGTGGACCCCGGCATCGGCTTCGGCAAGACGCTGGAGCACAACGTGCAGATCCTGCGCCACGCGTCGCTGTACCACGCGCTGGGCTGCGCGGTGCTGATCGGGGTGTCGCGCAAGCGCTTCGTGGCCGGCCTGTCGGGCGAGACGGCGCCGAAGGAGCGCGTGCCCGGCTCCATCGCGGCGGGGCTGGAGACGGCGTCGCAGGGCGCGCAGATCCTGCGCGTGCACGACGTGGCCGAAACGGCGCAGGCGCGCGCGGTGTGGGAGGCGTTCCATCCGGCGGCGTAATACGGGGGTGTAACCCTTTGGCGTCCGCGCGGAAGGGTGCTTGACCGGAGGGTGGTGTTGCGGCGATGAAGGCTTCACGCCACATGAAATCGCGCTAAAGTGACAGTCCAGCCCCGAGGTTATCCCATGACCCGACACCTGTTCGGCACCGACGGCATCCGCGGCACCGCCAACACCGAGCCGATGACCGCCGAGACGGCGCTGCGCGTGGCGATGGCGACGGCCCTGCAGTTCCGCCGCGGCGACCACCGCCACCGCGTCGTCATCGGCAAGGACACGCGCCTGTCGGGCTACATGCTGGAACCGGCGCTGACCGCCGGCTTCATCTCCATGGGCATGGACGTGGTGCTGGTGGGCCCGCTGCCGACCCCGGCGGTGGCGATGCTGACGCGGAGCCTGCGGGCCGACATGGGCGTGATGATCTCCGCCTCGCACAACCCGTTCCAGGACAACGGCATCAAGCTGTTCGGCCCGGACGGCTACAAGCTGTCGGACGAGGTGGAGATGGCGATCGAGGCGCGCCTGGAGCGGCCCTTCGCGCCGGACCTCGCCCACGCCGCCGACCTCGGCCGCGCCAGCCGCATGGAGGACGCGACCGGCCGCTACATCGAGTTCGTCAAGAACACCTTCCCGCGCCACCAGCGCCTGGACGGGCTGAAGATCGTCGTCGACTGCGCCAACGGCGCGGCCTACAAGGTGGCGCCCAAGGTGCTGTACGAGCTGGGCGCCGACGTGGTGCCGATCGGCGACCACCCGGACGGCATCAACATCAACAAGGACTGCGGCGCCACCGCCACCAAGCTCCTCCAGGACACGGTGGTGGCGGAGGGCGCGCACCTGGGCATCGCGCTGGACGGCGACGCCGACCGCCTGATCATGGTGGACGAGGCCGGGCGCCGCATCGACGGCGACCAGCTGATGGGCCTCGTCGCCTCCTCCTGGGCCGCGGACGGCAAGCTGAAGGGCGGCGGGCTGGTGGCCACCGTCATGTCCAACCTGGGGCTGGAGCGGCACCTGGGCGGCATCGGCCTCAAACTGGTGCGCACGCCGGTGGGCGACCGCTACGTGGTCGAGCATATGCGCGAGCACGGCTACAACGTGGGCGGCGAGCAGTCCGGCCACATCGTGCTGTCCGATTATTCCACCACCGGCGACGGGCTGATCGCCGCGCTGCAGGCGCTGGCGGTGATCCAGGCCGCCGGCAAGCCGGTCAGCGAGGTCTGCCGCGTGTTCGACCCGGTGCCGCAGAAGCTGACCAATGTGCGCTTCGCCGCCGGTTCCAAGCCGCTGGACATGGCCGAGGTGCAGGAGGCGATCCGCGACGGCGAGGGGCGCCTCAACGGCTCCGGCCGCATCCTGATCCGCAAGTCGGGCACCGAGCCGGTCATCCGCGTGATGGCCGAGGGCGACGACGAATCCCTGGTCAACCAGGTGGTGGGCGACATCGCCGACACCATCCGCCGCGTGGCCAGCGAACAACCCGCCCTTGAACAAACTGTTGGGGCAGCGGAATGAAGGGACGTGTGCTGATCGTCGCCGGGTCGGACTCGGGCGGCGGCGCCGGGATCCAGGCGGACATCAAGGCGGTCAGCGCGCTGAACGGCTATGCCGCCACGGCGATCACGGCGCTGACCGCGCAGAACACCACCGGCGTCTACGGCATCTACCCCGTCGACCCCGCCTTCGTCGCCCAGCAGATGCGCGTGGTGCTGGAGGACATCGGGGCCGACGCCATCAAGGTCGGCATGCTGGCCTCTGCCGCGGTGATCGAGGCGGTGGCGGGCGAGTACGAGGAGCGGGCCATCAACATCCCGCTGGTGGTCGACCCGGTGATGATCGCCAAGGGCGGCCACGCGCTTTTGGAGAGCGAGGCGGAGCTGACGCTGAAGAAGCGCCTGCTTCCCCTGGCCGACCTGGTGACGCCCAACGTGCCGGAGGCCGAGGCGCTGGCCGACATCGAGATCCGCGACCTGGCCGACATGCGCCGGGCGGCGCAGCTGATCCGCACCTTCGGGCCGAAGGCCGTGCTGCTGAAGGGCGGGCACATGGAGGGCGAGCTGGTCCAGGACCTGCTGGTCACCGAGGACGGCGAGGAGGTGTTCGAGAGCCCGCGCGTGCACACGCCGCACACCCACGGCACCGGCTGCACGCTGGCCTCCGCCATCGCCACCGGCCTCGCCCAGGGCCTGGGCGGGCGCGACGCGGTGGCGCGGGCGCGCGCCTACCTGATGCAGGCGATCCTCACCGCGCCGGGCATCGGCCACGGCCACGGCCCGCTCAACCACCTGCACACGGTGCGCCCGTTCCCGTGAGCGGATCCGCCGCGTAGAGGCGCGGCAGGACCAGCGTGAAGACGGTGGCCAGCGCCACGGCGGCGGCCGTGCCGACGATGAACTGCGTCCAGTCGGTGGGGCGCAGCACGCCCAGCGACACGATCACCATCAGCAGCGGCAGGTCCAGGAAGTGGGTGAAGGTCGGCAGCGGGGCCGCCCGGCGGCGGTCCAGCGCCTTGGTGAAGCGGCCCTGCGCCACGGCTTCCCGCGTCTCGCGGCGCAGGCGCAGGAAGTAGAGGCGGGTGACGGTGTTGCCCTCCACGAACTCGAAGAGGAACAGCGCCAGCATCCCGGCCAGCCACGGCTGCTCCAGCACGCCGTCCCAGCCGTGGAACTCGGCGATCAGCCACGCGCCGGAACCGGCCAGCAGCAAGGCGCCCGGCACGACCAGCCCGTCGTAGAACAGGGCGATGTTCCGCACCGCCTCGGCGAAGACGGGCAGGGTGCCTGCCTGCCGGGTGCGGATGTCCGCCAGGAACACGCCGATC
Organism: Azospirillum sp.; assembly: GCF_035627195.1. Classification (GTDB taxonomy): domain Bacteria; phylum Pseudomonadota; class Alphaproteobacteria; order Azospirillales; family Azospirillaceae; genus Azospirillum. The sequence goes on from NZ_DASPMG010000111.1 coordinate 15,014, forward strand.
AGCCCGGCGGCGATCAGCATCAGCCCGACGATGTGCACGAAGGTGAGCAGGGGGTGGAGCATCGCGGTCTTCCTCAATAACATAGCTTGCTATTATAATGGGGGGCGAGTCGGCGACGCGATCAAGGGGAAAACAGCATGCTATGCAAATGGGCAGATGGCGGGAGGGCGGCCCTCCCGCCCGCCGTCAGGCGGCCAGCGCCTCCCGCGCGGCGGCCAGCACCGCGTCGGGGAAGGGGCAGGACCGGCGGGTGGAGCGGTCCATGTGGACGCCGGTCAGCTCGCACAGCGCAGCGACTTCGCCGGTTTCGGCGTTGCGCATCTCGTGCACGAAGCGGATGACCTTCTCGCGGATCTCCAGCAGCCGGCTGTGCACCTCGACCGTGTCGCCGGCCAGCAACTCGCGCTTGTAGGTGATGTTCTGCTGCACGGCGGCCATGCCGAAGCCGCCGCGCAGGTGGCCGGAGGTGATGCCCAACTGCCGGAACAGGTTCCAGGTCGCCTCGTCGAACTTGCCCACGTACCACATCACGTTCATGTGCCCGACGTGGTCGCAGTGCCAGGGGTAGACGGTCCCGCGGTAGGTGGGGTTGTCCGTCATGGTGCGCTCCTCCCATCTTGATGCTCTTTCCATACGCTGCCGTATGGATCGAAAATCGTCAAGGTGGCGGATCGTTCGATCGGCGGACGGGGTGATCAGACGATGGACATGGAGGCCGACACGGGGCTGGCCAGCGCGTCGGCCAGCGCGGTCAGGCCGCGCACGACCTCCTCGCGGGTGCGCGGCATGCACAGGCCGACGCGCACGGCGTGCGGCGCGCTGGCGCGGCCGACGGCAAAGATGTCGGCGCCGGTGATCACCACGCCACGCCGCTTGGCCTCGGCCACGAAGTCCTCGCGGCGCCAGGGCTCGGGCAGCGCCAGCCAGAGGTGCTGGGCGGCCGGGTCGCCGCAGATGACGGAGGCCGGCAGGATGCCGCGGGCCAGTTCCTGGCGGGCGGCGTTCTCGGTCCGCTCGGCCTCGGCGAAGCGGTCGGCCTGGCCGTCCTGGATCCAGCGGGTGGCGACCTCGGCCGGCAGGGCGGGGGCGGCGTAGTGCAGGGCGCGCGCCGCCGCCTCCAGCTGCGCGCTCAGGGCCGGCGGGGCGACGACGTAGCCGACGCGCAGGCCGGCCGCGACGCTCTTGGACAGGCTGGTGATGTAGATCGTGATGTCCGGCGCGATGGTCTGGATCGGCTTGGCGTCGGTCAGCAGGAAGCCGAAGACGTCGTCCTCCAGGATGGTGACGCCATAGCGCCGGCAGATGGCGGCGGTCTCCGCGCGCCGCTCCGCCGGCATGACGGAGGCGGTGGGGTTCTGCAGGCTGGGCACCATGTACAGCGCCTTGGGGGCCAGCCGGCGGCAGGCGGCGTCCAGCGCGTCGGGCATCAGCCCATGGTCGTCCAGCGCCACGCCCTCCAGGTGCAGGCCCAGCGTGGCGCCCAGCGTGCGCGTGCCGTAGGCGGTCAGCCGCTCGGTCAGGACCACGTCGCCCGGCCGCGCCACGGCGGCCAGCGCCACGGCGATGCCGTTCTGCGCGCCGGTGGTGATCAGCACCGAGTCGGGCGAGGCCGATACCCGGTGCCGGCGCGCCATCCACTGCACGGCGGCGGCGCGGTGCGCCGGCAGGCCGGCGTGCGGCGCGTAGTCGATGAGGGAGGCGAGGTTGCCCGACGTGGCGATGGCCGTCAGCGTCGCCGCCAGCGCGCGTTCGGAAGCCTGCTGCTCCGGCTTGATGACCGTCATGTTGACGGCGGCCGCCTCGGTGCGGCGCTGCCAGGACAGCGGGTCGGGCTGCGGGTTGAAGCGCGGGCCCTGGACGAAGGTGCCGCGGCCGACCTCGCCGCCGATCAGGCCGCGCCGCTCGGCCTCCGCATAGGCACGGGTGATGGTGCCGACGGTCACGCCCAGGCGGTAGGCGAGGTCGCGGTGGGTCGGCAGGCGGGTGCCGGCGGGCAGTCGGCCGGAGGCGACGTCGTCGGCCAGCGCGTCGGCGATGGCGCGGTAACGGGGGCCGGGACGGTCGGAGAGGTCGGGGGTCCAATTTGTCACGGTGACAATATAGACAAACCGGTATGACCAGTGCAAGGGGCTTGTGCGTTGTCCCGAAGCGTATCGATTGCCGGACCCATCCCAAAAGCGGCCGAAAGTCGCGCCGAGTGGGGCTATCCGGGCGGGTGTGGCCACGGAGATACATCCGCATCCGGAAATGTCATGGTGACAATAACGACATTGACGGTGCGCATTGTGCCGCGGATACTCCCGATTGTCCCCCTTGCCTGGGGCGCTTGCTCTGACGATGGAGGTTTGTCATGCGCACCAACGAAGCGGCCCGCCCGACCGGCACGTCCCCGTCGACCCTCTCGGCCATCCTTGGTGCTGCCGCCGTCGTCACCCGCCCCGTGTGGATGCTGGTCGACGCCGTCATGGCCGGGCACGAGCGCTGGCGGCAGCGGCAGGCGCTGCTGAGGCTCGACGATCACCTGCTGAAGGACATCGGCGTCAGCCGCTCGCAGGCCGAGGGCGAGGCCGGCAAGCCCTTCTGGCGGGAGTGAGCGCGATGGCGGAGATCGTCTACGCGCTCGAACCCGGCCTGACGGCGGCGGAGTTCATCGACGTGCTGCACCGTTCCGGGCTGGCCGAGCGCCGGCCCGTGAACGAGCCGGAGCGGGTCGAGGCGATGCTGCGCAAGGCCGACCTGATCGTGACGGCGCGCGCCGGCGGCGCGCTGGTCGGCGTCGCCCGCTCGGTCACCGACTTCGTCTACTGCTGCTACCTGTCCGACCTCGCCGTCGACCGCGCCCTGCAGGGGCGCGGCGTCGGCAAGGAGCTGATGCGCCGCACGCGCGCCGAGGTGCGGCCGGGCACCACCTGCCTGCTGCTGTCGGCGCCCAAGGCCGTCACCTTCTACGAGGCGGCCGGCCTGCAGCGCCACGCCAACGCCTTCCTGTTCACCGACATGCCGTAAGGGGACGAGACATGCGCCTGCCCATCTATCAGGTCGACGCCTTCACGGACGCGGTCTTCGGCGGCAACCCGGCGGCCGTCGTCCCGCTGGAAAGCTGGCTGCCGGACGAGCGCCTGCAGGCCATCGCCGCCGAGAACAACCTGGCCGAGACGGCCTTCCTGGTGCCGGCCGGCGGCGATTACGCGATCCGCTGGTTCACGCCGACGGTCGAGGTGGATTTGTGCGGGCACGCGACGCTGGCCGCCGCCCACGTCATCACCACGGCCATGGAGCCCGGCCGCGAGCGGATCGACTTCCGCACCCGGCAGGCCGGCCGCCTCACGGTCGAGCGCCAGGGCGACCTCCTGGTGCTGGACTTCCCCAGCCGGCCGGCCACGCGCACCGACGTGCACCCCGACCTCGTCACGGCACTCGGCGGCGGGCAGCCGGAGGAGGTGCTGGCGGCGCGCGACGTCCTCGTCGTCTACCGCGATGCCGACGTCGTGCGGAGCCTGACGCCGGACCTCCTGCGGCTCGGCACCGTGGACGACCGTGCGGTCTGCGTCACGGCGCCGGGTGCGGACGGCGTCGACTTCGTGTCGCGCTTCTTCGCGCCGACTATGGGCATCCCGGAGGATCCGGTCACCGGCTCCGCCCACTGCACGCTGATCCCCTACTGGGCGGCGCGGCTCGGCAGGACGAAGCTGACGGCGCGGCAGGTTTCGGCGCGCGGCGGGGCTCTCACTTGCGAAGTGCGGGGCGACCGGGTCAAGATCGGCGGCAAGGCCGTGCTGTACCTGGAGGGCTTCATCCACGTCTGACCCGGCCGCAACCATGATCAGGGAAGGGATGCGGGCATGAACGGGCGCTATTTCGAGGATTTCCGCGTGGGCGACGTGATCGAGACGGAGGGCGCCACGATCACCGAATCCCAGATCATCGACTTCGCGCTCCGCTTCGACCCGCAGCCCTTCCACCTGGACGTGGAGGCGGCGGCGCAGGGTGCCTACGGCGGGCTGATCGCCAGCGGCTTCCACACGCTGTCGCTGTCCTTCCGGCTGTTCCGCGACACCGGCGTGCTGACCGGCACCAGCCTGGGCAGCGGCGGCGGGGACGAGCTGCGCTGGCTGCGCCCCGTGCGCCCCGGCGACACGCTGCGCGTGCGCGTCGAGGTGCTGGAGGTGAGCCCGTCCAAGCGCGAGGACCGCGGCAACGTGCGCATGGCCTACACCACGCTGAACCAGAAGGGCGAGCCGGTGATGACGGCGACCTTCCGCCACATCATCGCGCGCCGCACCCCTGCGGCGGCCGGTTGACGCCCGCCCGCGTCCTTCCTTATCGTCCGGCGCAGTTCCACACCTCCTCGAGGACCGTTCCCATGAAGCCGACGACGCGGCCGCGCAACCCCCACTTCTCGTCCGGCCCCTGCGCCAAGCGGCCGGGCTGGTCGCTGGACGCGCTGGAAGGCGCGCTGCTCGGCCGCTCGCACCGCTCCAAGCCGGGCAAGGCCAAGCTGAAGGAGGTGATCGACCTGTCCCGCGCCGTGCTGGGCGTGCCGGGCGATTACCGCATCGGCATCGTCCCGGCCTCCGACACCGGGGCGGTGGAGATGGCGCTGTGGTCGCTGCTGGGTGCGCGCGGCGTCGACATGCTGGCGTGGGAGAGCTTCGGCAAGGAGTGGGTCACCGACGTCACCAAGCAGCTGAAGCTGCCGGACGTGCGGGTGCTACAGGCCGAGTACGGCAAGATCCCCGACCTGTCGCAGGTCGACTTCGCCCGCGACGTGGTCTTCACCTGGAACGGCACCACGTCGGGCGTGCGCGTGCCGGACGGTGACTGGATCCCGGCGGACCGCCAGGGGCTGACCATCTGCGACGCCACCTCGGCCGCGTTCGCCATGGACCTGCCGTGGGACAAGCTGGACGTCGTCACCTGGTCCTGGCAGAAGGTGCTGGGCGGCGAGGGCGCGCACGGCATGCTGGTGCTGAGCCCGCGCGCGGTGGCGCGGCTGGAGAGCTTCCAGCCCGACCGGCCGCTGCCGAAGATCTTCCGCCTGACCAAGGGCGGCAAGCTGATCGAGGGCATCTTCGAGGGCGAGACCATCAACACGCCTTCCATGCTGTGCGTCGAGGACGCCATCGACGGGCTGCGCTGGGCGCTGTCGGCCGGCGGCCTGCCGCACCTGATCCGCCGGTCGGAGACCAACCTGCGCATCGTCGCCGAGTGGCAGGCGAAGGCCGGCTGGGCCGCGTTCCTGGCGGAGGACCCCGCGATCCGCTCGTGCACGGCCATCTGCCTGACCATCACCGACCCGGACGTGACGGCGCTGGACGCCGCCGGCCAGGCGGATTTCGCCAAGAAGGTGGCCGCACTCCTGGAGAAGGAGGGGGTGGCGATGGACGTCGGCTCCTACCGCGACGCGCCGGCCGGCCTGCGCCTGTGGGGCGGCGCCACCATCGAGAACGAGGACATGGAGGCGCTGATGCCCTGGCTGGACTGGGCCTTCGCCACCGTGAAGGCGGAGCGGTTCGCCAAGGCGTGAACCGGGGCCGGCGCCGGGGGCCTCAGCGGAACCCGGCGTCGCCCAACAGTTTGAAGAAGTCGCGCAGCGCCTTCTGCTGCACGGCCGGGTCGACGATGTCCTCGATGTAGCGGCGTTCGAAGTTCGGCTGGCGCAGGTGGGACACGACGCGCTGGCGGACGATGTCCAGCGCCTTGCGGCTTTGCAGCGTGCCGGGGGCGCAGAGCTGCATCAGCCGGTTGGCGCGGTGGCGCAGGATGTCGTCGGGGTTGTCCAGGCGCTCCACCACCCGGCTGTTGACGATGTAGGCGCACAGCAGGTCGTCGATGTTCTCGGCCACCGTGCTGCGCAGCGGCTCCGGCGCCGTGGAGTCGGCGACGTGGCGGTAGAGGCGGGTCAGCTCCTCCAGGTTGGTCTTGATGGGCGCGTCGCGCGCCACGAAGCGGGTGACGGCGGTGACGTCGCCGGTCAGCTGGCGCAGCGCGCCGGCCACGTCCTCGGCGTGCTGGCGGCCCATGTCGGAGTCGGCCAGCGCCAGCAGGAAGCGCACGCGGTCCCTGGCGTCGGGCAGGCGGGTGACCGCCTCGTTGATGGCCTGCCGGCGCCCGGTGGCGCCGCCGGCCTCCAGGAAGCGCATGTAGCGCTGGACCAGCGCCTCGGCCATGCCGCCGCCGCCCAGCACGCCGTCCGGGCCGGTGGCGCGCTTCAGCACCGCGTCGAAGGCGTCGCGCTCGGCCGACGGGTCGTTGCGGAAGAGCGGCTGCGCGCTCTTCAGCTGCCGGCGCACGAGGTCGAGGATGACGAGGCGCGTCTCGTCCAGGTCGTTGAAGGCCAGCAGCTCGCTGAGCATCACCGCGCGGTCGTCCTCGGCCCGGCCGTCCGGCGCCAGCCGGCCGCGCGACAGGTCAAGCAGGCTGCACAGCGCCTCGGCGAGGCTGCGCTGCATGCCCAGCAGCTCCTGCGCGACCGAGGGGGCGCCCAGCACGTCGGCGATGACGCCGTCCACCAGCTCCAGCGGCTCGTCGGCGAGGCCGCCGTCCTCGCGCACCAGCCCGGCCAGATAGTCGAGCTTGGCCAGCCAGTTGCGCATCTGCACGAGGTCGCGCGACACCAGCACCTTGGCGTAGAAGGTGCGGTCCTCCGGCGTCTCCTTCCTGGACAGCGCGTCGAAGGCCGGGCCGAAGCCGGTGCGGGCGAGGTCGGGCAGGTCCTGGCGGGCGGCGGCCTTGCGCGCCCGCTCGGCCACGGCGTCGACCAGCCGGTACATCTCGTCCCGCCGCTCGCGCCCGTCCAGGCCGGCCTTCTCGGCCTGCAGCGCCGACACCCGGCCGACGGCGGTGGGGACGAGGTTGTCCTTGTCCAGGAGCCGCTTCAGCTCCGGGTAGTTGTGCATGATCTCGGTGGGGGTGACGACCAGCCGCTCCACGTAGGTGCGCAGCAGGCGGTTCATCACCATGCGGCTTTCCACCGCGTAGCACTGGTCCACCGCGCGGCAGACCGGCGGCGGCTCGTCGATGGGGCTGATGGTGAGCGCGGTCGACTGGGTGCGGAACTCGCTGCACAGCTCGGTCTCGACGTGGCGGCCGTCGGGGCGCTGCCAGTCGCGGACGATGCGGTAGCCTTCGACCTTGCCGCCCGACAGGATCCGCTTGGCGTAGCCGCGCGCCTCCGCCTCGTCCTCGAACCGCGCGTCGAGAACCCAGTGGTCCACCTGGTAGAGCTGGACCTCATAGCTGCTGCTGCGCGCCAGCGCCATGCCCGCCTGTCCCGACCGCACGCCCGTTTGAAAGGATGCGAACCTTTTTGGGGCAAATTCAAGGACATTTTTGAGACAGGTTTGCAACAAGCGTTACCGTTTCGACGCGTTCCCATGGACCGCTCCCATGACCCCGCCGCGTGGCTGCCGAGCGTGGGGCGGGGAACGAACGATGGGAAATGTTACCCAATGTTACGCGGCGATACGCTTTCGCGCGGGCGTATCATCCGGCCACGCCGTCCCGTTCGGCGGGAAATGCAACCGGATGCAACACGATGCAACGGATTCGCCGGTGTGTTGCATTGGTGCATGCCGTGTAGGTTGGGTTGAGCCGCAGGCGAAGCCCAACGTCCCCGCCCTGGCGGGCGCGTTGGGTTTTCGCCTGCGGCTGGAAAGAAACAAGAGGCAGGCGCTCCTCATAGCCCCTCCCCCTTGACGGGGGAGGGGTTGGGGAGAGGGTGGTTACGCCCGGCAGGGCGGAAGAGAGCCATGTTCCGCCTGCCGGCTCTCAGCGGATGCCAGAGGCATCCGCCTGACGCCGTCAGCGCTGGCTGAAGGCCAGCGCGAGAGGCGGCTATCCCCCTCTCCCCAACCCCTCTCCCGCGAGGGGAGAGGGGCTCTGTCCTCGTTTCATTCCGCTGCGGGTCGACGCGCCAGCGCCGGTGAGAACTCAACCCAACCTACGGGGCTGCGCATGGCGGAGTGGGGGCATGTTCGGCCCGATCATGATCTTCGTTAGGAATTTTGTCAATTGGGGCGAGGGGTGCGCGGCAATCCATCATCCGCCCCGCGGGCTTTTCCGTTTGCACGGGGGAGGGGTTGTCGGCTATTGACCGGCCCGTGCGCCTTGATCGCTTCTCGGCGCGCCCGCTCGATCCTTGTCCGCCCCGAACCCCGACCGCAGGCCATGTCCAATTCCTCGAGTTCCGCGCTGCTGCCCGCCGGCCTGCACGACGTGCTGCCGCTCGAAGCGGCGCAGGAGGCGGCGGCCGTCGAACGGCTGATGGCGGAGTGCGCCGGCCACGGGTACGAGCGCGTGAAGCCGCCGCTGGTCGAGTTCGAGGAGAGCCTGCTCACCGGTTCGGGCGCGGCCATGGCGTCGCAGACCTTCCGCCTGATGGACCCGGTGTCGCAGCGCATGATGGCCGTGCGCGCCGACATCACGCCGCAGATCGCCCGCATCGCCGCCACCCGCCTGGGCAAGGCGCCGCGCCCGCTGCGCCTGTGCTATGCCGGCGAGGTGCTGCGCGTGAAGGGCTCGCAGCTGCGGCCCGAGCGGCAGTTCACCCAGGTCGGCGTCGAGCTGATCGGCCCGCTGCAGCCGGAAGCCGACGCGGAGGTGGTGCTGCTCGCCGCCCGCGCGCTGGACGGGCTGGGCGTGCGCCACCTGTCGGTGGACCTGTGCGTGCCCACCATGATCCCGCTGATCTGCCGGGGCCTGGGCGTGCCCGAGGACGAGACCGCCCGCCTGCGCGCGGCGCTGGACCGCAAGGACGCCGCCGGGGTGGCGGCCGTCGGCGGGGCGGCGGCGGATCTCCTGGGCAGGCTGATGGACGCCTCGGGCGCGGCGGACCGCGCCATCGCCGTGCTGACGTCGGTCGAACTGCCGGAGGCGGCCGAGAAGGACCGCCGCCGCCTGACCGAGGTGGTGCGCCTGCTGCACGCCACCCGGCCGGACCTGACGCTGACCGTGGATCTGGTCGAGCATCGCGGCTTCGAGTACCAGACGGGCCTGAGCTTCACCCTGTTCGCGCGCGGCGTGCGCGGCGAGCTGGGCGGCGGCGGGCGCTACCGCGCCGGCAGCGCCGGGCCGGAGAACGAAGGCGAGCCGGCGACCGGCTTCACCCTTTATATGGATTCCGTGCTGCGCGCCGTGCCGGCACCGGCCGGCCCGCGGCGGGTGTTCCTGCCGCACGGCACGCCGGCGGCGGAGGCCGAGCGGCTGCGCGCCGACGGCTGGGTGACGGTGGCCGGCCTGGAGCCGGCGGCCGACGCGGCGGCCGAAGCCAAACGCCTGCTGTGCAGCCATCACCTCGTCAACGGCGAGGCTATGGCGGCGCGGTGATAGCGGCGCGGTGATGGTGGTCGGTTAAGGCAAACCTTTTTACACAGACGTTCGATCGGAGACCGAGATGGCCAACGTGGCGGTTGTCGGCGCCCAGTGGGGCGACGAAGGCAAGGGCAAGATCGTCGACTGGCTGTCCAGCCGGGCCGACGTGGTGGTGCGCTTTCAGGGCGGCCACAACGCCGGCCACACGCTGGTGATCAACGGCGTGACCTACAAGCTGAGCCTGCTGCCGTCCGGCGTGGTGCGGCAGGGCAAGCTGTCGGTCATCGGCAACGGCGTCGTGTTCGACCCCTGGGCCTTCATCAAGGAGGTCGAGGGCATCCGCGAGAAGGGCGTCGACGTCAACCCGGCGAACCTGCTGGTGGCGGAGAACGTGCCGCTGATCCTGCCGGTGCACGGCGCCGTCGACCGCGCCCGCGAGGAGGCCCGTGGCGCCGGCAAGATCGGCACCACCGGCCGCGGCATCGGCCCGGCGTACGAGGACAAGGTGGCGCGCCGCGCCATCCGCCTGTGCGACCTGACCGACGAGGCGGCGCTGAAGGAGAAGGTGGAGGCGCTGCTGGCGCACCACAACCTGCTGCTGCGCGGCCTGGGCGCGCCGGAGATGACGCCGGCCGACCTGCTGGACCCGCTGCGCGAGATCGCGCCGAAGGTGCTGCCCTACGCCAAGGTCGTGTGGAAGACGCTGGACGAGCTGCGCCGCGCCGGCAAGCGCATCCTGTTCGAGGGCGCCCAGGGCTCCATGCTCGACATCGACCACGGCACGTACCCGTACGTCACCTCCTCCAACACGGTGGCGGGCAACGCGGCGGCCGGCAGCGGCATGGGGCCGCGCGCGGTCGGCTACGTGCTGGGCATCTGCAAGGCGTACACGACGCGCGTCGGTTCCGGCCCGTTCCCGACCGAGCTGTTCGACGACATCGGCGACCAGATCGGCCAGCGCGGCCGCGAGTTCGGCACGGTGACCGGGCGCAAGCGCCGCTGCGGCTGGTTCGACGCCGTCATGGTCCGCCAGGCCATCAAGACCGGCGGCATCGACGGCATCGCGCTGACCAAGCTGGACGTGCTGGACGGCTTCGACGAGATCAAGGTCTGCGTCGGCTACAAGCTGGACGGGCAGGAATTGGACTACCTGCCGTCCAACGCCGCCGCCCAGGCGCGCGTCGAGCCGATCTACGAGACCTTCGAGGGCTGGAAGGACAGCACGCAGGGTGCCCGGTCCTGGGCCGAGCTGCCGGCGCAGGCGGTGAAGTACGTCCGCCACGTGGAGGAGCTGATCCAGGCCCCGGTGGCCCTGCTGTCCACCAGCCCGGAGCGCGACGACACCATCCTGATGCACGACCCGTTCGCGGATTGAGTGCGGGGTTTGTAGGAATGGCGTAAAGCCCCTCCCCCTCGACGGGGGAGGGGTTGGGGAGAGGGTGGTTACGCCTCTCACGCTGGCCGAAGGCCAGCGCTGCCGGCGTCAGGCGGATGCCTTTGGCATCCGCTGAGAGCCCGGCAGGGCGGAAGAGAGTCATGTTCCGCCGTCCGGCGGCTATCCCCCTCTCCCCAACCCCTCTCCCGCAAGGGGAGAGGGGCTTTTGGTTTAAGGTTGCTGCAACCATTCGGCACGCCGGCCCTCGACCGCGTCGGCGTTAACGGGTTATTTTCCTCTGGGGGTCAGTAAGATACTGACCAACTGACAGACCTGGGGAAATCCGTTCGCCATGCCGTCCGATGCCCAGACCAGTGCCGCGCAGGAAAGGGCCATGATGTCGGGCGATCCGGTCAAGCTGGGCGAGCGGTACGAGATCCTGCCCGGATCCCCCCTGCCGGCGCTGAACTCGCCGGGCGGAAACGCCTTCGGGGCGCGCGCGTCCCGCGACAAGCGCATGGAGCCGTTCGCCGTCATCTGCGGCGGCGGGGTGCTGCCGCGCTCCGACGTGGTGTCGACGTTCGCCAACGTCGACAACGCCATGCTGATGAAGCTGATGGACTGGGGCGTCGTCGACTGGCCGCCGGACCGCATGCGGCGCTACTGCCTCGTCTTCGAGAAGCCGGCCGGGCGGCGGCTGATGAACGCGCTGACCGACACGGTCGAGCCGATGCCGGAAGACCACCTGACCCGGCAGGTGGTGCACCCCATGGTCTCGGTGCTGAAGGAGCTGTCGAGCCGCGGGCTGGTGCACGGCGGCATCCGGCCGACCAACATGTACTACCGCGACCTCGCGTCCGGCACGCTGATGCTGGGCGAATCGGTGTCGGTGCCGCCCGGCTACGGCCAGCCGGCGCTGGTGGAGACGGTCGAACGCGGCATGGCCATGCCGTCCGGGCGCGGCAACGGCAGCATCGCCGACGACCTCTATTCGCTGGGCGTCACGCTGCTGGTCCTGCTGCTGGGGCGCAACCCGGTGGCCGGGCTGGAGGACGACGCGCTGATCCAGGCGAAGATCGAGCGCGGCTCCTACCCCGCGCTGGTCGGGCAGATGCGCCTGCCGCTGGGCATCGGCGAAGTGATCCGCGGCCTGCTGGTGGACGACCCCAAGCAGCGCTGGACGCTGAACGACCTGGACCTGTGGCTGTCCGGCCGGCGCCTGAGCCCCAAGCAGCCGCAGATCCCCCGGCGCGGCGCCCGTCCGGTGGAATTCCAGGGGCAGGAATACTGGTACTGCCGCACGCTGGCCCGCGCGCTGTGCCGCCACCCGCCGGCCGCCACGCCGATCATCGAGAGCGGCGAGCTGGACAAGTGGCTGCGCCGCAGCATGTCCGACGACATCCGGGCGGAAGCCGTGGGCAACGCCATCCAGACGGCCAGCAGTTCGGGCAAGGGCGGATCCATGGCCGAGCGGCTGGTGGCGCGCGTGTGCATGGCGCTGGACCCGGCGGCCCCCATCCGCTACCGCGGCAAGGCGGCGCTGCCCGACGGCATCGGCACGGCGCTGGGCGAGGCGTTCCTGCGCGGCGAATCCCCGCAATCGGTCGCGGAGATGATCACCAACCAGCTGCCGATGTTCTGGGTGAACGTCCAGAACGACTTCAAGCCGGAGTTCGTGCCGCTGGTGCAGAGCTTCGACCAGATCCGCGCGTTCCTCGACCGGACGGCGCCGGGCCTGGGGCTGGAGCGCGTGCTGTACGAGATGAACCCGACGATGCCCTGCATCAGCCCGCTGGTCTACAACCAGTACCCGGTGACGCCGGCCGACGTGCTGCGCGCGCTGGACTGGGCGGGGTCGGGCGGCGAGCGGGCGAAGGAGCCCATCGACCGGCAGATCGCCGCCTTCCTGGCCGCCCGCCACAAGCGGACGGAGGAGATGCTGTACGGCCAGCTGTCGCCGTCCATCGACCCGCTGCGCCGCGTCATCGCCATGCTGAGCATCCTGTCCGACGTGCAGGCGCGCACCGGCACCGAGCCGCTGCCGCACCTGTGCGCCTGGATGGTGTCGCTGCTGGACCCGGCGTTCCGCCGCTTCCACAGCCGCCCGCAGCAGGAGGAGGTGCGCCGCCAAGCCGACAACGCCGCGCACGGCGGCCGGCTGGCCGACCTGCTGAAGATCGTCGACGACCCCGAATCGCTGCGCCGCGACAAGGCGGAGTTCGAGGCGGCGCAGATCGCCTACCGCGAATCCGACGGCGAGATCGAGAAGCTGAAGCAGATGGTGGGCGACCGCACCAGCATCATCGAAGGCACCGGCCGGCAGGTGGCGGCGATCATCTCCAGCCTCGTCTCCACGGTGCTGGTGGCCGGCATCATCCTGTTCTTCGCGTTCTGAGGGGAGCGAGCGACCTGGCATGGCACGACGACCCCCCGCCAAATCGAAGCGCCACAAGAAGGGCGGCAGCCGCGTCTGGCTGTTCTTGCTGCTGATCCTGCCGGCGGCGCTGGTGATCCTGCCCACCTCGATCCTGTTCGGCATCGGCATGATCCCGACCATGGTCGCCTACGTGATCGACCGCGACCCGGAGAAGTCGGCGCCGATCACCGTGGGCGGCCTGAACTTCTGCGGCTGCATGCCCTTCGCCATCGAGCTGTGGAAGCACAACCACACCATCATGGCGGCCATGAAGGTGTTCGGCGACCCGCTGTCGTGGCTGGTGATGTACGGCGCGGCGGCCGTCGGCTGGGCCTTCTACTACGGCATCCCGCCGGCCATCGCGAGTGCCGAGATCATGCGCGCCGAGAAGCGCATCGATTCGCTGCGCCAGAAGAAGGTGAAGCTGGTGCAGGAGTGGGGGCCGGATGTGGCCGGCGACACCTTCGACGATTCCGGCGGCGTCGAGATCGGATCGGCCCTGGAGAGCCAGGGGGCATGAGGGCGGGGTTGGTCGTGGCGCTGGCCGCCGTGCTGGGCTTGGGCGGCTGTTCCGGCGAGCCGTCGGAGGCCGACATGCGCAAGGCGGTGGAGGGCGCCACCAGGGCGAAGCTGGACGCCATGGGACGCGGAGGCTTCCGGTCGTTCGACGTGTTCCGCAAGCAGGGCTGCGTCGACGCCAAGGACCGCAAGGGGGCGTACGACTGCTACTACGCCGCCACCTTCGCGCCGCAGCCGGGCGAGAAGCCGCTGACGGTCAACGGCAAGGGGCGCTTCGAGAAGGCGGGCGGCGGGCTGAAGTTCGAGGACCTGGGGGCGCAGCCGCGGTAGGGGAGGGGGCGAACGCCCCCTCAGCTCGCCAGCTTCTGTTCCAGCGCGGCGTTGCGGATGGCCTTCTGCAGCTTCTCGAAGGCGCGCACCTCGATCTGGCGGACGCGCTCGCGGCTGATGCCGTACTTCTGCGACAGGTCTTCCAGCGTCGTCGGGTTGTCGCGCAGGCGGCGCTCCATCAGGATGTCGCGCTCGCGGTCGTTCAGCCCCTTCATGGCCTGGACCAGCAGCTTGCGGCGCTTGCCCAGCTCCTCGTTCTCGGCGAGGCTGATCTCCTGGTTGGAGGTCTCGTCCACCAGCCAGTCCTGCCACTCGCCCTCGCTGTCGGCGCGCAAAGGCGCGTTCAGCGAATGGTCGGGGCTGGCGAGCCGGCGGTTCATGTTGACCACGTCCTGCTCGGGCACGTCGAGCTTCTCGGCGATGCTCTTCACCACCTCGGGCGACAGGTCGCCCTCCTCGATGGCCTGCATCTGGCCCTTCAGCTTGCGCAGGTTGAAGAACAGCTTCTTCTGCGCGGCCGTGGTGCCCATCTTCACCAGCGACCAGGAGTGCAGGATGTATTCCTGGATGGCGGCGCGGATCCACCACATCGCGTAGGTGGCCAGGCGGAAGCCGCGGTCGGGGTCGAAACGCTTGACCGCCTGCATCATGCCGACGTTGCCCTCGGAGATCAGCTCCGACAGCGGCAGGCCGTAGCCGCGGTAGCCCATGGCGATCTTCGCCACGAGGCGCAGGTGGCTGGTCACCAGCTTGTGCGCGGCCTTCGAATCCTCATGCTCCTGCCAGCGCTTGGCGAGCATGTACTCCTCCTCCGGCGCCAGCATCGGAAATTTGCGGATTTCCTGCAGATAGCGCGAGAGGTTGCTTTCCGAATTGATGACCGGAACGCTGGGAACTGTCGCCATGACCAACCCTCTCCTGACGGTCCTTCGCGTGCCTTCTGCCGGGCACCGGGCCGCCATCAAAACCGAACCCGTCTGAACGGAACCTGAACCGTATCCTTGACCAAACTATGGCATGCCGTACCCCGGACGCCGCCCTGTAGAATATCCCAGCTTGACACGGGGGCATAGCCGTTTCTAAAGCCCTTCCAGGGCGGCGATGAGATCCGCGATGTCCGCCGGCAGGCCCACGCCGAAACGCACGGATTCGCCGCTGGCGGGGTGCCGGAAGGCGATTCCCACCGCGTGCAGGGCCTGTCTGGGAAAGCCAACAAGGGCGCCGCGCTGCGGTTCCGGCGCATTGGAGGCATGGGCACCCCCGGCGCGCGCCGCGCGCCCGCGGCCGTACAGCGGATCCCCCACCACCGGATGGCCGATATGCGCCATGTGCACGCGGATCTGGTGGGTGCGCCCGGTCTCCAGCGTGCATTCCACCAGCGCCGCCGTGCGGCCGAAGGCGCGCAGCACGCGGTAGCGGGTGGCGGCGTGCTTGCCGCCGCTCTCCAGCACGGCCATGCGCTTGCGGTCGGTGGGGTGGCGGCCGATGTTGCCCTCGATCCGGCCCTGTTTGGGCGACGGCACGCCCCAGACCAGCGCCTGGTAGGTGCGGCTGAGCGAGCGGTCGGAGAACTGCTCGGTCAGGGCGTGGTGGGCGCGGTCGTTCTTGGCCACCACCATCAGGCCGCTGGTGTCCTTGTCGAGGCGATGGACGATGCCCGGCCGGCGCACGCCGCCGATGCCCGACAGGCTGTCGCCGCAGTGCGCCAGCAGGGCGTTCACCAGCGTTCCGTCGGCGTTGCCGGCGGCCGGGTGGACGACGAGGCCCGGCGGCTTGTCGAGCACCAGCACGTCCGCGTCCTCGTGCACGACGGTCAGCGGGATCTCCTGCGCCTCCGGCACGGCGGGTTCGGCGGCGGGGACGAGGACCTCGAACGTCTGGCCGGGTTTGACCCTCTGCGAGGCGTCGGTTATGGTCCGCCCGTCGGACCGCACGTGGCCCTGCTCCAGCAGCGCCTGCGCGCGCGAGCGCGAAAGGTCGGGAACGGCGGCCGCCAGCACCTTGTCCAGCCGGTCGCCCGCCGCTTCGGGCGGAACGGCGACGGTGTGGCGGGTGCCTTCCGGGTCTGGCGCGTCTGCGGGCGCATTGGTGGTTCGACCGTCGTCCTGCATCATCACCACTCGTGGACCTGATCCGTGCGCGTGCTCAAGGCTGCCATCATCATCATGGGCGTGTTCATCCTGGCCGGGTATGCCTATCTGGGCGTCGAGGTCGTCAAGCGCTTTTCCAACAAGGTGACGGCTGAGCCGCAGGAAGCCGCCGAGGACCGGCCGCTGCCCGCCGGCCCGACGGGCGAGGTGTCGCTGAACCTGCCCTCCGGTGCCCGCATCGGCGAGATGCTGGCCGTGGGCAACCGGGTGGTGTTCCGCGTGACCATACCCGACGGCGCCGACCGTCTCTACACGCTCGATCCGCGCTCCGGCGCGGTTTCCTCCGTCGTCACGACCGGGAGCCGCTGATATGACCGCCAACATGACCGCGAATACGACGGCGGGATACGATTTCCGCAGCGACAACGTCGCCGGCGCGGCACCCGAGGTGGTGGACGCCCTGGCCCAGGCGGCGCGCGGCACCGCCTCGCCCTACGGCGAGGACGAGTGGACGGCGCGCGTCACCAAGCGCCTGAGCGAGGTGTTCGAGACGGAGGTGGCGGTGTTCCCCGTGGCCACCGGCACGGCGGCCAACGCGCTGGCGCTGTCGGCGGTGACGCCGCCCTACGGGGCCATCTACTGCCACGCCGGCAGCCACATCAACACCGACGAGTGCGGCGCGCCGGAGCAGTTCAGCGGTGGCGCCAAGCTGGTGGGCCTGCCCGGTGATGCCGGCAAGCTGACGGCGGCCGGCCTCGAATCGGCGCTGGGGCAGGCGGCGTTCGGCGTCGTCCACCGCGTGCAGCCGGCGGCACTCAGCCTGTCGCAGGCGACCGAGGCCGGCACCGTCTACCGCCCGGACGAGGTGGAGGCGCTGACCGACGTGGCGCACCGCCACGGCATGGCCGTGCACATGGACGGCGCGCGCTTCGCCAACGCGCTGTCGCGCCTGGGCTGCACCCCAGCCGAGCTGACGTGGCGGGCGGACGTGGACGTGCTGTCGCTGGGCGGCACCAAGGGCGGCTGCCTGGCGGCCGAGG
>NZ_DASPMG010000112.1:0-4356 GCF_035627195.1 Azospirillum sp.
GACGCAGGGACATCTTCGACACCTCCTGGAATGGCATGGCCAAGCCCTCGCTAAGCTTCGTCCACGCCCATATGTGTCAATGATGTCCCCGAACACCTGTAAAGGATGTCTCCGGTCTATACACGCAGCGAAAACCCAACGAGCCCGTCCCGCGTGCGGGTGCTCCGGCGACCTTGCCGACCGTCAGAATTCGTTGCTTCCTCTGACGACGCAGGTGTTGCCGTGTGCCGCGATGGTCAGGTGGGAGTTGGTGTTGAGCAGCCTGTCGGCGGGGTCGCCGGGCTGCGTGCCCCGGACCTCGCACTGTGCCCCGCCACTCACCGTCAGCCAGTCCAGGTGGGGGCCTTTGTATTCGAACCACCGGGCCTGCTGGGGAAACAGCTGGATGGTCATCCGCCCGCCCGTGTTCAGGAAGGGGATGCCCGTCGACGCCCTGGTGCCGACCTCCACGGTGAGAAGGTGCGAGGTCTCGTTGCGAAGCATCTTGCGTCCGGTATCCGGGTCGCGCTGGGCCATCGCCACCTGGGCGCCGAGCAGGGTCAAAAGGGCCAGCGGGGCCGCGACGAGTGCCTTGCGCATGGTGATGCTCCCCATCGGATTGAAACCGTCCCCGGCTTTGTGACGCCGGCGCGCCCAAGGTTCCCGGAACGACCGGCGACTTTCCTTCAGTCCCGCCGCAGGACCACGGTCAGGTTGTTGGCCGGCATCTCCACCACCTCGGCCAGACGCAGGCCGTAACCGGCGGCGGTCGCTTCGACTGCGGAAAGGTCGCGCACGCCCCAGGCCGGGTTGCGCGCGCGCAGGTCGGCGTCGAAGGCGGCGTTGCTGGGGGCGGTGTGCCGGCCGTCGCGCAGGAAGGGGCCGTAGAGCGTCAGCGGCCCGCCCACGGGAAGCAGGCGCGCAGCGCCCCGGAACAGGCCCAGCGCCGCCTCCCACGGGGCGATGTGGATCATGTTGATGCACACCACCGCGTCGGCGCGCGCCACCGGCCAATGTTCCGCCACGGCGTCCAGGTGCACGGGCGCAAGCAGGTTGGGAAGTGCCGCTTCGGCCGCCCAGGCGGCGGTGGAGGCGCGCAGGTCCGGGTCGGGGTCGCTGGGCTGCCACGTCACGCCGGAAAGTTCGGCGGCGAAGAAGGCGGCGTGCTGGCCGGTGCCGCTCGCCACCTCCAGCACCAGCCCTTCGGCCGGCAGGACACGGCGCAGCACGTCCAGGATTGCGGCGCGGTTGCGCTCGGCGGCGGGGGCGTGGCGCTTGGCCGCCTCTGGGTGGAGCGGGTCGAACATGGCGCCCAGCCTAATCCGCCGCCGCCCCGTCGCGCAACGCGTCCTCCGCACGCCGGGCCAGCACGGCACCGGCGGCCAGCACCAGCGTGCCCAGCAGCACGGCGGCGGCGGCGCCGAACAGCGCGGTGTCGAAGCTGCCGGTGCGCGCCACGGCGATGCCCGCCGGCAGCGGCCCGAGGATCTGCCCCAGCCCGTAGGCCGAGGTGAGCGCGCCGATCACCCGCGCCGAGCCGCCGGCCGACAGCGTCCGCCCGAGACCGAGCGTCAGCGTCACGATGCCCAGGAAGGTGGCGCCGAACAGCGCCGCGGAGACCAGCGCCGGGATCGGCCCGCCCGCCAGCGGCAGCAGGATGCCGACGGCCTGAAGCAGGTGCGCCAGGATCAGCGTGCGCCACAGCCCGAGACGCCGCCCGGCCGCCGCCCATGCCAAACCGGCCGGCATGGCCGCCAGACCGGCGACCATCCACGCCGCCTCGCCCACCGCCGTGGTGTCGGGCATCTGCTTCAGCATGGCGACCAGGAAGGTGCCGGTGACGATGTAGCCGCCGCCCTCCAGGAAATAGGCGATGGTGAGCAGGACCAGCGGCGCCGACATCCGTCCGCCCCCGCCCGCCTTGGCGGCGGGCGCGTGCGCCCCGGCCGGCTCGCGCACGCTCAACCACACCGGCACGGCCAGCAGCGCGCACAGCGCCCCCAGCGCCAGCCAGTCGCCGTCCCAGCCGAGCCGGCCGCCGAACAGCGCCACGAACAGGCCGGACCCGGCGATGCCCAGGCCGACGCCGCTGTACAGCCAGCCGGCCAGCGCGTCGCGGCCGGCGCGCGACAGCGCGTCCAGCACCATGGCGATGCCCAGGATGAAGACGCCGGCGCTCGCGACGCCGGAGGCGAAGCGGAGCACGGACCACAGGAGGAAGTCGGCGGTCAGCCCCATCGCCGCCGTCGTGGCGACGCTGGCGACCAGTGCGGCGCGGAACACCGTGGTGCGCACAGCACCATGCGGCACCAGCCCGGCGCCCAGCGCCCCCGCGAGGTAGCCGAGGTAGTTCAGCGAGGCGAGCAGGCCCGCGCCGTCGCCGCCCAGCCCGGTGGCGGCCTGCATGGCCGGCAGGATCGGCGTGTAGGCGAAGCGCCCCACCCCCATCGCCACCGCCAGCATCAGCACGCCACCCGTCAGCACGCGAACCATGTGCCCCTCCCTTTGTCGCAGCCACCAACATCGCCCGGCGGCGCCCGGCGGATCCAACGAAAGTTTCGGATGGCACCTATCGGTTCCCGTGATGGTTGGCCTATGATGGTCGGCCCGTGACGCCAGCCCGTGACGCCAGCCCGTGATGGATGATGGGCGCGAGGGGGGCGAATCGCCGGCTGCGGCGGATCCGCCCACATTTTCAGCGGGGTTGCGGCGTGTGGAGGCGGCGTGTTAGGCAAGCGCCGCGATTGGAGCGCCTCCGGCTCCGGCGTGCGCGCGGCGTCGCGGAACCCCAGGCCCGAAACCCGAGGCCCGATACGCCGGCCACTGGATTCGACTCGGGGCCACCGAGAGCGAACAAGGCCGGAACGCGGGAGAACAGCGGAGAACGAACCATGCCCTACGTCGTCACCGACGGCTGCATCAAGTGCAAGTACACCGACTGCGTCGAGGTCTGCCCCGTGGATTGCTTCTACGAGGGCGAGAACATGCTGGTCATCCACCCGGACGAGTGCATCGACTGCGGCGTGTGCGAACCGGAATGCCCGGCCGAAGCCATCGTGCCCGACACCGACGGGCAGGCCGAGACGTGGATGGAGCTGAACCGCGACTTCGCCGCCAAGTGGCCGAACATCACCCGCAAGAAGCCGGCGCCGGCCGACGCCGACAGCTTCAAGGGCGTGCCGGGCAAGTACGAGAAGTTCTTCAGCCCGAAGCCCGGCGAGAGCTGAACGCGCACCCGCCCACCCGCCGGCCGGGAAGCCCCCGGCCGGAGTCGGGTCTCCGCGTGGTTGTTCGGCATTTCATGTTGCCATGCAAAAAAATCGGATCGGCCATACCTACTATGGCGCTCGGAATCCGTACGGCTGCCTGCGCGTAACCTTTGTAACTCGGATGTAATATCGGTATACTCCGCGCCCGAAGCCGGCCTCCGCGCCATTGCCGGTTTTCATACTGAAAAAGGGCTCATGACTTCCACCGACGTCGTGGCGGACTCCATCTCCGCGGCGGGGTGGCGGCTGCAGGGCTCTTTTCGCTTCGTTCCACCGTGGCGGCAAAATGGCGTGATCGCGAGAAGAGAGCCAACCAAGATGTCGAACAAGCTTGAGTTCGAAGCCGGGGATTTCGTCGTTTATCCGGCCCATGGCGTCGGTCGAGTCGAGGGCGTGGAAACCCATCACATCGCCGGTCAGCAGATTCAGCTTTACGCGATCACCTTCGAGAAAGAGCGCATGACGCTCAAGGTGCCCGTCACGAAGGCCAAGAACTCGGGCCTGCGCCGCCTCAGCACCAAGGACCGGATCAAGGTGGCGCTGGAGACCCTGCAGGGCCGCTCGCGCATCCGCCGCACCATGTGGAGCCGCCGCGCGCAGGAGTACGAGGCCAAGATCAACTCCGGCGACCCCGTGTCGATCGCCGAGGTGGTGCGCGACCTGTACCGCGGCACCGACCAGTCCGACCAGTCCTACAGCGAGCGCCAGATCTACCAGGCCGCGCTGGAGCGCCTGGCGCGCGAGTTGGCCGCCGTCGAGAAGATCGACGAGCTGAAGGCCACCGAGCGCCTGGAGCAGGTCCTCAAAAAGGCCGCCTGATCCATCCTCAGGCGCGCTCCGGAAAGGGCGGTCCCGCAAGGGGCCGCCCTTTTGGTTTGGGCGGTGGAGATGATGGCCTGGAGGTTCCTGCGATGCGGGGCTTTGGGATCACGAAGCAACAAAGGGAACATAAGCACACGAAGAAGCGCGGGTCCGACTGCACGCACGTTGCAGCGCCAGCGCATTCTTTGTGTTCTTGGTGACCTTCGTTGCTTTGTGGTGAACCCGGCCTGACGAGGCCGACCGTTCGCGGCTCGGGCAGGCGCATCTTATCTCCCTTTTCGCCTTC
>NZ_DASPMG010000113.1:0-42953 GCF_035627195.1 Azospirillum sp.
GACCGCGACCGATGGTCTCTGGACCGTCCATTTCGCCGCCGAGGCGATCGCGCAAGTCGACTTGCGCGATCGCCTCGGTTCGGTCCAACCTGTCAACCATGTCTCCGAACACCTGTAAACCAAGTGTCCGGTCTGAACAGCGCGAGCCGCAAACCCAACGTCCTTGGCGATGCGAGGAATGTTGGGTCCAGACCCAACCTACGCGTTCGTACCGACCTTCCTGAAGGCCCTACGCCAGAACGTCCAGGAACATGCCGCGGCGGTAGTTGCGCGGCAGCGTCAGGATGCCGTTGACCACGAGGCTGGCCAACTGGCGCACCGTGGGGATCTTCTGCCGCCCCCCGGCCCCGCCGACCCGACCGGGGCCGCCCGGCGGTCCAGGCGGCAGCACGCGTCCGCCGCCCACGTCGGTGCGGACGGTCTCGTTGCCCCAGTCTGCGATGCGGCGTGTCTCGACCATGGATTCAACTTACCGCAAATCCCCGCCGCCGGCAATCCGGCGGCGGGGGACAAGAACGTGACGATGGAGCGAGGTCAGGCGACCAGCAGCAGGCCGGTGGCGGCCACGCCGGCGCCGGCGAGGCGCACGGCCTTGGCACCCAGGCCAGCCCACAGCGGGCGCGCCGTCGCCGCCGCGGCGAGCGCGATACCGGCGGCGTGCAGCAGCACCGTGGCGGCCAGGAAGCCGGCGGCGTAGAGCAGCGGCGAGGCCGCCTCCGGCACCTCGGCGCCGTGCGCGTGACCGTGGAACACGGCGAAGGCGCCGACGACCGCCATGCCCAGCGCCAGCGGCGGGCGGACGGCGAAGGCGACGGCGCTGCCCAGCGCCATCAGCGACGCGGCGATGCCCAGTTCCACCGCCGGCAAGCCGATGCCGTCCAAACCCAGGTAGCCGCCCAGCGCCATGGCGCCGACGAAGGTGGCCGGCATCAGCCACAGGGCGCGCCCGCCGCGCTGCACGGCCCACAGGCCGACGGTGACCATCGCCAGCAGATGGTCGAGGCCGCCGAGCGGGTGCATGAACCCGTGCGCCAGACCGGCGTCGTGGGCGCCGAAGGTGTGCGCCTGCGCGGTGCCGGCCACGGCGGAGAGGGCGAGAGCGGCGGCAAGACCGGCGGCGAGCCGGCGGTGGGCGTGCGTCATGGAAGGCTTCCTTGTCCCCGGTTTGGAAAGGTCCGGCGGTTTCCCAACGGCAACCGGCGGCTGGGCCGTATGATGCTTTGCAAAAACTTCCTACGCAAGCGCGCGTTGGCGAGAACATCTCACAACGCCACGCAACCTGATGCAGCATACCCCCTGTCCACTGGGTGACGGCACGCCGGGGGATCCACATCGAATCACGATGTGACGCACCTGGACAGGTCATCGCGCCGCGGCCAGGCCGGACGGGCATGCCCGCATGCCCGCCGGCGTCGATCGGTACAGGTGGCTTGCGGCCTCCCGCGACCGCTCCAGGGTCGCTCTGGTCCACGGCAAAGCACAGGAGGATCCGCCATGTTGACGCGCCTTGCGTTTCTGTTGGCATTCGGCCTGAGCGTGGCTGCGTGCGGCGGCTTCACGGGAGACGGCGGAAGTGCGCTCTCGGGAAGCCATGCGTCGCCGGTCGGATACTGACGGGCACGGCCATGAAAGGGGTGCTTCGCCCCCCTTTCATGGCATGGAGCTTTCCCGAAGTCCCAGGACTTGTCCCTTATTGAAGGCGTCCCTTCCCGAGGCCGGTGATAGAATCGGTGCCGCGTCGATCGCCCCCTCGGGGAGGAGGGCCGGATGCGCCGCACGCGGACAGCCGCCATGCTCTTGGTCCTCACACTGCTGCCGGTGCCCACCCTTGCCAGGGATGAAGGGCTGCCGGATGGTAGGGTTTGCGCCGACGCCAAGCCGGCCAGCGAGGCGGAGGCCAACGCGCTCTGCCAATCCGGCAAATGCCGGCCCGGCCCCTCCGTGCGCGCCCGACCGCCGGTCTGGTACTGCACGGCGCGGGAAATGGCCTGCGCCCTGCCCGGCGCCGAGGGGGCCGGTGCCGACGCCCTGATCACGCTCGACGGGACACGCTACCAGTGCCTCGATCCCGGCACGGGGGGACACCACCGGTTCGCTCCCATCCGCTGACCGCGCGTGCTATGCAGGACCGTGGGAGCGGAACGAACCGGAGAAGGGCACCATGGAACGCGTCACCGTGTCGCTGGACGAGGACCTGCTGGCCCAGTTCGACGAGTTGATCCGCCGCCGTGGCTACGCCAACCGGTCGGAGGCCGTGCGCGACCTGATCCGCGCCGAGTTGGAAGCCGAACGGCTCGCGCACGGGCAGGCACAGCACTGCATCGCCTCGCTCAGCTACGTCTTCAATCACCACGAGAGGGAGCTGGCGCGCCGCCTGACCCAGGCGCAGCACGACCACCACGACCTGACGCTGTCCACCATGCACGTGCACCTGGACCACGACAACTGCATGGAGGTGACGGTGCTGCGCGGGCCGACCGACGCCGTGCGCGCCTTCGCCGATTCCCTGACGGCCGAACGCGGCGTGCGGCACGGGCAGCTCAACATCGTGCCGGCCGACATCAACGTGTCGCACCACCACAGCCATGCCCATGGGGAGCGCGACCATTCGGGGCACGGCCACGGGCACGGGGGCACCCCGCACGTCCACAGCCATCCGAAGACCTGACACCCAACCGGCTGCCCACCCTGCGACGCCGCCCCCCACCGAAGAGGTTTTGTCCCACGGCCGCCGGATCGCCTATCAAAGGTTGCCATGCCGCACGGCGTTGCGGCGGAACCGGAAGGAGGGCGGCGGGATGGCGCATTATCTGGTCACCGGCGGCTGCGGGTTCATCGGATCGCACCTGACCGACCGCCTGCTGGCCGAGGGGAACTGCGTCACCATCCTCGACGACCTGTCCACCGGCCGTCTGGAGAACAAACCCGTCGGCGCCCGCCTCGTGGTCGGCGACGTGGCCGACGCGGAAGCCGTGCGCCAAGCCATCGAGGGCGTGGACGGCGTGTTCCACCTGGCCGCCGTCGCCTCCGTCCAGCGCTCGCGCGAGCTGTGGGCGGAGACGCACCGCACCAACCTGACCGGCGCCGTCACGGTGTTCGAAGCGGCGCGCACCGCCCGCTTCGGCGAGCCGGTGCCGGTGGTCTACGCCTCCTCCGCCGCCGTGTACGGCGACAACCCGCACACGCCCCTGGGCGAGAACACCCCGGCGCAGCCGCTGTCCGCCTATGGCGCCGACAAGCTGGGCTGCGAGCTGCACGCCCGCGTGGCGTGGGAGATCCACGGGGTGCCGACGGTGGGCTTCCGCTTCTTCAACGTCTATGGCCCGCGCCAGGACCCGAACTCGCCCTACTCCGGCGTCATCTCCATCTTCGCCCGGCGCGTCGGGCGCGGCGAGGACGTGGACATCTTCGGCGACGGGGAGCAGGTGCGCGACTTCATCTTCGTCGACGACGTGGTGCGTTTCCTGTCCGGCGCCATGGCGCGCCGGCCGCGCGGGGCCGGCGTGTTCAACCTGTGCACCGGCCGCCCGACGTCCATCAACATGCTGCTGGCGGTGCTGGAGGAGCTGGTCGGCAACCGCGTGCGCCGCCGCCATCATCCGGCGCGGGCCGGCGACATCCGCGTGTCCATCGGCGACCCGACCAAGGCGCGCACCACCTTCAACATGGCCTGCCGCACCGGCCTGCTCGACGGCCTCGGCCAGACCGTCAGCTGGGCGGCGGCGTAACCGACCCGACACCCGTTTCGGCCGCGATGCGGCGGGCGACCTCGTCCGCCGCCGCGGCGACGGCCGGCGTGAGATCCTCGCCGAAGCCGAACTCGGCGCCCTCGATGCCCCAGATCACCAGATCGCCCGGCAGCCGGCCCAGCGCGCGGGCCATCTCCACGGCCTCCGCCACCCCGAACAGGTGACTGGAATAGCGGAACAGGCCGCGCGGCAACTCCTGCGTCCCCGCATCGAGGCGCACGAACGTCCCAGGCTCCGCGCCCGACTGCGTGGCGTCGACGACGATCACCCGCTCCGCCCCGCTCCACGTGTCCATCAGCCCGGCGCCTTCGCCGGAGTGCTCCCGCACGGCGATGCCCAGCGCCGCCAGCCGGTCGGCCACCGCCGGGCCGACGCCGTCGTCGCGGCGGTAGCGGTTGCCGACACCGAGAATGAGCGGGCTCACGCCGCGTCCTCCGCCACCGGCAGCCGGTCGACCAGCGACTGCTTCAGCATCTCGACGACGAGGCGCACGCCGTCGCCCGCGTGCTCCGCGGTCAGCAGCGCCATTTCCGTATCGGGGAGCGGCGGCAGCCCGTCCGCGGGCCCGAGCACGCGCGCGGACGCCGGCACCGCCGAGCGCGCCAGCACGCTGACGCCCAACCCCGCCGTCACCGCCGCCTGCACGCCGGACAGGTTGGGGCTGCAATAGGCCACCCGCCAGCGCCGGCCGGCGGCATCCAGCTCGTGCACCGCGCGGTGCCGGTAGACGCAGCCCAGCGGGAACAGCACCAACGGCAGCGGATCTTCCCTGTGCACCTCCTCCCCAGGCGTGCCGACCCAGCACAGCGGCTCCCGCCACACGGCGGTGGCGCCGGGGCGGCCGGGCTCCTGCTTCAGCAGCGCAGCGTCCAGGTCACCCGTCTCGAAGGCGGCGCGCAGGCGCGCACTGATGTCGCAGCGCACATCCAGGCGAATGCTGCGGTTGCGCCGCGCGAACGCCGACAGCAGGCGCGGGAGCCGGTCCACCGCGTAATCCTCCGGCACGCCCAGGCGCACCACCTCCACCGTCTCCCGCCCGCCGGACAGCGCCGCGCGCGCCTCGTCGTTCAGCGTCAGCATGCGCCGCGCGTAGGCCAGCAGCCGCTCCCCCTCGTCGGTCAACTCCACGGAGCGCGTGCCGCGATCGAGCAGCGCCACGCCCAGCGACTCCTCCAGCCGGCGCACCTGCTGGCTGATGGTGGATTGGGTGCGATGCACGCGCTCGCCCGCGCGGGTGAAGCCGCCGGTCTCCACCACCGAGACGAAGGTGCGCAGCAGCGTCAGGTCCAGTTCGGCCATCGGGGAGCATCCATTTTTCGAATGAATTCCATCATACCATTTCATTTCCGAATGAAAAGCCTCTCGCATAGCCTCATCCCAGCAACGACAGACGACGGAGGACGGAATGACGGCGATCAGCGAAGCGATGGAGGATCGGCGGCCGGCGGCGCCGCTGACGATGGTGGTGCCATTCTGCCTGGGCTGGAGTTCGGCCTTCGCGGTGGGAAAGATCGGGCTGCTCGACGCGCCGCCGCTGCTGTTCCTGGGCGCGCGCTTCCTGCTGGCCGGCGGGGTGCTGCTGGCGGCGGCGGCCATGCTCGGCCACCTGCGGCGGCTGGACGGACGCGGCTGGGCGGTGCTGGCGGCGCTGGGCGTGGTCAACACCGCGCTCTACCTGGGGCTCAGCTTCACGGCGATGAAGACGGTGTCGTCGGGGCTGGTCACCATCATCGTCAGTTCCGCCCCCGTCCTGACGGCCGGCGCCGCGGCCCTGCTGCTGGGTGAAGCGCTGACATGGCGCAAGGCGGCGGGGCTGGCGCTGGGCGTGCTGGGTGTGGCGCTGATCGTGCGCGGGCGGCTGGGCATCGGCGCCGACGACCCCGGCGGCATCCTGCTGGCGGTCGGCTCGCTGGTCGCGATGGTGGCGGGCTCGCTGCTGTACAAGCGCTTCGCGCCGGCCGCCGGACTGGTGGTGAATGGCGGCGTGCAGGCGCTGGCCGGCGGCTTGGCGCTGGTGCCGGTGGGCTTGCTGCTGGAGGATCCGGGGGCGGTCAACGTCACCGCGTCACTGGCGGTGTCGCTGGTCTACATGGTGCTGGTGGTGTCGATCGGCGCGCACCTGCTGTGGTACGCGCTGCTCACCCGCACCACGGCGACGGCGGCCAGCGCGTACCATTTCCTGATGCCGCCGCTGGGCCTCGCCTTCGGCTGGCTGCTGCTGGGCGAGGCCGTGCAGCCCTGGGACCTGATCGGCATCGTGCCGGTGGCGGCGGGCATCTGGCTGGTGACGCGCGCTACTCCCGCTCCACGGTCAGTTTGAGGAAGTGCGTGGCGCAGGAGATGCAGGGGTCGTAGTTGCGGATCGTCTGCTCGCAGCGCCACTTCAGGTCCTCGTCGGGCAGGTGCAGGTTGGCCTGCACCACGCCCCACAGATCGCGCTCGATCTGCTTCTGGTTCTGCGAGGTCGGCGGCACGATGCGGGCGGTGAGGATGCGCCCCTCCCCGTCCAGGTCGTAGCGGTGCCAGCAGAGGCCGCGCGGTGCCTCGGTGCAGCCGTGGCCTCGCCCGGCCCTGATTTCGATGGAAGCCGACGGCGGGTCCGGTTCCTCATACGCCTCGGCGATCTTCAGCGCCTCTTCACACGCGTACAGCGTCTCCACGGCGCGCACGACGATGCTCTGGAACGGGTTGCGCACGATTGTACCGAGCCCGGCCTCCTTCGCCGCCTGCTTGGCCAGCGGCGACAGCTGCTCGTGATTCAGCGCGTAGCGGGCCAGCGGGCCGACCATGTAGGGGCCGCTGCCGTCCTTCATCACCCCATGCAGGGCGTTGGAGTGGCGGACGTGCTCCTCGTCGAAATGCTCCTCGAATTCCGAAATGTCGATGTCCAGCCCCCGGTTGGACATCAGCCGGCCGCGCTCGATCGCGTAGTCCTGTTCGTGGTGCATCGCCACGAAGGTGTAGTCGTATTCGTAGGCTGGGAAGTCCAGCCCGGCGAACAGCTTGACGGTGGCCAGCGAATCCTCGACCGCGCGCTTCAGCGGCTCCGCCAAGGCGCGCACCTCGGCTTTCCGTGGCGCCTTATAGAACCCGCCGACCTTCGTGTTCACCGGGTGCACGGCGCGCCCGCCGACCACCTCCAGGATCTGGTTGCCCAACTTCTTCAGCTGCAGCGCCCGCTCGACCACGCCGGGGTGCGTCTTGGCGATCTGCAACGCGTCCTGGCAGCCCAGGAAGTCCGGCGCGTGCAGCAGGTAGGCGTGCAGCACGTGGCTCTCGATCCACTCGCCGCAGTACATCATCCGCCGCACGCGGCGGATGGCGTCGCCGACCTCAACGCCCAGCGCCGCCTCCATAGCCTGGCTCGATCCCATGATGTAGGCGACCGGGCAAATGCCGCAGATGCGCGCGGTGACGTCCGGCGCGTCGGAATACGGGCGCCCCTGCAGCAGCGCCTCGAAGAAGCGCGGCGGCTCGAAGATGCGGAACTTCACGTCGGTGATGACGCCGTCTTTCACGCGGACGGTCAGCGCCCCCTCGCCCTCCACCCGGGCAAGCGCGTCCACCTTGATGGTGCGGGCGGCCGACGTGGCCTGCGGCTCAATGGTCATGCGCGTCCCCCTCCAGCCGGAAGGCCTCGGCGTTGGCGTTGAAGGAGCGGAAGGCCAGCGCCACGTCGCGGCGCTCCATGCCCAACTCCAGCATGTGTCTGGCGAGGCTCGCCGTGTTCGGCGTCTCCTTCGGGCCGAAGCAGCCGTAGCAGCCGCGGTCGTGGCCGGGGCACAGGTTGCCGCAGCCGGCCTGCGTCACCGGGCCAAGGCAGGGCGTGCCGTGCGCCACCGTCACGCAGACGGTCCCGGCCATCTTGCACTCCACGCACTGGCTGTGCGTCGGCACCACCGGCTTGCGGCCGTTCAGGAAGGCGTTCAGCACCTCCAGCAGCTGGTACTTGTTGACCGGGCAGCCGCGCAGCTCGAAGTCCACCTTCACGTGGTCCTGGATGGCGGTGGAGGTCGCCAGCGTGTCGATGAACTCCGGGTGCGCGTAGACCGCCCGGATGAAGCCGTCCACGTCGCGGAAGTTCCTCAGCGCCTGGATGCCGCCCGCCGTGGCGCAGGCGCCGATGGTGACCAGCGCCTTCGACTGCTTGCGGATCTTCCGGATGCGCTCGGCGTCGTGCGGCGTGGTGATGGAGCCCTCGACCAGCGAGACGTCGTACGGCCCCTTGATCTCCACCCGCGTGGCTTCCAGGAAATAGGCGATCTCCACGGCGCCGGCCACGGCCAGCAGCTCGTCCTCGCAGTCGAGCAGGCTCAACTGGCAGCCGTCGCAGGACGAGAACTTCCAGACGGCCAGCTTGGGTCTTCTCACCTCGGCCATGGCTACAGCTCCCGCAAGGAGAAGATGCTCTCGATGGTGTCGTAGCGGTAGACGGGCCCGTCCTTGCACATGAAGGACGATCCCATCTGGCAATGGCCGCAGAAGCCGACCGCGCATTTCATGTTGCGCTCCAGCGTCACGTAGATGCGCTCCGACGTGACGCCGCGGTCGTGCAGCGCCTGCACCGCCGGGCGCGTCATCGTTTCCGACCGGCAGACGTAGGCGGTGGTGTGCTCGGGATCGAAGCGGGCGATCTTCACGAGGCCGGCGACGCTGCCCACCCGGCCGCGGTAGCCGGCGGGGGCGGAGTGCGCCGTCACGTGCACCTGCATGTCGAACCGGCCGCGCCACTGGTGCAGCAGCTTCTCGTAAAGGATGTCGTGCAGCCCGCGCGAGCCGTAGCACAGCACCACCTTGCCGAAATGCTCGCGCCGGTGCAGCACCTCGTAGATCAGCGGGCGCAGCGGCGCCAAGCCGATGGTGCCGGTCACGAACAGGATGTCGTTGCCGTAGGACTCCTCGATCGGCCAGGGCGTGCCGAAGGGGCCGCGCACGCCGATCACGTCGCCGGGCTTCAGCTTGGCCATCGCCTTGGTGACCGTGCCGACCTCGCGCACCGTGTGCACCAGCGTCGTCAGGTCGCGGCAGTCGCCGGAGATGGAGATCGCCACCTCGCCCACGCCGAAGACGTAGAGCATGTTGAACTGGCCGGGCCGGTAGGCGAAGGGGCTGCCGTCCTCCGCCCGCAGGTGCAGCGTGAAGCAGCCGTCGACCTCGGCGATCCGCCGCACGATGCGGAACGGCCGCGTCAGCATCGGGTCCGGCGCCGCGGCCTGTTCGCGGTCGAGGACGGCAACGGTCATGGCGCTTCCTCCCATCACGCTCCCTCCCATCAGGGACCCGGTCAACCCGCGTATGGGTCGACCGTCAGCTCGACGATGCGCAGGCGCGCCTCGGCGATGCGGCGCCCCATGATCGGGATGAAGCGGCGGTAGAGTTCGTAGCCCAGCTCGTGGTTCGCCTCGATCTTGCGGCGCAGGCAGGCGCCATCGATGGTGATGGCGCGCACCTGGTCGGTGGCGCGGGCGTCGAAGGTCCAGCGGTACGGCTCCACCAGCCAGGACCAGCCGATGATGTCGCCCTCGCCGATGTTCTCCACCACCACGCCGGGGCGGCCGGGGGCATGCACCTCCACCGCCACGCTGCCCTCGCGGATCAGGTAGAAGTGGTCGGCCTGCCCGCCCTCCTTGAACAGGAACTCGCCCGGGCGGTAGTGCGCGTTGGCGCAGCAGCCGACAACGATGTCGCGCACGTCCGGCTGCATGTCCTTGAAGAACGGGTGTTCGGCCAGCAGCCGGCCGAGGCCTTCGATCGCGACCATGTCACCTTCCCCCCTCGTTGGCCGAGGCGGCGACGTCGTCGCGGATGGCGCGGGCCTCCTCGGTTATGTCGATTCCGACCGGGCACCAGGTGATGCACCGGCCGCAGCCGGTGCAGCCCGACGTGCCGAACTGCTCGTGCCAGGTGGACAGCTTGTGGGTGATCCACTGCCGGTAGCGCGACGCCGTGCTCTGCCGGATGCTGCCGCCGTGGATGTAGGAGAAGTCGATGGTGAAGCAGGAATCCCACCGCCGCTCGCGCCGCGTCTCCGCGCCCGTCAGGTCGGTGACGTCCTCCATGGTCGAGCAGAAGCAGGTCGGGCAGACCATGGTGCAGTTGGCGCACGACAGGCAGCGCTTCGCCACCTCCTCCCAGCGCGGGTGCTCCAGGTTGTCGGCCAGCAGGCGGGGCGCGTCCGCCACCATCTCCCGGCCCATCTGCACGGCGGCGGCGTCGGTGACGGCCTGCGCCGCAGCCATGTCCGCGGCCTCGGCCGGCCGGGCCGGCAGGGTGTCCAGCAGCTCCGCCCCGCGTTCGCTTCCCGCCTCGACCAGATAGGTGTACCCGTCCTCGCCGGGAAGTTCGGTGACGGCGAGGTCGAAACCGCCGTCCGCCTTCGGCCCGCCGTCCATGGACACGCAGAAGCAGGTGCCGCCGGCGCGTCCGCAGTTGACCGCAATGACGAAGGTCCCGGCGCGCTTGCGGGCGTAGCCCGTGTCGGTGAACTGCGGCGTGCGGGTGTCGCGGCCGGGGAAGTCGGTGACGCCGAACACGCGGTCCTGCACCTGCATGGCCCGAAGCTCGCACGGCCGCACGCCGAGGAAGGCATAGCGCGGTGGCGCCGCATCCTCCGGCATCACCGCGAAGCCGCTGCCGGTCCGCTTGGCCGACCACAGCGTCTGGCGCGGCGGGTACAGGTAACGCTTCCAGGTGTGAGGGCCGACCGTGGTGGCGAAGAGGGCACCCGCCGGCCCGTCGACCAGCCGGTAATGCCCGCCGTCCTGCTCGTCCGCACGCCCGACCGGCAGGTCGGCCGTCGAGTCGACGGGCTCGTAGGCGATGGCGCCGTCGCGTGGGCGCGGCCCGATCACCTCGTACCCCTCGCCGTGCAGCGCGGCGATGAGGGCATCCAGGCCGTCGCGGCGCATCACTGCGCCTTTCTCTCCCGTGCGGTCGATCGTCGTTGCCGTGCGATCCATGGGCTCCGTCCCCGCGAAGCGATCCGATTGGGGGGAGTATACGACGCTTTGGGGACGGCATTATGCGCTATGTCAGCCGAAAGTGCCGGAATCGGGGGGCCGCGTCGGAATGTCGCCGCATTCTCTTCAGGGAGGTTGACGTCGGGGCCGCGACACGGCAGGCACGGGCATACAGGAATATGGTGAGGAATGGGATGGTCGGGCGTGGGAGGATCCCCGGAACGGGGCGGTCGCGGCGGCCGCTGACGCTGGGCGGGCTGCTGGTCGTCCTGGCGCTGATCGGCGGCGCGCTTCTGCTGGAGCGCATCGACGTCCTGCCGACGGGCACGGTCGCGCGGATGCTGGGCCTGGAGGAGGAGAAGCCGCGCCGCCGCCCCGAGAAGCACGACGCGGTGGCCCGCCGCGTGCCGCCGGTGGCGCCGACCGGCCCGCGCATCGATTACGCCCAGGTCGACGCCTGGCTGACGCAGATCCGCGTGGAGCCGGAAGCACGCCGCGGCTACGAACGGGACGACTGGCCGCACTGGCTGGAGCGTCAGGGAAGCTGCCTGAACACGCGGGAGGAGGCGCTGATCCGCGACAGCATCGTTCCCGCCCAGCTGTCGCCCGACGGCTGCCGGGTGGTGCGCGGCCGCTGGCTGGATCCTTATACGGGCGAGGAGTTCCGCGATCCCAAGGCGCTCGACGTCGACCACCGCGTGCCGCTGGAGGAGGCGCACAACAGCGGCGGCCACGCCTGGGACCGGGCGCGCCGCGCCGCCTTCGCCAACGACATGACCGACCCGCGCACGCTGGTGGTGGTCTCCGCCGCCGCCAACCGCGCCAAGGGCTCCAAGGGACCGGAGGAATGGCTGCCCCCGGACGATGACGAGCTGTGCCGCTACGTGGTCGACTGGGTGGCGGTGAAGGCGCGCTGGCAGCTGACCATGGACGAGCGCGAGCGCGTCACCGTCGGCAACATCCTCGCCGACTGCCGCAAGCAGGTGCACCGGGACGGCGCAGCGCTGGGGAGGCGGTGAGGCGGCGTTACACCGCCCCCGCCCGCGCCGCGGCCCGTTGCGCATCCTGCGCCCGCCGCGCCCGGCGCTTCAGCAGCCACATGTAGGTCCCCGTCACCGCGAACAGCGGCGGCAGGACGCCCGACAGGAACGTCAGGATCTTCCAGGTCCAGCCCAACCCCTGCCCGCCGTGCAATGGGCGCTGCCAGCCCATGATGACCTCCCCCACCGAATAGCCGCGCGGGTCGCGCACCTCGACGACGCGCTTCGCCCACGGATCGACGAAGGCCGCGATCATCGGCGCCCCGTGCTCGTGCCCCGGCGGGGCGAGGGTGACGCGGTAGGGCTGGTCGGGCCGCGCCGGCAGGCCGACCATGCGCAGCTCGCCGTCCGGCACCTCGGCCCTGGCCAGCGCCACCGCCGTGTCCACGTCGGCCGGCGCGGCGCCCCGCACCGGTTCGACCTTCACGTTGGCGCGCAGGTCGCGGGCCGGGAACACGGACGACATCGCCTCGCCCAGCGTCTGCGGGAAGGCCAGGTAGACGCCGCTGAAGCTGATCACCATGAAGACCACCAGCGACCAGATGCCGACCGCGCCGTGCAGCTCGCGGTGCAGGCGCACGCCGCGCGCCCCCGGCTTCACGGTGAAGGCAGCCTTCCAGCGGCCCTGCCGCGGCCACCACAGCACAAGGCCGCTGACGCCCAGCACCAGCATCACCACGCCCAGCCAGCCGACGATCTCGCGGCCCGTCCGGCTGGGCGCCAGCAGGTTGGCGTGCAGCAGGAAGATCTGCCGCATCAGCCCGGCGGTCGGCGCCTTGGTCTCCAGCACGGTCAGCGACACCGGGTCGATCAGCATCACTTGCCCACCCGGGCCGGGGCCGCCTCGGCCGGCCGGCATCAGGCGCACGGTGGCCGGCTCGCCCGCTGCCTCCGGCAGGATCACCATGCCGGGCGACAGGTCCTTGGGTGCGGCGGCGCGCGCCGCGTCGACGATGGCGGCCAGCGGCTTCGGCTCCCCCGCCGTCAGCGTGTAGGCCGGCGGGGCGGCGAAAAGGTCCTCCAGCTCGTGCTCGAACACCAGGATGGAGCCGGTGATGCCCAGCATGACCAGCGGCAGGCACAGCAGCAGCCCGACCCACAGGTGGATCTGCTGGAGTGCGCGGTACCAGAGCCGTTGCGTGCGGTGAACAGTCGTCATGGCGGTCGTCCCCTGGCCGGCCGTGTCAGGTATCCGCCCAGCGGCGGACGAGGTTGTGGTAGATGCCGGTCAGTTGCACGACGGCCGGGTCCTTGTGGCCCTTCTCCGCCCCCAGCTGCTGGACGGTGGCGTCCAGCTGGAACAGCAGCGTGCGCTGCCCCACGTCGCGCACCATGCTCTGCATCCAGAAGAAGGAGCAGACGCGGGCACCCCGCGTCACCGCCGTCACCTCGTGCAGGCTGGTGGAGGGGTACAGCACCATGTGCCCGGCCGGCAGTTTCACCCGGTGCTCGCCGTAGGTGTCCTCCACCACCAGCTCGCCGCCGTCGTAGTCTTCGGGATCGCAGAAGAAGAGCGTCGCCGACAGGTCGCTGCGGATGCGGAAGTCGCTGCCGCGCATCAGGCGGATGGCGTTGTCCACGTGGATGCCGAACGACTGCCCGCCGGAATAGCGGTTGAACAGCGGCGGGAAGACCTTCAGCGGCAGGGCTGCCGCGACGAACAGCGGGTTGGCGGACAGCGCGTTCAGGATGATGTCGCCGATCTCGCGCGCGGCCGGGCTGCCCTCCGGCAGTTGCATGTTGTTCTTGGCCAGCGCGGACTGGTGTCCGGCCGTGACCTTCCCGTCCACCCACTCGGTTCGGTCCATGATCTCGCGGCAGTAGGCGACCTGATCTCTGGTCAGGACGTCGGGAATGGTCAGCAGCATATGTCGGTCCCCCTGGCTAAGGTGCCCCCGCACCATGGTGCGGGGGCATGGCTAAGGTACCCCCGCCCTGTGTGGGCGGGGGCGTTGCTCCGTCGCGGTCAGAACTTGAAGCTGGTGGTCAGCAGGGCCGACCGGCCCGGCGCCACCGTGGCGAAGTGGGTGGTGTAGGGCTTGTCGAAGTAGCGCTCGTTGAAGATGTTCTGGACGTTCAGCTGGACGTTCACGTTCTCCGTCACCTGGTAGGAGGCCATGGCGTCGAAGCGCCAGAACGGCGGCACCTCCTTGGTGTTGGCGGCATCGCCATAGCGCCGGCCCATGTAGAAGGCGCCACCGCCGACGGTGACGCCCTTGGCCGGCTCGTACGTGCTCCACAGGCTGAAGCTGTGCGGGGCGGTGTTGGGGAACTCCTTGCCCTCGTTCACGCGGGCCGGGCCGCCGTTGACGATCTTGCTGTCCAGGAAGGTGTAGCCGGCGAAGACCTTCCAGGCGTCGGTGATGCTGCCCTGCACGCCGACCTCGAACCCGTCGACGCGCTGCTCGCCCACCAGAAGCTGGTCGCCGCCCAGCGGGTTGGTGACGCGGGCGTTGGTCTTCTCGATGCGGAACACCGCACCGGTGACCGACAGCTTGCGGTTCAGCAGGTCCCACTTGGTGCCGATCTCGAAGCTGCGGTTCTGCTCCGGATCGATGTTGGCGTTGGTGGCGGACAGGCTCGCCGTACCCTCGCCCGCCGTCTCGCCCGACGGGTTGGAGGACGTGCCGTGCGACACGTAGATGCTGCCATTGGGCAGCGGCTTGTACACCACGCCCAGCTGGTAGTTGAGGAAGCGCGAGTCGTTCTTCAGATTCGTCGGCGCCACCTCCGTCGAATAGCTGTCGAAGCGCAGGCCGACGTTGATCGACCACTGCGGCGACAGCTCGATGGTGTCGAAGGCGTAGGCCGATGCCGTGTCGGTGGTGGTGCGGGTGAAGGTGGTGGCCGGCGTGATGTTGCCCGACCACGGGTCGTCCGGGTTCGGGGTGTACAAGCTGGTGCAGTTGTAGCCGGTGCCGGCCCCCGTGGTGCGGCAGGTGCTGCTGCCGCTGGGCACGGCGAAGGCGCGGTTGCGG
Organism: Azospirillum sp.; assembly: GCF_035627195.1. GTDB lineage: Bacteria > Pseudomonadota > Alphaproteobacteria > Azospirillales > Azospirillaceae > Azospirillum. The sequence goes on from NZ_DASPMG010000113.1 coordinate 14,727, forward strand.
GTGTTCTCGCGGCTGAACTCGATGCCGGTGGCGACGCTGTTCTTGAAGCCGGCGACGGTGAACTCGCCCACCAGGTCGGTCTGGTTGACCAGCGACCAGGTGTCGGCGTTTCGCGACTTGGGCGAGCGCCAGACGAGGCCGCGCACCACGTTGCCGCGCGTGTCGTCGGGGTTGGTGACGATGTAGCGGTTTTCCGACCACGTGTAGCGCGTGGTGTTGCGGATGGTGAAGGAGCTGGAGATGTCGTGCTCCAGCCGGATCGTGCCGCTGTCGGTCGTCACCTTCTGGAAGTCGCGGTTCTTCAGGCCGTAGAAGGTGTCGCGCGGCACGTCCACCGGCTTGCCCGTGCGCGGGTCGTACGGCAGGCCGTAGTCCGGGATGTCGTCCGTCTGCATGTGGTAGTAGCTGAAGGTCGCCCGCGTCGGCCCGTTCAGGCCCAGCGTCAGCGACGGCGCGATGCCCCAGCGGCTGACCTCCACGTCCTTGCGGCCGGCCACGTCGGCGTCATGGAACATGGCGTTGAGGCGCAGCGCCACGCCGTCGGCCACCACGCGGTTCACATCGCCGGTGACGCGCTTGGTCATGTCGGTGCCCAGCGCCACCGAACCGGCGATGAAGTTCTGCGCCTTCGGCGTCTTGGTGACCAGGTTCAGGCTGCCGCCGGTGGCGCCGCGCCCGGTGTAGGCGGAGCCGGGACCCTTGGCGATCTCCACCTGCTCCAGGTTGAACACCTCGCGTGACTGCGCGGCGGTGTCGCGCATGCCGTCGATGAAGGTGTCGGTCATGGCGTCGAAGCCGCGGATGAACGGCCGGTCGCCGATCGGGTTGCCGCCCTCGCCCGAGCCCAGCGTGATGCCCGGCGTGGTGCGCAGGATGTCGGCCAGGGAGGTGGAGGCGCGCTCGGTGATCACCTCCTGCGGGATCACGGTGACGGAGCGCGGCGTGTCGACCAGCGGCGCCGTGTACTTCGGCGACTGCAGCTGGTCGACCTTGTAGCCGTCGGCGGCACCCTGCCCCTCGACGGAGATGGACGGCAGCTGCGTGGCGCCGGCCGGATTCTGGGCGGCCGTCTGCGCGCCGGCCGGGGCGGCGGCGAAGCTGAGCGCCAAGCCCAGGGTGGAAGCGCCGAGGATCTGGCGCGAGGCCCGGGCGGACTTAACGCCCGAAAGTGCGCCGGAAAGCGATTGTGACACGTGGATCCCCCAATCCGAAGTTCCATAGAATGCGAATAATTCTTATTATCATTCTGTCACAATCGCGCAACCGGAATCTGCGAATAATTCTCGTTCGCAATAACTGAGGGTGATCCTGGGTTATTCGGCTGCACGCTCACCGCACGAAGAACTGTACCGGCACGACCAGTTCGATCCGCTCCTGCGGCATCTCCGGCGGGGGCGCCGGCAGTGGCGAGGCGCGCTCGACCAGCGACACGGTCTCTTCGTCCAGGATCTCGTGGCCGGAACTCTTCTCCAGGCGCGCCGACAGCACCCGGCCCTGCCGGTCGATGACGAAACGCACCTGCGCCACCCCCTCCTGCCGGCGCACCTGGGCCGAGCGCGGGTAGCGCTTGTGCCGTTCCAGGTGGCCCAGAACGAGGCCCTGCCACGTAGGAACCGCCCGGCTGGTCTGCGTCGACACCGGGCCGGGCGCCGGGGCGGCGGCGACCGGGGCCGGCGGGGCCGGCAAGGCGGGCGCCGCGGCGGCCGGCGGCGTGGGCCGGGGCGCCGGTTCGGGCTTCGGGCGCTCCACCTTCGGCGGCTGCGGCTTCGGCTTGTCCTTGGGCTTCACCTTGGGCGGGGGCGGCGGCTCGGGCAGCGTCACCTCCGCCTCCACCGGCGGCGGTTCCGCCAAGGGTTCGGGAAGCGGCTCGACGATGGGTTCCGGAAGCGGCTCCGGGACCGGTTCGGGAATCGGTTCGACCACCGGTTCCGGGGGCGGCGGTTCCGGCAGCGGTTCGGGCTGCGGCGGCAGTGGCTCCGGCGGGGTCTCCTGCGGCTCGGCCGGCGGGGCCTGCGGCATGGGGGCCAAGTCGATCATCACCGCGGCGGGCGGCGGCTGCACCGGCTCCACCGGCATGCGCCACGTCAGCATCGCGGCGGCGACCATCGCGTGCGCGCCCAGCACCACGGCAAGGCTGCCGCCCCAGCGCGTCAGGATCGGATCGCGGCGATCCTCATCCACCAAGGCCACCACGCTCATTGCGCACCGGCACCGGCGGCCGCACCCTCAAGCCCGACCAGCGCCACCTTCAGGTAGCCGGCGGCGCGCAGCGCGTTCATCACCTCGGTCAGCTCGCCGTAGTCCACGGTGCGGTCGGCGCGCAGGAACACGCGGGTGCCCTTGTCGCCGTGCGTCACCCCGTCCAGCGCCGCGCCCAGCGCCTCGCGCGCCACCGGCGCGTCGCCCACCGACAGCGTCTTGTCGGCCTGGATGGTCAGGAACAGCGGCTTGTCCGGGCGCGGGTTGGGCTGCGCGGTCGAGGCCGGCAGGTCCACCGGCACGTCCACCGTCGCCAGCGGCGCCGCCACCATGAAGATGATCAGCAGCACCAGCATGACGTCGATGAACGGCGTGACGTTGATCTCGTGGTTCTCGGAAAGGTCGTCGGAGCCATGGTCGAGGCGGGCGGCCATGGCAGCTTACTCCGCGGCCGAGGCGCGCGGCAGCGCGTGGCGGTCGATGTCGCGGCTCAAGAGGCGCAGCACCGCGGCCGAGGCGTCGCCCAGCTGGGCGCGGTAGTTGCCGATGGAGCGCGAGAAGGCGTTGTAGATGACCACCGCCGGGATGGCGGCGACCAGGCCGATGGCGGTGGCCAGCAGCGCCTCGGCGATGCCCGGCGCCACGACGGCGAGGTTGGTGGTCTGCGTCTTGGCGATGCCGATGAAGCTGGTCATGATGCCCCACACCGTGCCGAACAGGCCGATGAAGGGGGCGGTCGACCCGATGCTGGCCAGGATGCCGGTACCGCGAGTCATGCGCCGCCCGGCCGCCGCCTCGATCCGCTCAAGGCGCGAGGCGGCACGCTCCTTCAGCCCCTCGCGCGATGGCGCGTCGGCCGATTGGTGCGCCTCGGCGATGACGGCGCGCAGCAGCGACGCCGCCGGCCCCTTGTCGAAGCCCACCTGCTCCGCCGCCTGGGTCAGCGAACGGGCCTGCTCCAGCGCCTGCAGCGCGGCGGCCGTCTTGCGCCGGGCCGAGGACAGCTCCAGCGCCTTGGCGAGGCAGACCGTCCACGTCGCCACGGAGGCCAGCGCCAGCCCGACCATGACCGCCTGCACCACCGGGCTGGCGGCCATGAACATGCCCCACGGCGACAGGTCGTGCGGCAGCATGGCGTTGGCGATGGGGGCGGCGATCGGGGCGACGGCGGGAGCGGCAGCCGGCACCGCGATGGCGGGGTCCGCGGCGGGTGCGCCGGCCTCCTGCGCCAGCGCGGCACCCGCGGACAGGAGCGCGGCGAACCCGCAGGAAAGCGGAAGAAGCGGATTGGGCATCGGCAACGAACTCCCCCGAACGCGAAACGATCCTGCCGTTATAGTGAGACTGATTCGCATTCGCACGCATTTTCTTGGGGTGACGGCTGATAACCCCCTTCCGCAGTTCAATTTTTTCGCAATTCCCGCATCACAGTTAAGGTTTATGTCGCGCCGCAACATTGTTTCCGGCCGGCCGTGGAGAATCGCAGCGTCACGTGTCGGCACGAGGTGCGGCAACTTATCCCCATCAGACCCGGAAAAAAATTGCGGCACAAATTTTGACAGAATCGCCGCGCTCGCTTACCGTGTGTGCCGGTAGCGGTGCTCAACGTTCAGAAGGGAGCGACGTCATGGCGGTCCTTGCAGCGATCCTTCGATCGTAGGCGGGAGTCCCGACGACGCGGTCTCCCTCCTCATCCGAACAGCCTCGTCCTTGGCGAAGCGAGCCGTCCACCGACCATGTCGACGATGTGACCTAACGGAAGACGCGAACGGCTTGCCGGTGGGCATGGCAAGAACAGAGCGCCGACCATGGGAATCAGGAACACCCATCAAGCTGGGACCACGACGTGCGCCGGATCCTTGTCCGCGTGCCGGCGCTGGTCGCGGCCTGAACCGATCGTCAAGGAAAACAGCCGGGCGGCACAGGCGCCGTGGCATGGCACTGCCATGGCCGCGCCTCCGTCCGCGGCATTCGCGGGAGGCACGTGGTCATGAGCATCAGCATCTCCTCCCTGTCGCCTTCGCAGTTCGCGCAGCTCTCGACCACCAACATCCGGTCCTTGAACAAGACCGACATCGGCTCGATCAGCACCTCGCAGATCGCGGCGATGACCCGGACGCAGCTTGCGGCGCTGACAACCACGCAGATGACGGCCCTGACGACGTCGCAGATCAGCATGATCAGCGCCGCCCAGATGGCCTTCAGCGGCTCCCAGCTCTCGATCCTGCTTGACGCGCAGATGGACGCGTTCGGCGTGGACGCAATCGCCGCGCTGACCACCAACCAGATCCGTGGATTGACCGCGGCGGACATCCGCGAACTCACCGACGCTCAGTTCCAGATCCTCTCGCCGGTCCAACTCGGGGCGCTGACGACCGCCCAGGTTCCTGGACTGACGACCACCGAACTGGGGCTTCTGACCACCACGCAGCTCAGCGGCATGACGTCGACCCAGATCGGCGCGCTGTCGGCCACGCAGCTGTCCGGCCTGTCTTCCACGCTCATCGCCGCCCTGACGACGACCCAGCTTGACGGCCTGACGGCGGGACAGCTTGCCGTGCTGAGAACCGATCAGTTCGCGGTCCTGTCGTCCACGCAGCTCGGCTCGCTGAACGCGACCCAGATCCGCGGAATGACCACGACGGCGGCCGCCGCCCTGACCGCCACACAGGCCTCCGGCCTGACGGCGGGGCATTTCGCCTCGCTGACCTCACCGCAGATCGCCGCCCTGACGACGGACATCATCCAGACGCTGGCGACCACCCAGGTGTCCGGCCTGACCTCAACAGGGGTCATGGCGCTGACCATGGAACAGCTCGCGGCACTGTCGCCGACGCAGATCGGCGCGCTGACCGTCGCCAGCATCCGCGGACTGAGCGTCACCGACATCGCCGACATGAGCGTAGCGCAGATGAGCGGCTTCGGCACCGCCCAGATCGCCGCGATGACGGCCACGCAGATTCGCAGCATGTCGGTGTCCGACATTGACAACCTGACGACCACGCAGATCGGCGCGCTGAACAGCGCGCAACTCGGGTCGCTCACCACCGACCAGTTCCTGGCGCTGACCACCGCGCAGCTGGCGGCGCTGACCACGCCCCAGCTTGCCGGACTCGCCGGGAGCCACCTGGAAGTCATCGCTGGCACCCAGCTCGCCGCACTGTCGCCGACACAGTTTTCGGCGCTCTCCCCCACGTCGTTGCGGGGGCTGACGGTGACCCACCTGGCGGCGCTGACCGCGACGCAGTTTGCCGCGATGACGTCCACCCAGCTGGCGTACATGACGCCGACCCAGTTCGAAAGCCTGTCGACGACGCAGATCTCGTCACTGACGACCACGCAGATCGGCGGCATGAACGTCAGCAAGCTGCGCGTGATGAGCAACCAGCAACTGGCGGCCCTGGCGCCGACCCAGCTCGGGGCGATCAGCAGGACCGCCATCGTGGACCTGACCGAAACGCAGATCGGCGCCCTCACCGTGACGCAGTTCAGCGGACTGCAGGCGACCCAGATCAACGCATTTACGCCGACGCAGATCTCCGGCCTGACCGGGGAGCAGGTTGCCGCGCTGACGACGACGCAGACCGCCGCGCTGACCCCGGCCCACCTTTCGAGGCTGTCGGCCGACCAAGTCGGCCAACTCGCTCCGACGGCCCTCGGAAGCCTGAACGCCACACAGATCAAGGCATTGAGCGGCACGTCGGTGGCAACCTTGAACGCCACGCAGATCGGCGGGCTGACGCCGACGCTGGTGTCGGCGTTGACCGCTACCCAGATGCGCGCGCTGACGAGTACCGGCCTTGAGGCGCTCAACACGTCGCAGTTGGCGGCCCTGTCGGCTGCGCACGTCGCTGCCTTGACGACATCCCAGGTCAGCGGGCTCAGCACGACGCTGATCGGCCGGCTAGGCGTTGCGCAGATCACCGGCCTGCGGTGGGATCACGTCGCGACGCTGGCCCTGGACCAAGTCGGCGCGCTGACCGCCACGCAGATGCGTGCGCTGACCACCACCGCCGTCGGCGGGCTCACGGCGGACCAGGTGGGGGCGTTGAGCGCCACCCAGCTCGGCGTGCTTTCGGCTGCGCAGATTGGCGCCCTGAGCGCCGCCGGCGCCCAGGGCTTGACGGGCACGCAGGTGTCGTCCCTGACCACCACTCAGCTTTCGGGGCTGAAGCCGGCACACCTCGCCGCCCTCTCCGCCGAAAGCATGGACGCGCTGGGGAGCACCCAGATCATCCGGTTGGACGTCACTCAGATCCGCGCGCTGAGCACAAGCAAGGTGGAAGCGCTGACCGTCACGCAGCTCGGCGCCCTCAGCTCAACGCAGCTGTCGTGGCTGACCGGCGCACAAATCGGCGCCTTGAGCGCCACGCAGATCCAGTCGCTCAGCACGACCCAGGTCAAGGGCTTGGCCACGAGCCAGATGTCGACCCTGTCGACCACCGGCATTTCCGCGCTGACGACGTCACAGATCGGCGTGCTGACCCGGACCCAGCTTGGCGCGCTGAACGCGGCCGGGGTCGCGGCGCTGACGAGCACGCAGGTTTCCGCCCTGGCGCCCACGCAGATGGCCGGGCTGACGGCCACGGCGATCAAGGGGCTGACCGACGAGCAGGTGGCGGCACTGACCACCGAACAGCTGCGGGGCCTGACCACACAGCAGGTCGCGGCTCTGAGCGCCGATACGGTGGACAGCCTGACGACGACCCAGATCTCGGGCCTGACTGACGAACAGACCCGGAGCCTGACGGCCGCCCAGTTCGCCGCGATGAGCGAAACCCAAGTCCGCGGGCTGACGGCAACCGACGTGGCGTCGCTGTCCACGACCCAGCTCCGAGGCATCACCGCGACGATGACCGCCGCGCTGACCGCCACCCAACTGGGCGCGTTGAATCCGACACAGATCACCGCCTTGTCCGGCGCCGGCATCAGCGGCCTGAGCGACACGCAGATCCAGGGTCTCACCACCACGCAGTTCCGCGCGCTTACGGCGACGCAGATCGGCGCACTGACCACCAGCCAGGTCGGCGGTCTGACGACGACGACACTGTCGATGTTGAGCACGACCCAGGTGACCGGGCTGCGGGATACACAGGTGGCCGCGCTGAGCGCCCCCCAGCTTGCCAGGTTGTCGACAGCGCAGCTGGCGTCGCTATCCGCCACCGGCGTGCGCGGGCTGACCGCGACGCAGATCGGCGATCTGGCCCGAACCCAATGGAACGCACTATCGTCCGGCCAGATCGCGGCCTTGAGCGCAAGTCAGATCGGCTCGCTGTCCTCGACCGACGTCGGCACACTGATGGTCACCCAGATCAAGGGGCTGACCGCGGCCCAGATGGGAGCCCTGTCCACCACGGGTGTTACCGGCCTGACCTCGACGCAGATGGCGGCGCTGAGCGCGACGCAGGTCTACGGACTTGGGGAAACCGGCATTCGGGCGCTGACGACGCAGCAGCTGGATCATCTGACCTGGACCCAGATGGCCGCGCTGACCGCGGTCGGTGTGCGGAGCCTGAATGAAACCCAGGTGGCGTCGCTGACCACCACGCAGATCAGCGGTCTCACCGCAACGCAGATGGCGCAGCTGTCGACCGAAGGGCTCGACGGGCTGACCGGCACGCAGGTTGCCGCCCTGACGGCCACGCAGGTCAGGGGACTGACCGCGACGGCGCTGGAGAGCCTGGAGGCGACCCAGCTCGGGGCCTTCACCGCGACGCAGATGGGCGTCCTGACGGCCACGGCGCTCCGTGGCCTGTCGGCCGAACAGGTGTCGTCCCTGACGACCACCCAGATCAGAGGCCTGACCGCAGCCCAACTTGGAAGTTTGGCCAACTCCCAGATCGCCGCCCTGACGACGACGGAAGTCGCAGCGCTGACGTCCACCCAGGTCAAGGGCCTGACGGCGGCCCAGTTCCAAGCCATGGACACGGCGCAACTCCAGGCCTTCACGACCACCGCGGTTTCAGCTCTGACGACCACCCAGCTGCGCAGCCTTCCCACGGCCGTGATGAGCAGTCTGACCGGCACCCAGATGGGCGCCTTGAGCACGACGCAGATGGCCTCGCTGGCCGCAACCGGAGTAAGCGGGCTGACAGCGACGCAGATGGCCGGCCTGAGCGCGACGCAGCTGGGTGCCTTCACGGCGGCCCAGATCGCCTCCCTGAGTACGACGCAGGCCAGCAGCCTGACGACGACGACGCTGGCGGCCCTTTCCACGGCCCAACTCGCCGGCTTCACAGCGACGCAGGTCGGCTCGTTCAGCACCGAGCAGATCGCCAGCCTGACGGCGACCCGCATCGCCGCCCTGTCGCCGGCGGCGATCACCGGACTGAACGAAACCCAGCTCGGCGCACTGGCCACCACCCAGCTTGCCGCCCTCACCACGGCGCAGGCGGCGGCCTTGACCGCCACTCAACTCGGCGGATTGACGTCCACGGGCGCCGCCGCGCTGACCGTTACGCAGACCCGTGCGCTGCGGACGACGCAGCTGGCCGCCCTCTCCGAAGAGGCTGTCGGCGCATTGACGACGGCCCAGCTCGGCGCGCTGGCCGCCACGCAAGTGTCGGCCCTGGCCGAAACCGGGGTGGCGGCGCTGACCGTCACACAGCTCGGCGCGCTGACCACCACGCAGATTGCTGCGATCTCCACGGGCTCGATCGACGGGCTTCGTGAAACGCAGCTCGCCGCACTGACCACCACACAGGTGCGCGGCCTGACGGCCGCCCAGCTCGGCGCGCTGTCGCCCGACGAGATCGACGGGCTGACCACGACGCAGATCACCTCGCTGTCGGCCGTACAGATCGGCGGATTGTCGGCGTCCGGCGTGGCGGCGCTGACGCCCGCCCAGCTCGGCGCCTTGAACCGGACGCAGATCGCGGCCCTGTCCACCGCCGCGGTCAAGGGGCTGGCGGACACCCAGCTAGCCGCCCTGGACGCCACGCAGTTCGGCGCGCTTACCTCGACCCAGATCAGCGCGCTCACCCCGGCTCAGGCCGCTGCCCTGACCACCACCGGCGTGGCGGCGCTGACCACCACGCAAGTGCGGGGGCTGACGGCAACCCAGGTCGGGGCGCTGGAATCCACCCAACTCGCCGCGCTGACCACCACCGCGATATCCTGGATGAACGTCACCCAGCTCGGCGGGCTGACGACGGCCCAGGTCGGTGCACTGGCCGCGACGCAGCTGTCCGTCCTTTCCGAGGCGCAGATGGCGGCCCTGTCCGGCGACGGCGTGGCCGGCCTGACGGACACGCAGATGGCAGGGCTGACCTCGACCCAGCTGCGGGCCCTGACGCCGACGCAAATCGGCGCGCTGACCACCACCCAGGTGAGCGGCCTGACGGCGACCCAGATGAACGCGCTGAGCACCACACAGCTCGGCGGACTGAGGGGAACGCAGATCGAGGCGCTGACGCCGGCCCAGCTCGGCGGGCTGTCGACGACGCAGATCGCGACGCTTTCGGCGAACGGCGTCAGCGGGCTGAGCGCCACCCAGCTCGGCGCGCTGGCCACCACCCAGCTTGCCGCCCTGACGCCGCAGCAGATCGCCGGTCTGCCAACCGACAGCGTCGGTGGGCTCAGCGCCGCGCAGATCGCGACGCTGAGCACCCTCCAGATCCGCGGCCTGACCGCGAGCCAGCTGGGCTCGCTGAACACCACGCAACTGGGCGCGCTGGGCACAGCCGACATGGCCGTACTGACCACCACCCAGCTCGGCGGGTTGAAGGACACGCAGGTTGAGGCGCTGACCGCCACGCAGATGGCCGCGCTGTCCGCCACGCAGATCGGCGGGATTTCCGCCAGCGGCATCGGGGGGCTCACGGCGGCGCAGGTCGCCGCCCTGACGGCCACGCAGCTGCGCGGCCTCACGGCGACGCAGATCGGCGCGCTGTCCGACATCGGGTTGCGCAGCCTGACGGCGGGGCAGATGGCGGCGCTGACCACCACCCAGATCAAAGGCTTGGCCGCCGACGACATCCGCGAGTTCAGCACGACGCAGCTCGCCGCCCTCTCGGCGACGCAGCTTGGCGCGCTCACCGCAACGGCGCTGGGCGGGCTGACCGACCCGCAGATCGCGGCGCTGACCACCACCCAGATGTCCGGGCTGGCAGCCGCGCAGATCGGTGCGCTGACCGATGACGCGGTGGACAGCCTGACGAACACGCAGCTCGCGGCGCTGACCGCCACGCAGTTGCGCAGCCTGACCGTCACGCAGCTCGGCGCCCTGACGACGGAGCAGATCGCCGGACTGGGCAGCACCTCGGTAGCGGCGTTGACCGCCACCCAGATGCGCGGCCTGACCGATGCGCAGGTCGGAGCGCTGTCCGCCACACAGCTCGGCTGGCTGACGGCGGCGCAAATCGGCGGCCTCTCCACCACGGCGGTGGAGAGCCTGAGCACGACCCAGATCGGCGCCTTGACCTCCTCCCAGGTGCGTGGCCTGACGGCGGCGCAGATCGGCGCGCTGGCCACGGAGCAGATCGCCGGGCTGACGGCCGACACGCTGGCCGCCTTCACGACGACTCAGCTTGGCGCGCTGGCGGTGACCGGCATCACGGCGCTTACGACGACTCAGGTCGCCGGCCTGACCACCACCGAACTGTCGGCACTCACGGCGACCCAGCTCGGCGGCCTCGCGGAGACGCAGATGGGCGGCCTGTCCACCACGCAGCTCCGTGCCCTGACGGCGAACCAGATGAGCGGACTGTCCACCTCGGCGCTCAATGGCCTGACCAACACCCAGTTTGCGGCGCTGACGACCACGCAGATGCGCGGGCTGACGGCGGCCCAGATGGCCGGGTTGTCCACCGCCCAGGTCGCCGGCTTGTCCACCACGGCCCTTTCGGCCCTCACCACGGTCCAGTTCGGCGGGCTGAGCGCTTCGGGTGTCGAGGCTCTGACACCTGCGCAGTTGGCGCAGCTCACCTCTACCCAGGTGGGCTGGCTGTCCACCACCGGCGTTGGCGGCCTGAGCGAGGATCAGATCGCGGCGTTGACGACCACGCAGCTGCGCGGCCTGACGGCGACGCAGATGGGTGCGCTGGCCACCACCCGCATCGACGCCCTGTCCACGACGCAGCTCGCCGTGCTGACCTCCACGCAGATGCGCGGCCTGACGGCGGCCCAGATGGGCGAGATGACCGCCACGCAGATCGCCGGCCTGCCCAATGCAGGGCTCGCAACGCTGACCAACACCCAACTCGGCGGCATTTCCACCACCGGCATGGCCGCGCTGACCACCACCCAACTCCAGAGCCTGACGACAACCCAGGTGTCGTCGCTCTCCATCACCGGCATCGGCGGCCTGAGCGAGACGCAGATCAGCGCGCTCAGCACCACGCAGTTGCGCAGCCTGACCACGGCGCAGATCGCGTCGATGACCGGAACCCAGATCGGCGGCTTGTCCACCACCGCCATCGCGGCGCTGACCACCACCCAGATGGGTGGCCTGAACGCCACCGGGACGGCCGCGCTGTCCACCAGCCAGCTCGCCGCCCTGACCGCGACACAGATCGCCGCCATGTCCGTCGCCGGCATCAGCGGTATGACCGGAACCGGGCTCGCCAGCCTAACGACGACGCAGATCGCCGGGTGGGCGGCGGCGCAGATCGGCGCGCTGTCGACCACCGGGATCGCCGGCCTGACCGCCGGGCAGATCGCTGCGCTGAGCACCACGCAGATCGGCGGCCTGCGGGCGACGCAACTTGCCGCGCTGACGGCGACGGAGATCGGCGCACTGTCGAACACCCAGATCGCCTCCCTCTCCACCACGCAGATCAACAGCCTTGGCCGCGTGCAGCTGCGCGCCTTCTCGACTTCGCAGATCGGCGCGCTGACCACCACGCAAATCAGCGCCATGTCGTCCACACAGCTGACCAACCTCGCCGTCACCGAATTGCAGGCGCTGAGCCTCACGCAGTTCGCGGCGCTGTCGGCCAGCCAGATCGGCACGCTGACCGTCACGCAGATCGCCGGCCTGACCCCGGCGGAGATCGGCGCGCTGAGCCCGGTCCAGCTGACCGGGCTGACGACCACGCAGGTGGCGTCGCTCACCGACACCAACATCGACGCGCTGACCGAAGCGCAGATCGGGGCGCTGGCGGCGACCCAGCTCGACGCCTTCACCGCGACGCAGATCGCCGGCATGACGCCGGAACAGGTGGTGGCCATCGAGGCCGCGCTGGCGTAAGAGGATCAAGGTAGGAACGGCGCATGAACAGCGACACCCTCTCGACGGCCATGCAGCGGGCGAAGGACCGCGATCTGAGCGTCATGGACCTGATCCGCGTCGCGGAGGAGGTCAAGGTGACGGCGGGGCCGGCCGCGGTCCTGGCGCTCTACGACGCCTGGATCCGGCACAACGGCGACCACCCGCTCCTCTACGCGGTGCTGTTCAACCACAGCGTCGTCCTGGCCGACGGCGGCGAACTGGACGCCGCGCGCGATTGCCTGGAACAGGCACTGAGCATCAACCCGGACTTCATGCCGGCCTACATCAATCTTGGTCGCGTCTGCGAACGGCTGGGGGACGCCGGCAAGGCGGTTCTCCAGTGGTCCGTCCTGGTGGACCGACTGGCGCCGGTGAACGGCAACGCCGTCACCCACAAAACGGCGGCACTCAACCAGATCGCCCGCGTGCTTGAGGAGAACCAGCAGGACGCCGGCGCCGAGGCGATGCTGCGCCAGACCCTGGACCTCGACCGCGAACAGCGGGAAGCCCTGCAGCACTACGTCGCGCTGCGCCAGCGCCAGTGCGAATGGCCGGTCATCCAGCCGTGGGAGCGGGTCAGCCGCGAGGCGCTGGTGGGCGGGATGTCGCCGCTGTCCATGGCCGCCTACGCCGACGATCCGATGCTGCAGCTCGCAGCAGCCTGGAACTACAACCTGCGCGACGTCGGCGCGCCGGGTGAGGGTCTGGTCACCTCCCACTGGGCGGCGCGGGAAGGGCGACGGGGCCGGCCGCTGCGCATCGGCTATCTGTCGTCGGACATGCGCGACCATGCGGTGGGGTATCTGACGGCCGAAATCTTCGAGCTGCACGACCGCACCGCGGTGGAACTGTTCGTCTACTACTGCGGCCCGGCGCCGGGCGGTCCCTTGCAGGAGCGGATAAAGGCCGCGGTCGACCACTGGGTGCCCATCAACGGCATGGACGACGCAGCCGCCGCCCGCCGCATCGCCGACGATGGCATCCAGATCCTCGTCGACCTCAACGGCTACACGCGCGACGGCCGGACCAAGCTTGTGGCGCGGCGGCCGGCTCCGGTCATCGTCAACTGGCTCGGCTTCCCCGGAACCATGGGCAGCCCTTACCATCACTACATCATCGCCGACGACTGGATCATTCCGCCGGAGGACGAGATCTACTATTCCGAGAGGGTCCTGCGCCTGCCCTGCTACCAGCCCAACGACCGGCAGCGCGCCGTGGCGCCGCAGGCGCCGTCGCGGGCCGACGTCGGGCTGCCCGCGGACGCGATGGTCTACTGCTGCTTTAACGGCCTGCACAAGCTGACCCGCACCACCTTCGAACGCTGGCTGACCATCCTGGAGCGTGTCCCGGACAGCGTGCTCTGGCTGCTGTCAGGGGCGGACACGGCCCAGGACCGGCTGCGCGCGCTCGCGGCGCAGCGCGGCATCGCGCCGGAGCGGCTGATCTTCGCCGACAAGATGGCCAACGCCCAACATCTGGCGCGTTATCCGCTGGCCGACCTCTTCCTCGACACCACGCCCTATGGGGCGCATACCACGGCTTCGGACGCGCTGTGGATGGGCGTGCCGATGCTGACGCTCAGCGGGCGCTCCTTTGCGTCCCGCGTCTGCGGCAGCCTCGTGCGCAGCGCCGGCTTGCCGGAACTGGTGTGCGCATCGCCCGAGGAATACGTCGACCGCGCCGTGGCGCTGGGCCGTGACCGGACACGGCTGAGCGGCTACCGGGAGACGCTGGCGGTGCGGCGGGATACCTGCACCCTCTTCGACACACCGATGCTGGTGCGCCGGCTGGAGGAGTTGTTCGGCCGGATGTGGGACGACCTGGAGCAGGGCCGCCTGCCGCGACCCGACCTGACGAACCTGGACGTCTATCTGGAGGTCGGTATCCAGCACGACCACGAGGAGACGGACGTCCAGTCGGTCAAGGACTACCGCGCGTGGTGGACCGGCAAACTGGCCCGCCGTCACGCCTACCGGCCGATCACCCCGGACGCGCGGCTGTGGACGGCGGCGGACTGACCTCCGGAACCCGCCCGTCCCAACCGCCACCCAGCGCCTTGTACAGGCTGACCTGCGCGTTGAAGCGCGCCAGCGTCGCCTGCACCACCGCGTCGTTCGCCTGGAACACGGTGCGCTGCGCGTCCAGCACGTTGAGGAATGGCACCGTACCGGTGCGGAAGCGCGCGTTGACGATGCGCAGCGCCTCGGCCGCCTGCTCCTGCGCCTCGCGGGCGAAGCGACGCTGCCCCTCCGTGTTGGTGGTGGCGCTCAGCGCGTCCTCGGTGTCGCGCAGCGCGGTCAGGACGGTGGCGTGGTAGGCCTGCGCCACCTCGCGTGCCCGCGCGGCGGCTTGGTCCTCCTGCGCCTCCAGCCGGCCGCCCTCGAACAGCGGCGCCGCCAGCGAGGCGGCGGCGTTGTACAGCACGCTGGCCGGGTTCAGCAGGTCGCCCAGCGCCGCACTCTGCACGCCGCCCCGGGCGGTCAGGCTCAGCGATGGGAAGCGCGCCGCGCGCGCGGCGGCGCGGTCGGCGGCGGCGGCGCGCAGGTCCGCTTCCGCCGCACGCACATCGGGACGGCGGGTCAGCAGCTCCGACGGCAGGCCGGCGGTGACCGGCGCCAGCGTCAACTCGTCGAGCGACCGGCTGCGCACCGCGAAGCCCTGCGGGGCGCGCCCCAGCAGCACCGCCAGCGCGTCCAGCGACTGCCGCTCGGCCTGTTGCAGGCTGGTGACGCTGGCGCGCTGGCTGGCGACGCTGCTGCGCTGCTGCGCCAGTTCCAGGTCGGACGCGAGGCCAATCTGCACCTGCCGCTCCAGCAGCGCCAGCACCTCCTCCGCGATGCGCAGCGTCTCGCCCGCCAGCCGCAGCCGGTCGCGCGCCGACAGCAGCTGGAAGAAGGTGGCCGCCACGTCGGCGCGCAGCGTCAGCGCCACCGCCTCCAGGTCGTAGGCGTTGGCCTCCAGCCGTGAGCGCGCCGCCGACGCAGTCGCCGCATTGCGCCCGAACAGGTCGACCTCGTAGCCGACCTGCAGGGTGCCCTGGTAGCTCGACGCGACGGAGGCGCCGCGCCCCGGCGCGTTCGGCGCCCAGCTGCGGCTGGTACCGCCCGACGCGCCCAGCGTCGGGAGCAGCGCCGCGGCCGCCGCGCGGGCCGCCGCCTCCGCCTGCTCGATGCGGGCGACGGCGGCGGCGAGGTCGCGGTTGTTGGCCTCGGCCTCCGCGATGAGCGCGTTCAGCTCGGCGTTGCCGAAGCCCTGCCACCACGTGGCGTCCGGCCATTGCCCGGCGCCAGCAGTCGGCGTGTCCCAGGCGGCGGGCAACGCGGCGCGCGGCGGCTCCGCAACCGGGTTCAGCACGCAGGCCGACAGCAGCAGGGCGCCCGTGGCGAGCACGGCGAAGGGAGGTATCGTCCTGGTCATGGTCCTCATTCCGATGCGAGCGCCACGACCGGATCCAGGTCGGCGGCCTTGCGGGCCGGCAGGTAGCCGAAGAGAAGCCCGGTGGCGAAGGCGCAGCCGAAGGCCAGCGCCACCGGCCCCGGCGTCACCAGCACCGGCCGGCCGAAGGCGGCGAAGGCCCAGGTGGCGCCTAAGCCCACGCCCACGCCGATCGCCCCGCCCAGCGTGCAGATGGCCAGCGCCTCGCCGTTGAACTGCAAGAGGATGTTGATGCGCCGCGCCCCCGTGGCCATGCGCACGCCGATCTCGCGCGTGCGCTCGGTCACGCTGACCAGCATGATGTTCATCACGCCGATGCCGCCCACCAGCAGCGAGATGGCGGCGATGGAGCCCAGCAGCAGCGTCAGCGTGTTCTGCGTCTCCGTCGCCGTCTGCAGGATGGAGGCCATGTTACGGATCTGGAAATCCTCCGCCTGATGCCGCGCCATCAGCAACTGGCGGATCGCCTCCTCCGTGTCCTCGATGGCGTCGACGTCGGCGACCTGCACGGTGATGGAGCGAACGTAGCGCTGGCCGAACAGCCGCAGGCTGCCCGTCGTCAACGGCACGTAGGCCACGTCGTCCATGTCCGACCCCATGGGGGACGCCCCCTTGGCCGCCATTGAGCCGATCACCTGGAACGGGATGTTGTTGACCAGCACGTAGCTGCCCACCGGGTCCTCGCTCGGCGCGTACAGCGCCTTCACCGCCGTCTGGCCCAGCACGGCGACGGGGGCGTAGGTCTTCACGTCCCCCTCCTCGAAGAACAGCCCCGAGGCCACCGGCCAGTCGCGCGCCTTCGGGAAGTCCGCGCTGGTGGCGTTGACGGAGGTGGTGTAGTCCCGCCCGCCCCGGCGCAGCGTGGCGTTGCCCGGATACTCCGGCACGGCGGCGGCGATGTTGGGCAGTTCCGCGATCGCCTCGGCGTCCGCCGCGACCAGCGTGGCGGTGACGCCGCCGGACGGCCGGATGTTCGGCGCGCCGGGGCGGATCAGCAGCAGGTTGGTGCCCATGGACGTGATGCGGCTCAGCACCTCCTGCTGCGCGCCGTTGCCGATCGCCAGCATGGCCACCACCGACGCCACGCCGATGATGATGCCTAGCAGCGTCAGCAGCGTGCGCATCAGGTTGTTGCGCAACGCGTGCAGCGCCATGCGCCCGGCCTCCGCCACGTCGCCGGCCGTCACCGCCATGCCGTTGCCGGCCGCGTGCGGCGCCTGCGGCGCGACGGCCGGCTCCGGCCCGGCGTCAGGCTGCACGGTGTCGGAGACGATCAGCCCGTCCTTGATCTCCACGATGCGCCGGGCCTGCCGGGCCACGGCGGCGTCGTGGGTGATCAGCAGCACCGTGTGCCCGCGCTCGTTCAACTCGCGCAGCAGGCGCATCACCTCCTCGCCGCTAT
This sequence comes from Azospirillum sp., assembly GCF_035627195.1. Lineage (GTDB taxonomy): Bacteria > Pseudomonadota > Alphaproteobacteria > Azospirillales > Azospirillaceae > Azospirillum. Next base: position 31,973 of record NZ_DASPMG010000113.1, read on the forward strand.
GGCTGTCGAGCGCGCCGGTCGGCTCGTCGGCCAGGATGATGGCGCCGCCGTTCATCAGCGCCCGCGCGATGGACACGCGCTGCTGCTGCCCGCCCGACAGCTGCGAGGGGCGGTGGTCCAGCCGCTCCCCCAGGCCCAGCATGGTCAGCAGTTCCCGCGCGCGGGTCCGCCGGGCATCCTGCGGCATGCGGGCGTAGACCGCCGGCATCTCCACGTTCTCGCTCGCCGTCGACGTGGTCAGCAGGTTGTACTGCTGGAAGATGAAGCCGAAGCGCTCGCGCCGCAGCACCGCGCGGCGGTCGGCGTCCAGGCCCGTCACCTCCTCCCCGTCCACGCGGTAGCTGCCGCCGCTCGGCCGGTCCAGAAGGCCGATCAGGTTCATCAGCGTCGACTTGCCGGAGCCCGAGGCACCCATGATGGCGACGAACTCGCCCGCCCGGATGTCCAGCGAGATGCCGTGCAGCACCGGCACCTCGACGTCCCCGCGCCGGAACGCCTTGGTGACGTCGCGCAGTGAAATCTGAGGTTCGGTCATAGGCGCGGCGTCCGCGCCATGCCCGGCGGGCCGCCGGGGGGACCGCCCTGCGGGCCGCCGGCGTTGCGCGCGTTGGTGCTCGGCGCCGGCGTCTCCAGCACCACCTGATCGCCGGGCTGGAGGCCCTTGCGCACCTCGGCCGACACGCGGTTGCTGACGCCGATCTCCACTTGGCGTTCCACCGGCGCGCCGTTCTCCAGCACGCGCGCGGTGTACTGGCCACGGCTGCGCGGCACCGGGCGCAGTGCGGCCATCGGCACCACCGGCACGTTGCGCGCCTGGGCGGCCACGAAGAACACGTGCGCGCTCATCTGCGGCAGCAGCTCGTGCCCCGGGTTCGGCACGTCGAACAGCGAGGCGAAGAGCACCACGTTGTTGACCACCTCCGGCGTGGGCAGTATCTGGCGCAGCGTGCCGGTGCGCCGCCGGTCGGGCTGGCCCAGTGTGGTGAAGTGCGCGGGCATGCCCAGCTTCAGCTTGGGCACGTCGGCCTCCGACACCTGCGTGCGCACCGTCATGGTGTCCAGTTCGGCGATGCGCAGGATGATGGGCGCCTGCTGGTTGGCGTTCAGCGTCTGGCCCAGGCGCGCGGTGATGTCCACCACCGTGCCGGCGATGGGCGCGTAGATCTTGGTGTAGCTGAGGTTGGCCTGGTCGCCCTTCAGCGTCGATTCCGTCTGCTTGATCTGCGCCTCGATGGCGGCGATCTGGGCGGCGGCCGACTTGCGCCCGGCGTCGGCGCTGTCGAAGGCGTCCTGGCTGGTGGCGCGTTCGGCCAGCAGGCGGCGCTGGCGGTCGAACTGCTTTTCCGCCAGCGCCAACTGCACCTGCCGGTCCTGCAGCTGGGCGCGCAGGTTCATCAGCTGCGCCTCGTCGGCGGCGACGCGCGCCTCGTACACGGTGGGGTCGATCTGCGCCAGCAGCTGCCCCTGCTCCACCTTGGCGCCGAAGTCCACGTGGATGGCCTTCAGCTGCCCGGACACCTGCGTGCCGACGTCCACGTAGGTGCGCGCCTGCAGCGTGCCCACCGCCGACACGGTGTCCTCGATGTTGCCCAGCACCACCGCGTGGGTGCGGAACGTGGGGCCGGTGCTGGCGTTGGCGCCCCACAGCCACCAGCCGAGCGCGGCCAGGGCCACCGGGACCGCGATGAGGAGCAAGCGTTTCACGAAGGCGTCCGTCTGCGAATGCGAATCATTAACGCTTTCAAGCCACGCCTGCGCATGAAACGCAAGCGCCGCTTTGTTTCAGAGTGTAACGCTTCGCAGACGGTCGATTCTTCGCGTGTCCTGTCAGCTGAAGGCGACGCCGGGGCGCGCGCCCAGCTTCTTCAGGATGATCGCCAGCGGGCAGAAGCCTGTGAAGGCCGCCTGGAACATGTTGGCGCCGACGAAGGCGGTCAGCCACACCCACTGCGGGCCGTGCCACTGCGTCAGCGCCAGGCTGACCAGGATCACGGTACCGGCGAAGGCCATCACGATGCGGTCGATGCTCATGTCGAACTCTCCTCTGTCGCGTCTCGGGGGATGAAGGGAAGCGATTCGCCGCAGTACAGGCCGGCCAGGACGTTGATGACCGCCGCCGCCTCGGCGCTGCACAGCGAATAGAACACGGTCTGCGACCGCCGCCGGGTCTTCACCAGCCGGTCCGCACGCAGCTTCGCCAGATGCTGCGACAGGGCCGACTGGCTCAATCCCACGGCGTCCGCGAGCTGACCGACGCACATCTCTCCCCGGCCGAGATGGCAGAGGATCGAGAGCCGGCGCTCGTTGGCCAGCGCCTTCATCAGGCGGGCCGCGGGCCGGACGTGTCGGTCGCCCGGTACATTCGTTGACACTAAATTAGAAAATACTAAATAATAGGTCAAGCGACAAACGCACCCTCCCCCGCGAGATCGCCAATGCTCCTGCGAACCGCTCCTCTTGCCCTGGCCGCCGCCCTGCTGGCCTTCGCGCCTCTCACCCCGGCCGCCGCCCAGCCGGCCCGTCCCGAGACCGCCGACCGGCTGACCGTGCAGCCCCGCCCGGTCGAGGACCTGAAGGCCGTGTACGCCACGGTGGAGAGCGTGCACGAAACGGTGGCCCGCACGCGCATCGGCGGCACGCTGGCGCAACTCGCGGTGAAGGAGGGTGACACCGTGACCGCGGGGCAAGCCGTGGCGTCCGTGCGCGACCCCAAGCTGCCGCTCCAGCTGGCGGCCCTCGACGCCCGCATCCAGGCGCTGCTGGCACAGCAGCGTCAGGCGGAACTGGAGCTGGACCGCGCCCGCCAGCTGCGCGCCAGCGGCACCGGCACCCAGCAGCGCCTGGACGACGCGCAGGCGGCGCTGGACGTCGCCCGCGCCCAGATCGCCGCCATGAAGGCCGAACGCGCGGTGGTCGAACAGCAGGAGCGCGAGGGCGAGGTGCTGGCCCCCGCCAACGGCCGCATCCTCCAGGTGAAGGCGGTGGACGGCGCGGTCGTGCAGCCGGGCGAGCCGGTGGCGACCTTGGCGACCGAGACCTACGTGCTGCGCCTGCACCTGCCCGAACGCCACGCCCGCTTCCTGCGCGAGGGCGACCCGGTGCTGGTGGGAGAGCGCGGCCTCGCCCCGGCCGGCGCCCCCACCAATGCGCCCGAGGCGCTGAAGCACGGCGCCGTCCGGCTGGTCTATCCGGAGCTGTCGCTGGGCCGCGTGGTGGCCGACGCCACCGTCACCGGCCTGGGCGACTTCTTCGTGGGCGAGCGGGTGCGCGTGTACGTCGCCACCGGCACGCGCATGGCGGTGGTCGTGCCACCGGCCTACCTGATCCGCCGCTTCGGCGCCGACTTCGTGCGGCTTGCCGACGGGGCCGAGGCACCGGTCCAGGTGGGCGGCGCCATCCCGGCCATCGCCGACCAGCCGGGCGGGCTGGAGATCCTGTCCGGCCTCAAGCCCGGCGACGTCATCGTGCGGCCGACCGGCGCATAAGGGGGCGTGTGATGAACCTCGGCATCTCCGGGCACCTGACGCGGACTTTCATCCGCTCACCCCTCACGCCGCTCCTGCTGCTGGCCGCCATCGTCGTCGGCACCGTGGCGCTCCTGTCGCTGGCGCGGGAGGAGGAGCCGCAGATCAGCGTGCCCATGGTCGACATTCTCGTGCGCGCCGACGGGCTGAAGGCCGGCGACGCGGTGGAACTGGTCACCAAGCCGCTGGAGGAAATCGTCAAGGGCATCGACGGTGTCGAGCACACCTACAGCCAGACGCAGGACGACCAGGCGGTGGTCACCGCCCGCTTCCTGGTCGGCACCGATGCCGACGACGCCATCCTGCGCGTGCACGAGAAGGTGCGCGCCAACATGGGCCGCATCCCGCTGGGCATCCCGGAGCCGCTGATCGTCGGCCGCGGCATCAACGACGTGGCGATCCTGACGCTAACCCTGGCGCCGAAGCCGGAGGCCGCCGAGCGCTGGACCGACAACGCGCTGCACGCGGTGGCCGACGAGCTGCTGGCTCGCATCGTGCCGGTGGAGGACGTGGGTCTCGCCTACCTCGTCGGCGGCCGGCCCGACCAGATCCGCGTGGAGCCGGCCCCGGAGCGGCTGGCGCTGTACGGCGTCACGCTGAACCAACTGGTCGAGAAGGTGAAGAACGCCAACCGCTCCTTCGTCGTCGGACAGGTGCGCTCGGCCGGCGGCAGCCTGCCGGTGGTCGCCGGGCAGACGCTGCAGGGAACGGCGGACATCGGCCTGCTGCTGGTCACCACGCGCGACGGCCGTCCGATCTATGTGAAGGACGTGGCGAACGTCGTGGTCGGCGCACGGCCCGACGAAAGCAAGGCGTGGCACCTTGTGCCGGACGGCAAAGGCGGGATGATCCGCGTACCGGCCGTGACGCTGGCCGTCGCCAAGCGCGCCGGTGCCAACGCCGTGACGATTTCCGAACGCGTGCTGGAGCGCGTGCACGCCATCGCCGCGCACGAGTTGCCCAAGGATCTGACCGTCACCGTCACCCGCGACTACGGCGAGACGGCGAACGAGAAGGCCAACGAGCTGCTGTTCCATCTGGCGCTGGCGACGGTGTCGATCGTCGTGCTGATCGTGCTGGCGATCGGCTGGCGGGAGGGGGTGGTGACGCTGATCGTCATCCCCACGACGATCCTGCTGACCATGTTCGCCTCCTGGCTGATGGGCTACACCATCAACCGCGTCAGCCTGTTCGCGCTGATCTTCTCCATCGGCATCCTGGTGGACGACGCCATCGTGGTGGTTGAGAACATCGACCGCCACTGGTCCATGAAGGACGGCCGCTCCAAGATCCAGGCGGCGATCGAGGCGGTGGCGGAGGTCGGCAACCCGACCATCGTCGCGACGCTGACGGTGATCGCGGCCCTCCTGCCGATGATGTTCGTGTCCGGCCTGATGGGCCCGTACATGAGCCCGATCCCGGCCAACGCCTCGGCCGCCATGCTGTTCAGCTTCTTCGTCGCCATGGTGCTGACGCCCTGGCTGATGGTGAAGCTGCGCCCCGGCGACGCCCCGGCGCATGGCGGCGGGCATGGGGGGCATGCTTCCGACGGCGGCAAGCTGGGCCGGGCCTACCTGTCGGTGGCACGGCCGGTGATCCGTTCGAAGCGCACGGCGTGGATCTTCCTGCTGGCCGTCGGCGTGGCGACGCTGGTCTCGACCGGCGCCTTCTACACCAAGGACGTCACGGTCAAGCTGCTGCCCTTCGACAACAAGTCGGAGCTGCAGGTCGTCGTCGGCCTGCCGCGCGGCGCCTCGCCGGAGGACACGGAACGCGTGCTGCTGTCGGCCGCCGCCAAGCTCGCCGACCTGCCGGAACTGGCCAGCGTGCAGGCCTACGCCGGCACCGCGTCGCCCTTCAACTTCAACGGTCTCGTGCGCCATTACTACCTGCGCAACCAGCCCGAACAGGGCGACTTGCAGGTCAATCTGGCGCCCAAGGAGGCTCGCGCCCGCGCCAGCCACGCCATCGCGCTGGACATCCGCGAGCGGCTGAAGGACCTGCCCGTGCCCACGGGCACCACCGTGAAGGTGGTCGAGGTGCCGCCCGGCCCGCCGGTGCTGTCCACCCTTCTCCTGGAGGTCTACGGCCCGGACACCGACACCCGCCGCACCACCGCGCGTCTGGTGGAGCAGGCGTTCCGCGGCGTCGACTTCGTCGTCGACGTGGACGGCACGGTGCGCGAGCCCGGCGAGCGGCTGCGCTTCGCCCTCGACCGCGAGAGCCTGGAGTTCCATGGCGTCGAGGAACAGGCGGTGTACGACACGCTCCAGTCCCTGGTGGGCGGCGTGCCGGTCGGCTATTCGCACCGCGGCGCCGGCCGCGCGCCGATCGAGATCGCCGTGCGCCTGCCGAAATCCGACCTTTTCCTGTCGGAGCGTATCCTCGCCACCCCCGTTCCCGGTGCCCGCGGCAACGTCGAGCTGGGCGATCTCGTGACCATGACGCGGGAGCCGGCGTCGTACTCGATCTTCCGCCGCAACGGGCGGCCGGCCGAGATGGTCATGGCCGACCTTGCCGGCCGGTACGAGGCGCCGGTCTACGGCATGCTGGCGGTGCAGGACCGGCTGGCCGCCATCGACTGGAAGGCGGCCGGCCTGCACGGCGCGCCCGAAGTCCTCCTGCACGGCCAGCCGGACGACCAGAGCGCGCCCAAGCTGCTGTGGGAGGGGGAGTGGGAGATCACCTACGTCACCTTCCGCGACATGGGTGCCGCGTTCGCGGTGGCGATCCTGGGCATTTACCTGCTGGTGGTCGGGCAGTTCGGCAGCTTCAAGCTGCCGCTGGTGATCCTGGTGCCGGTGCCGCTGACGCTGATCGGCATCGTGTTCGGCCACTGGCTGTTCGGGGCGGCGTTCACGGCGACGTCGATGATCGGCTTCATCGCCCTGGCCGGCATCATCGTGCGCAATTCGATCCTGCTGGTCGACTTCATCCGTCACCTGCGCGAACGCGGCCTGCCGCTGCGTCAGGCGGTGCTGGCGGCCGGCGCCATCCGCTTCAAGCCGATCCTGCTCACCGCCGTGGCGGCGATGATCGGCGCCGCCTTCATCCTGACAGACCCGATCTTCCAGGGTCTGGCGATCTCCATGCTGTTCGGCCTGCTGAGTTCCACGCTGCTGACCGTGCTGGTCATCCCGGCCATCTACGTGGTGCTGCGCGACAATGACCGACAGTCGAAGAAAGGGGCTGGGCAGCCGGTGCGGAACGCCCTAGATGCAAGGGACCCAATCCGAGAGCCCGCATGACCGACAATCCCTTCTTCGAGGCCTGGACCACCCCGTTCGGCCTTCCCCCCTTCGACCGCATCGCCCCCGAACACTTCCCGCCCGCCTTCGACCAGGGCATGGCCGAGCAGATCGCGGAGGTGGAGGCGATCACAGCCTCCACCGAACCGCCGACCTTCGCCAACACGGTGGAGGCGATGGAGCGCAGCGGCCGGCTGCTGACGCGGGTCAGCTCGGTGTTCTTCAACCTGAACTCCAGCAACACCAGCGACGCGCTGGAAGCCATCGCGCGCGACTACGCGCCGAAGCTGGCGCAGCATCACATGCGCATCGCGCTCGATCCCACGCTGTTCGCGCGCATCGCCGACCTTTTTGCCCGGCGCGACACGCTGGGCCTCGCCACCGACCAGATGCGCCTGATCGAGCGGATGCACCTGGACTTCATCCGCAGCGGCGCCGGCCTTGAGGCGGAAGCCAAGGCGCGCATGTCCGCCATCTCCGAACGGCTGGCGACGCTGCACACGCTGTTCAACCAGAACGTCCTGCACGACGAGAAGGAGTGGCACCTCGCGCTCGACGAGGGCGACCTGGACGGCCTGCCCGGCTTCGCGCGCGACGCGGCGGCCGGTGCCGCGCGCGAGCGCGGGCTGGAGGGGCGCTACGTCATCACCCTCTCGCGTTCCTCGGTCGAGCCGTTCCTCACCTTCTCCGCCCGCCGCGACCTGCGGCAGACGGTGTACGAGGCGTGGAACCGCCGAGGCACCAATCCTGGCGAGCACGACAACACGCCCCTGATCCGCGAGATCGTGGCGTTGCGCGCCGAGCAGGCGCGGCTGCTGGGCTACGCCACCTACGCCGACTACAAGCTCGACGACGCCATGGCGAAGACCACCGGGGCGGTGGAAAACCTGCTGCTGAAGGTGTGGGAACCGGCCAAGCGCAAGGCGGCGGCGGAACGTGACCTTTTGCAGGCCCAGGCCCGCGCCGAGGGGCTGAACGCCGCCATCGAGCCGTGGGACTGGCGCTACTACGCCGAAAAGGTCCGGCAGGCGGAGTACGACCTGGACGAAGCCGAAGTGAAGCCGTATTTCGTCCTGGACAACATGGTGCGCGCCGCCTTCGACACCGCCACGCGCCTGTTCGGCGTCACCTTCGCGGAGCGTGACGGCCTGCCCGTCTACCACCCCGACGTCCGCGTCTACGAGGTGCGGGACGCCGAGGGCGCCCACGTCGGCCTGTTCCTGCACGACAACTTCGCCCGCGCCGGCAAGCGCTCCGGCGCGTGGATGAGCAGCTACCGCGACCAGGAGAGCTTCGACGGCCCGGTCGCACCGATCATCGTGAACAACAGCAACTTCGCCAAGGGCAGCCCGACCCTGCTCAGCTTCGACGAGGCGGAGACCCTGTTCCACGAGTTCGGCCACGGCCTGCACGGCCTTCTCAGCAAGGTGCGCTACCCGTCGCAATCCGGCACGTCCGTGCGCCGCGATTTCGTCGAGTTTCCGTCGCAGGTGTACGAGCACTGGATGGCGGCGCCGGAGACGTTGCGCACCTACGCCGTCCACCACGAGACCGGCGAACCGATTCCGGAAGACCTGCTGAAGCGCCTGCTGGCCGCCCGCACCTTCAACCAGGGCTTCGCAACGGTGGAGTACACAGCCGCCGCCCTCCTCGACCTCGCCTTCCACACGCAGGAAAAGCCGGACGGCCTTGACGTCGCGGCGTTCGAGCGCGAGGTGCTGGGCCGCATCGGCGTGCCGGCGGAGATCGGCGTCCGCCACCGCCCGGCGCATTTCCAGCACCTGTTCGGTGGTAGCGGCTATGCCGCCGGCTATTACTGCTACCTGTGGGCGGAGGTGCTGGACGCCGACGGCTTCGAGGCGTTCAAGGAAGCTGGAAACGTCTTCGACCCGACGCTGTCGGCCGGCCTGAAGGCGATCTATTCCTCCGGCGACACCCGCGATCCCATGGACCTCTACGTCGCCTTCCGCGGCCGCGCGCCGGAGATCGAACCGCTGCTGAAGCACCGCGGGCTGGTGGACGCCTGACGTCCACGACGAAAACAAACGGGAGGAATGGCATGCATTACCGCAAGCTGGGCCGCAGCGGCGTCAAGGTGTCGCCGCTGTGCCTGGGCACCATGATGTTCGGCGGCCCGACAGACGAGCCGACGGCCGGCCGCATCATCGCGCACGCGGCCGAGGCCGGGATCAACTTCATCGACACCGCCGACGTCTACAACGAAGGCCGGTCGGAGGAGGTGGTCGGCCGCGCCATCCGCACGGAGCGCGAGCGCTGGATCCTCGCCACCAAGGTCGGCAACGCCATGGGCAAGGACCCGAACCGGCGCGGCCTGTCGCGCCGCTGGGTCACGCTGGCCTGCGAGGCGAGCCTGAAGCGCCTGGGCACCGACTGGATCGACCTCTACTACCTGCACCGCGAGGATCCCGACACCCCGCTGGAGGAGACGGTGGCGGCGCTGGGCGACCTGATCCGCGCCGGCAGAATCCGCGCCTTCGGCCTGTCCAACTTCCGCGCCTGGCGCATCGCCGAGGTCTGCCGGATCTGCGACGCGCTGGGCATCGACCGCCCAGTGGCCTGCCAGCCCTACTACAACGCCATGAACCGCATGCCGGAGGTCGAGGTGCTGCCCGCCTGCGGCCACTACGGCCTGGGCGTGGTTCCCTACAGCCCGCTGGCGCGCGGCGTACTGACCGGCAAGTACGCTCCGGGCGGCGAACCGCCGGCCGACACCCGCGCCGGCCGCAAGGACACCCGCATGATGAACACGGAATGGCGTGCCGAGAGCCTGGAGATCGCCCAGGTGATCAAGCGCCACGCGGAATCGCGCGGCATCACGCCCGGCCAGTTCGCGGTGGCGTGGGTGCTGAACAACCGCCTGATCACCGCCCCCATCGCTGGCCCGCGCACCGAGGAGCAGTGGCGCGACTACCTGGGCGCCCTCGATTACATTTTCACGGCGGAGGACGAAGCCCTGGTGAACGGCCTCGTCGCCACCGGCCATCCGTCCACGCCCGGCTACAACGACCCGCAGTACCCGATCGAGGGACGGGTGGTGTAGGCCGGTGCATGACATTGGGCCGCCTACCGCCTTCGCGGCCCGAACCTCTTCCTCGGCGCGCCTCGGAATCCTGCCTTCGGCGCCGGCTCCCGCCTCCGCGCCCGCGTGGCCAGCAGTTCCGACAGGCGCGCCCCCACCGCGTCACGCTTGGCGCGCACCAGGGTGCGATCGGGCAGCAGGTCGGGGAACTTGCGCGCCGCCCAGTGGTACAGGTCGCAGGCGCGCGACAGTTCCTCCAGCGCCTGGGCGTCCAGGGCGTCGATGCGCAGCGGCACCACGCGGCCGATGGGCAGCGGCTCGCCCGCCTCCACCGCGTCCAGGATGGCGGCCAGGATCCGCGCGTCGCCCGGCTCGTCCAGGTCGGCCGGCGCCAGCAGCAGGTCGAGCTTCGCCCCAAGCGTCAGCCGCCGCCCGTCCAGCAGCACCGCCAGCCGCCGCACGCGCGACAGGTCGCTGACGCGGTAGGGGGAATCCGCCGTGCGGGCGGCAGCGAAGCTGTCGACCAGCAGCGTGGCTTCCGCCGTCCCCACCTGCTCGGCCAGCCGCGCCAGCATGGCGCGCGTCGGGCGCACGGCCAGCGGCGCGTCGGGGCGAAGCCGGTGGTCGGCCTTGTCCAGCAGTTGCCGCAACGTCTGCGGCGTGCCGCGGGCGACGACGCCGAAGGCACCCTCGTCGTGCTTGCCGAAGCGCCCGGCGCGCCCGGCGATCTGCTTCACCTCCGTGGCGGTCAGCGCACGCACGGCGCTGCCGTCGAACTTCTCCAGCGCGGTGAACAGCACGCGCCGGCACGGCAGGTTCAGCCCCATGCCGATGGCGTCGGTCGCCACCACCACGTCCGCCTCGCCGGAGACGAAGCGCGCCGCCTCGCGCCGCCGCACCGCCGGGGCCAGCGCGCCGTACACCGTGGCGACCGACAGCCCGCGCGCCAGCAGCGTGTCGCGCACGCTCAGCACCTCGCGCCGGGAAAAGGCGATCAGCGCGTCGCCGGGCTCCACCTCCGGCCATTCCAGCCGGCGCTCCAGCAGGGTGAGCGGCGTCTTGCGCTCCAGTTCCACCACCTCCAGCGGTTCGCCCAGGTGCGCGGCGGCGCGTTCGACCAGCGGCCGGGCCTCGGGCGCGCCCAGGATGTAGACCGCGCGCGCCGGGGC
>NZ_DASPMG010000114.1:0-6594 GCF_035627195.1 Azospirillum sp.
CGCTGGAAGGCTACGACCTGCTCTACCTCTCCGGCATCAGCCTGGCGATCTGGGGCGAGCGCGGGCGCGAGCTGCTGTTCCCGCTGCTCGACCGCGTCCGCCGGCGCGGCGGCCGCGTCGCCTTCGACACCAACTGGCGCCCGCGCCTGTGGCCGGACCGCGAGACGGCGCGCCGCGCCTACGACGCCATGCTGGCGCGCACGGACATCGCGCTGCCCGGCGTGGGCGACCTGCGCGACCTGTACGACGACGCCGATGCCGCCGCCGTGCTGGACCGCGTGCGCGCGGCCGGCGTGCCGGAGATCGTGCTGAAGCTGGAGGAACCCGGCTGCCGCGTGGTCGGCAACGGCCGGGACGCTCTGGTGCCGGCCGAGCGCGTGGCGACCGTCGTCGACACCACGGCCGCCGGGGACAGCTTCAGCGCCGGCTACCTCGCCGCGCGCCTTGCCGGTCGAATGCCGGAGGACGCGGCGCGCGCCGGCCATCGGCTGGCTGCCGTGGTCATCCAGCACCGCGGCGCCATCATTCCGCGCGCGGCAATGGCCGCCGGGTCGTGAACGGCGAGGGCGCCATGGCCGCAATCCCTACCCCTACACGGCCCAGCCCCACCCGCAGGGGCACCGCCGCGACGACGATCTACCGCGACCTGCGCGACGCCATCGTGTCGCTGCGCCGCCCGCCGGGCGCGCCGGTGGTCGAGAAGCAGGTGGCCGCCGCCTACGGCGTCAGCCGCACGCCCGTGCGCGAAGCGGTGCTGAAGCTGGCCGACGAAGGGCTGGTCGAGATCTTCCCGCAGTCCGGCACCTTCGTCGCCCGCATCCCCCTCTCCTCCCTGCCCGAAGCCAGCCTGATCCGCCGGGCGCTGGAGCAGACCACGGTCCGCATGGCCGCCGAGCTTGGCACGCGCAGCCAGATCGCCCGCCTGCGCGCCTTCGTGGAACAGCAGCACGAGGCGGACGCGGCCGGGGACCCCGACGGCTTCCATCAGGCCGACGAGGCGTTCCACGCGCAGATCGCGGCCATGGCCGGGTCCCCCGGCGTGTGGGCGGTGGTGCAGCAGGTCAAGGTGCAGGTCGACCGCTGCCGCCGCCTGACCCTTCCCGTCGCCGGCCACATCGGCAAGGTGATCGCCGAGCACGAGCGCATCGTCGACGCCATTGCCGACCATGATCCCGACCGCGCCGTCGCGGCCATGGTTACCCACCTCGACGGCCTGCAACTGACCATCGATGACGTCCGCCACGCCACCCCGCTGTATTTCTCCGGGGGACCCGTGAACAGCGATTTCCAGACGAGGCCCCGCCATGTCCCTGCCGCTTCTTGAACCCATCCTGACCGGACCGCGCGTCGTTCCGGTGCTCGTGCTCGACGACCCGGCGGAGGCCGTGCCGCTGGCCCGGGCGCTGGTCGCCGGCGGGCTGACGGCGCTGGAGGTGACGCTGCGCACCCCCGCGGCATTCGCCTGCGCCGAGGCCATCGCCGCCAAGGTGCCGGAGGCCATCGTCGGCCTGGGCACGCTGATCCGGCCGGAGCAGTTCGCTCGGGCGCGCGATGCCGGCGCCCGCTTCGTCGTCAGCCCCGGCCTGACCGACCGGCTGGCCGAGGCCGCCAAGATGGCCGGCATCCCCTACCTGCCCGGCATCGCCACGGTGACCGAGGCGCTGATCGCCTGGGAGCACGGCTTCCGCGAGCTGAAGTTCTTCCCCGCCATGCTGAACGGCGGCGCCCCGGCGCTGAAGGGCATGGCGCCGCTGATCCCGGAGGTGCGCTTCTGCCCGACCGGCGGCCTGCGCGCCGAGCACGTGGGCGAGATCCTGTCCCTGCCCAACGTCTTCGCGCTGGGCGGAACCTGGCTGACGCCCGCCGAGGCGGTGAAGGCCCGCCGCTGGGACGAGATCGAACGCCTCGCCCGCGAAGCCGCCGCGCTGGCGGCGGGCGGCTGAGGGGGCCAAGGCGGGCGGGGCCGGTGGTGCGTTACGCCACCGGTTCGGGCGCTGGCGCCGCCGCCGCGGCGCGCCGGCTTTCCACGCGTGCCCGGACGGCCAGCAGATACCGGCGCGTGTCGGCGATGCCGGCCAGCAGCTTGTCCACGACGGAGTCGTTCTTGAACATGCCGGAGGGGTATTCCTTCAACGCCTTCTCCTTCAGTTCCGACAGTCTGGCCGCGACGGCGGCGATGTCGGCTTCGGTGGCGTTCTCGTTCAGGTCGATGACGCGGATCTCGCGCTCGATCTCACCCACCTGCTTGACGTAGCCCTTGAAAGCCTTGTCCTCGGTCGATTGCTGGCCGCTGAACCAGCGCCACAGCACGATGAAGGCCGACAGCGACGTCATGATCAGGCCGAAAAGGCTCTTGGCCTGATCGAGCAGCTTGGCCGACAGCATCGGGCTGTTGCGCGCCATGAAGGCCAGCGTGCCATCGGACAGCGGATAGCCCGACGGCAGGGCGATGTTCGTCTCGTCGAGCCGCATGCGCAGCCGGCTGGCGACGGTCGGGCTGTACAGCACCTCCAGCGCCTTGTAGACGGCCTTGGGGTCGACATTCCTGTTGGCGACGAGGTGCAGGTTGACGCCGACCACCTTGATGTCGGCGGCCGGGACCGGCGGGCTGATGCTGTACATGTAGCCGAGGATGCGGCCGTCGGCGACCCAGCCCAGGCGCAGCGCCAGCGACGAGGGGAACGGCATCTCCAGCAGGCGGTAGCCGCGCTCCTTCACCAGGAAGTCGGCGAGGTAGGACGGCAGGAAGGAGACGTTGACCACCGCGTCCGGCAGCCGTTCCGGGCGCATGCCGACGATGTCGTCCACGCCGTGGTTCACCTCGACGTAATCGATGCCCTCCTCCAGCCCGGACAGGCCGAGGATCTGCTTGGCGACCACGCGGGTGCCGCCGCTCTTGGAACCGAGGTTGATCGACTTGCCCTTTAGGTCCTGGACGGCTTTGATCTCCGGCCGGACGAGGAAATGCACCAGCTCGGGCGCCAGGGTCGCCACGTGCTGGACGTTGGGATAGTTGCCTTCCAGTCCGCCCTGCACCAGGGCGAGGTCCAGCGTGCCGGCCTCGACCGCTTCCAGCCCCTCGAAGGTGCCGTGGGTGGGTTTGATGCGCAGCGTCAGCCCGGCCTCGGCGGCGGATTCCTGCATCGCCTTGGCGACGAAGTGCCGGTTGCCCAGGATCTCGCCGCCGGTGATCGTCAGGGTGTACTGGCGCGGGATCATCTGAAAGACGAAATACCCCGCTCCCGCCAGGATGGCGGCGACCAGCGCGATGCCGATGCCGCGCCGGACGTTCGGGTTCTGCTGCAGCCGCTCCAGGAACTTGCCGAGCAGCTTCTCGCCATGGCTTGCCATCAAAGGGCCTCGTTCAGTAGACGCGCAGCAGGTCGGGTTCGAGCGCATCCTGCCCTTCGGCGCTGCGCACGAAGTCGAGGAAGCGGCGCACCGGCTCGGCGGGGCTGGTGCGCGTCACGTAATAAAGCGAGCGGGTCAGCGGGTAGCGCCCGGAATAGATGGTCGCCCGCCCGATCGCCACGCCGTTGACGGCCATCGGCTTCACGTTCCCCGTCAGGTCGCGGGTGGCCAGGAAACCCAGCGCCCGCGGGTTGGCGGCCACCGCGGACGCCAGCGCCGCGGCGGAGGCGGCGAGCGTCACGTGCCGGGCCATCTCGGCGCCGCCCATGACGTTCTCCTCCATCCATTTGCGGGTGGTGGAGCCCGGGGCGCGGTTGATCACGTCGATGGGGCCGGCGGGACCGCCGAGGTCCGCCCAGTCGGTGATCTTGCCGGCCAGCACGTCGCGCACCTCGACGCGGGTGACGCCGCCCACCGGGTTGCCGGGCGCCGTGACGACGGCGACCGCGTCCTTGCCGAACAGGTGGTCGCAGACCTGCCCGTCGTCCTCGGCCCGCTTCAGCTCGCGCGACATGGCCGCGATGTCGATGGCGCCGCGCTTGAGCGCGATCAGCCCGGCCAGCGAGCCGCCGCCGTCGGTGATGATCTCCAGACCGCCATGGTGCTTGCCGAAGGCCGGCAGCAGCGCCTTGGTGAAGGGCAGCACGTTGGTGGAACCGGCGATCAGCAGCGGTTCCGCCGGCTTGTGCTGCCAGGGCAGCGTCCAGGCGCCGGTGAGGAGCCCGGCGGACGTGGCGCCGGTGATGGCCAGGAAGTCGCGTCGTTTCATTGCAGCCTCTCCGGATCAGGTCACGGGCACGTTGCCGGCGGCGGCCAGCAGTCTCTGCCCCTTGGCCGGGTCGAGCATGTAGGCCACGAACCGCTGCACCGCGCCGCTGGGTGCCTTCAGGGAGACGAGGCTGAGCGGCCGGCGCAGCGGATAGGCGCTGGAGCGGATCGTCTCGGCCGTGGCCGCCTTTCCCTCCACCGACACGGCGCGGACGCTAGCGTCCAGGAAGGTGTGGGCGATGTAGCCGATGGCGTTCGGGTCCTTCGCCACCCTCGCGCGCAGCGCCGACGTTTCCAGGATCGTCGCCTTGGGCGTGATGCTCTCGTCGCGCAGCACCAAGGCGTGCCACGCCTCGTAGGTGCCCGACAGCGGGTCATAGGAGGTGACGGCGATGGGCGCGTCGTGCCCGCCCAGTTCGCGCCAGTTGGTGGTCTCGCCGCTGTAGACGCTGCGCAGTTGCTCGATGGAGAGGTCGCGCACGGGGTTGTCGGGGTGCACGCAGGGCAGGATGGCGTCGTGCGCCAGAAGATGGACGGCCAGTTCCTTGCCCTGGCGCGCCGCCTTCTTGCGGTCGCCGCCGTCCAGCTCGGCGGAGGACATGGCAAGATCGGCGGTGCCGTCGATGACGCTGCGGATGCCGCGCCCGGTGCCGCCGCCCGACACCGTGGCGATCAGGCCGCGCTGTTCGCCCATGAAGCCCTCCGCCGCCGCCTGAACCGGCGCCATCAGCGTGGCCGAACCCCGGATGTGGACGGAGCCGACAGTGGTCATCTTCGTGAATTCCTCATGGGCCGAATTGCTCAAGAATTCCCTCCGTGGACCGGGCTGTGGATTTTCTTTAAAACTGACTTTTGCAATAGATAAAAGGCAAGATAAATGGACGTCCCGCCCGATTTGTCCGACTCGTCGCGCAATGCCGCGTCTTCGTGCGGCCGACACTGCTCGGAAGGGGAGTGCTGATCGACAGCACCGGGAGCCGATGCGTATCAGGTGCGCGCGCCTTCGCGCTCAGGCATCGGTACCGGCCAACCGAACGCATGGGGTGCGACATTGTGTCAGGCGGTGGCGGAGGGTGCGTTTCGGGCTTGCCATGCACACTAGTATATTAGTATAAATCGGCCATGGACGCCCTCGGGAGAAAGCGGCGCCGCCACACACACCTGAACCGCCGCAGGTCGGCCACCCTTCAAGAAGGGGAAGCGCATCGGCCCGGTGGCTTGGGGAGGAGCATCCCAATGACCCGGTCTACATCCCGGAGCGTCCCGACGGACGAAGGTTACCCGGCGCACGGACACCGCCGCCGACGATCGGCCCCCTTGCGGCGCGCGCCCCTGCGATGGGCCCCCTTACGATGGGCCCAGTGACGGCGCCGCCCGGCCACGACCTTCTTCGAACAATGTCGCTCCAGCGACCTTGCAAGATCCGCTACGCTGGATCGGCCAAGGAGTATCGACGATGAACATCAAGTCCCGGATCGATCGCATCCCCGGCGGGATGATGATCCTGCCCCTGTTCCTGGGCGCGTGCCTCAACACCTTCGCGCCCGGTACCGGCAAGTTCTTCGGGTCCTTCACCAACGGCCTGATCACCGGCACCCTGCCGATCCTGTCCGTGTGGTTCTTCTGCATCGGCGCCAGCATCAGCTTGAAGGCCACGCCGCTGGTCCTGCGCAAGAGCGGCGTGCTGGTTTCGGTCAAGGTTCTCACCGCCGCCACGGCGGGCGTCGTCGCCTCCTTCTTCATCCCGGCGGACGGCGTCACCTCGGGCTTCTTCGCCGGGCTGTCGGTGCTGGCGATCATCGCCGCCATGAACGACACCAACGGCGGCATGTACATGGCGCTGATGCAGCAGTACGGCACCAAGGAGGAATCCGGCGCCTTCTGCCTGATGTGCCTGGAGTCCGGCCCGTTCATGACGATGCTGACGCTGGGCCTCGCCGGGCTCGCCAGCTTCCCGTGGCAGACCATGGTCGGCGCCCTGCTGCCCTTCGTCATCGGCTTCATCCTGGGCAACCTGGACAAGGATTTCCGCGAATTCTTCGGCAAGGCCGTGCCGGTGATGGTGCCCTTCTTCGCCTTCGCGCTGGGCAACAACCTGAACTTCACCACCATCCTGAACACCGGCCTGCTGGGCATCGTGCTGGGTCTGGCGGTGATCGTGGTGACGGGCTTCACGCTGGTGATCGCCGATATCTTCCTGGCCAAGGGCAACGGCACGGCCGGCGTGGGTGCCGCCTCGACCGCCGGTGCCGCCGTCACGGTCCCGCCGATCATCGCCTCGATCGAGCCGACGTTCGCCCCGGTCGCCCCGGCCGCCACCGCCCTGGTCGCCACCTGCGTCGTCGTCACCTCGCTGCTGACCCCGGTCCTCACCGCGTGGTGGGCCAAGCGCTACGGCGTCCTGTCGCCCCGCTA
>NZ_DASPMG010000115.1:0-4692 GCF_035627195.1 Azospirillum sp.
GTGGAGATGATGTTCGAATTGATGCCGCCGCGGCTGATCTCGCCGCACAGGCGCTGGTATTCGATCTTCGGGCAGCGGTTCATGACCACCGTCAACCCGGCCGCCTCGGCGCGCGCGGCCGCCGCGTCGTTGCGCACGCCCAACTGCATCCACACGATCTTCGCACCCTTGGCGATCGCCTCGTCGGTGATGCCGTCGGCGGCCTGGGCGTTGCGGAAGATGTCGACCATGTCGACGGAGTCCGGAACGTCAGCCAGCTTGGCGTACACCGTCTCGCCCAGCAGCGTCTGGCCGGCGAGGCCGGGGTTGACGGGGATGACGCGGTAGCCCTTGGACTGCATGTACTTCATGACGAAGTAGCTGGCCTTGATCGGGCTGGCGGAGGCGCCGACGAGCGCGATCACCTTGGTGCGCTGGAGCACGCCGCGCAGGAAGTCGTCGGTGTAGGTGTCGTGGTTCATGGCGTCACCCATTATTGCCCGCACCTCATTGCCCGCACCAGGTCGGCTGGCGCTTTTCAATGAAGGCGTCGATGCCTTCCTGGGCATCGCGGGCCAGCATGTTCGTCGTCATCACCTCGCTGGCGTAGGCGTAGGCGGAGGCGAGGTCCTGCTCGATCTGGCGGTAGAACGCCTCCTTGCCGATGGCCAGCGTCAGCGGCGACTTCGACGCGATCTTGGCGGCCACGCCGTGCACCACGTCATCCAGCGTGGAGGCGGGCACGGCCTTGTTGATCAGGCCCTGCGCCTCAGCCTCCGCCGCCGACACGAAGTCGCCCAGCAGCAGCATCTCCATGGCCGCCTTGCGGCCGACGGCGCGGCTCAGCGCCACCATGGGGGTGGAGCAGAACAGGCCGATGTTGACACCCGGCGTGGCGAAGCGGGCGTCGTCGGCGGCGTAGGCGAGGTCGCAGGTGGCGACGAGCTGGCAGCCGGCCGCCGTGGCGATGCCGTGCACGCGCGCGATCACCGGCTGGCGCAGCGTGGTGACGCGCTGCATCAGCGCGGAGCACTGGGCGAAGACGGCGGCCACCGCGTCGCGGCCGGGGTTGGCGCGCATCTCCTTCAGGTCGTGGCCGGAGCAGAAGGCCGGGCCGGCGCCCGCCAGCACCACCACCTTGACCGATGGATCCACGTGGATGGCGTCCAGCTCGCCCTGCAGCGCCGCCATCAGGCCCATGGACAGCGCGTTGCGCGCCTGCGGCCGGTTGAGCGTCAGCGTCGTCACGCCGTCCTGGTCGCGGCGCAGGACCAGCGGTTCGCTGCCCGTATCCGTGCTGGCCTTATCAGTGGTGGGGGCGCCCATCCTCGTTCCCTCCGTGCCGGATGTTCGTGGTTTTGGAGCCGGACTGTACTCCGCAGCCAACCCCACGGGAACCGGCGCGTTGCAGATCACAGGCATGAGAGAACAGGGCGGAGAACATTTCAACAGAAAATTTTGTTCAACGTCTTGAATAGCAAAAACGAACTGTTGTTAATTTGCCCGTTTGTGTGCAATCCAGGGTGGAGGGATCCCCTTGTCGAGGTTGGGGTTTTTCCGCCATGATGAGGGGATACAGCATCCGGAAAATGCAAGGGGAGGCACGGACGTGGCGCCGGAGAATGCCGGGGGCGCCGCCATCGACTGGCGGTCCGTGTTCTCGCACAGCCCGGCCGCGACCTGCGTGGTCGGTGCCGACGGCCGCGTGGCCGACGCCAACGCGGCCATGGCAGAACTGACCGGCCGCGGCGTCGCCGACCTGATCGGGCGCCCGTTCGACCTGCTGACGCCGCTCACCGGTGGCGCGCCCATGGGTGGAGCGGCCTGGGTGCCGACGATGCCGCGCGGGTCCGCTCTGCTGCGCCGGCCGGATGGGGCGGAGCGCGGCGTCAGCTACGCGGTGACGGAGTTGGGCGACGGCCTGTGCCTGATCACGCTGGCCGACGTCACCGACGAGCAGTGCTTCGTCTGCGCCGTGTTTTCCAGCCGCGAGAAGTTCCGCACGGCCATCGACGACCAGTCGGAGCTGATCTGCCGCTTCACGCCGGACCTCACCGTCACGCTGGTGAACCGCCAGTTCGCCGCGGCCTGCGGGATGACGCCGAGGCGGTTCGTCGGCCTCAACCTGCGCACCATCCTGGCGCCGGAGACGCTGGCGGCCATCGAGCGGTTCGTGCGCGACGCCACACCGGCAGCCCCGCTGGCGGCGAGCGAGGAGCGCTGGCCGACCGGCGACGGGCCCGCCGGCGACGGGACGGTGCGCTGGATCACGTGGCGGCGGCTGGCCGTGTTCGACGCCAGGGGGCAACTCGTGGCCGTCCAGTCGGTGGGCCGCGACACCACGCAACGGCGGCTGGCGGAGGAGGAGCGCATCCGCCTCGCCGCCATGATCGAGCGCAGCCCGGTCGTGGGGCTGGTCTGGCGGGCGGAGGGCAACCTGCCCATCGAATACGCCACCAACAACGTCGGCCGGCTGGGGCTGGACCGCGCGGCGCTGCTGTCCGGCAAGGCCGGGCTGCTCGACCTGCTGGAGCCGGAGGACGCAGCCGCCTTCGCCGCCTGGGTCGATTCCCGGCGGGACGACACCGGGTCGCGGCACATCTGCGTGCGTCTGGCCGACCGCGGGCAGGGCGCGCGCTGGGTGTCGATCACCGCATGGCGTGTGAATGACGGGCGGGTGGGCGACGGGCGCATGGAGGCGGCGCTGCTGGACGTGACCGAGCAGCGCCACGCCAACCTGGCCCTGCGCGACCGGGAGCGGCGGTTCCGCGCCATCCTCGACCACACCATCCAGTTCATCGGCCTGCTGACGCCCGGTGGCCGCATCATCGAGGTGAACCAGACGGCGCTGCGCTTCATCGGCGCCACCGAGGCGGACATCCGCGGGCGGCTGTTCTGGGAGACGCCGTGGTGGACCGAGCCGGCGGGGGTGGAGCGGCTGCGTGACGGCATCGTCGCGGCACTCCACGGCGAGACGGTGCGGTTCGAGACGACGCACACCTCGCCGGACGGGGTGACGCTGGACATCGACTTCTCGCTGACGCCGATCCGCGACGATGCCGGCGAGGTCGTCTTCCTGGTGGCCGAGGGGCACGACATCACCCGCATGAAGGCGGCGCAGACGGCGCTGCTGGCCGCCACGCGCGAGGCGGAGGGGGCCAACCGCTCCAAGACGCAGTTCCTGGCGGTGATGAGCCACGAGTTGCGCACGCCGCTGAACGCCATCCTGGGCTATTCGGAGGTGATGCAGAACGCGCTGTTCGGCCCCGTCGGCAACCCGCGCTACGACGGCTATGCCGAGGCGATCCACAACTCCGGCCGGCACCTGCTGGGCATCATCGACGACATCCTTGAGGTGTCGCGCATCGAGCTGGGCGTGCTGGAGCTGAGCGAGGACACGGCGGCGGTGTCCGACCTCGCCGACCGCGCCGCGCAGATCCTGACCAACCGCGCACGGGAGGCCGGCGTGCGGCTGGAAACCGACGTGCCGGAGGGGTTGCCGATGCTGCGCTGCGATTCGCGGCGCGTCGTGCAGATGCTGGTCAACCTCGGCCACAACGGCATCAAGTTCAGCCGGCACGGCGGTAGCGTGCGCATCGGCGCCCGGCTGGCGCCGGACGGCGGGCTGGCGTTCCGCGTCACCGACACCGGCATGGGCATCGCGCGGGAGGATCTCGGCCGCGTCTGGGAGGCCTT
This sequence comes from Azospirillum sp., assembly GCF_035627195.1. Classification (GTDB taxonomy): domain Bacteria; phylum Pseudomonadota; class Alphaproteobacteria; order Azospirillales; family Azospirillaceae; genus Azospirillum. The sequence goes on from NZ_DASPMG010000115.1 coordinate 3,676, forward strand.
CGGGCAGGCGGCGGCCGCGCACGCCCGGCAGACCGGCGGCGTCGGCCTGGGCCTGACCATCACCAAGGCGCTGATCGAGGCGCACGGCGGACAGGTGACGCTGGACAGCGCGCCGGGGCGGGGGACGACGGTAACCCTGTGCTTCCCGGTGGAGCGGTGCGGGTTTGCCGCGGCGGCAGGGTAAGGGGGTGACAATACGCGGGCGTATGGCAAGATAGGTGGATGCCCCCGCAATCATGAGCGCCCGCATGACCGCCGCACCCGCCATTTCCATCCCCGACCTGGAGGCCCTGATCCGCGAGGGCGTGCCGCTGGTCGGCAACTTCGGCGTATCGATCGACGAACTGGTCCCCGGGCGCGTGCGCATGCGCATGCCCTATAAGGACGACTTCGTCCGTCCCGGCGGCACCGTCACCGGGCCGGCCATGTTCGGGCTGGCCGACGTGGCGCTGTACGCCGCCGTGCTGAGCCTGATCGGCCGGGTCGAGCTGGCCGTCACCACCTCCATGACCATCAACTTCCTGCGCCGGCCGGCCCCCGTGGGCATCGTGTGCGAGGGGCGGGTGCTGAAGCTGGGCAAGCGGCTGGCCTATGGCGAGGTGCTGCTGTTCTCGGAGGACGCGCTCGACGAGCCCGTTGCGCACGCCACCGGCACCTACTCCATCCCGCCGCACGCACCGGTCAGCGTGACGGTATCTGGATACCGCGACGGCGGGGCGGACTGAAAATCGCTTTAGAATCAACGGCTTTCGGGATGCGGTATTAGGATACCGGCTTTATAAGCTGTTGATTTTGCGAGCGAATTTTTGTCGTTGACAGCGGAGCGAATTTCCCTCAAAAAGCCGGCCGCTTCGGCGCCCCGGGATTCGGCGGCCTGCCGATCCACGATTCACTCAACGAGTGTGGCGATGAAGACCTTCAATCTGAAGCCGTCCGAGATCGAGAAGAAGTGGTACGTCGTCGATGCCGACGGCCTCGTTCTCGGTCGGCTTGCCAGCATCCTGGCGAACATGCTCC
>NZ_DASPMG010000116.1:0-5821 GCF_035627195.1 Azospirillum sp.
GAGCGGATGTCGAGCGGGTGCGGGTGCTTGCCGGCGATGGCCTCCACGCAGATGACGCCCTCGTGGCTGGCCTTGTGCGCCAGCCAGGGGGGCTGGGTCACGTCGCCGATGGCGTAGACGCCGGGCTCGCCGGTGCGGCAGTACTCGTCGGTCACGATGTGGCCGCGGTCCAGCTTCACCTTGGTGCCTTCCAGGCCCAGGTTCTCGGTGTTCGGGCTGATGCCCACCGCGACGATGACGCGGTCCACCGTGATGTCCTCGGTCTTGCCGCCGGCCTCGACGGCCACCGTGACGCTGTCGGCGGATTTCCGCAGGTTGCCGGCCTTGGCGCCGGTGATGATGCGCATGCCCTGCTTCTCGAACGCCTTGCGGGCGAAGGTGGAGATCTCCGCGTCCTCGACGGGGAGGATGCGATCCATCACCTCGACCACCGTCACCTTGGAGCCGAGCGCGTTGTAGAAGCTGGCGAACTCGATGCCGATGGCGCCGGAGCCGATGACCAGCAGCGACTTCGGGAAGGCGTTGGGGGTCATCGCCTTCTTGTAGGTCCACACCAGCTTGCCGTCGTCCTCAAGGCCCGGCAGCGTGCGCGCACGCGCCCCAGTGGCGATGATGATGTGCTTGGCGCCGAAGGTGCCGACGGGCGAGCCGCCCTTGGTCACGGCCACCTGCCCCTTGCCGGCGAGCTTGCCCTCGCCCTCGATGACGGTGACCTTGTTCTTCTTCAGCAGGTGCTTGACACCGCCGTTGAGCTGGGCGGCCACCTTGCGCGAGCGCTGGACCACCTTGTCCAGGTCGAAGGACACGCCGTTCACGGACAGGCCGTAGTCGGCGGCGTGCTTGGCGAGGTGCATGACCTCGGCCGAGCGCAGCAGCGCCTTGGTGGGGATGCAGCCCCAGTTCAGGCAGATGCCGCCCAGGTGTTCGCGTTCCACCACGGCGGTGGACAGGCCGAGCTGGGCGGCGCGGATCGCCGCCACATAGCCGCCGGGCCCGCTGCCAATGACGATGACGTCGTAGTTCATGTCGGCCAAGGGTCACTCTCCCTCGTCAGAGGTTCCGTCCGGGGCGGCGAACAGCCGCTCCTCGGTCCGGCAGGCCTCGTCGATGATCATCTGATACAGGCCGGCGACGAAGCCGGGGTCGAGGCCGACGGCCTCGCCCCGCGCGGCCGCCTGCCGCTTCACCGCCTCGATGCGCTCCGGCAGGACGGCCGGGATCCCGTGGCGGTGCTTCACGTCGGCGACCCGGCGCACCACGCCGAACCGGCGCCCCAGAAGGGCGACCAGCTCGGCGTCGATGGCGTCGATCTCCGCGCGCAGCGGCGCCAGCGGGCTCTCGTCCGGCGTGCTCACAGCAGCATGCTCAACGGGTCCTCGACCAGCTTCTTGAAAGCGGCCAGGAACTCCGCGCCGACGGCGCCGTCCACCACGCGGTGGTCGACGGAGAGCGTGCAGCTCATCATCGTGGCGACGGCCAGCGCGCCGTCCTTGACGACAGGGCGCTGCTCGCCCGCCCCCACCGCCAGGATGCAGCCCTGCGGCGGGTTGATGATGGCGGCGAACTCGCGCACGCCGAACATGCCCAGGTTGGACACCGAGAAGGTGCCGCCCTGGAACTCCTCCGGCTTCAGCTTGCCGTCGCGCGCACGCTTGGCGAGGTCCTTCATCTCGTTGGAGATCTGGGCCAAGCCCTTGCCCTCCGCCGCCTTGATGATCGGCGTGATCAGGCCGTTGGGCGTGGCGACCGCCACCGAGACGTCGGCGTGCTCGTACTGGAGGATGCCCTCGTCCGACCAGGCGGCGTTGGCGGCGGGCACCTTCTTCAGCGCCAGCGCCACCGCGCGGATGACGAAGTCGTTGACCGACAGCTTGTAGGCGTCGGACCGGCCGTTCAGCTCCGCGCGCACCTTCATGAGCGTGTCGAGCTGGCAGTCGATGGTCAGGTAGAAGTGCGGGACCGTCTGCTTCGCCTCGGTCAGGCGGCGCGCGATGGTCTTGCGCATGGACGAGTTGGGCTGGAGCGTGTAGCGCATGCCCAGCTTGTCCGAGTAGTCGCGCGCGTCCACGCCCGCGGCGGCCGCCGGCCGGGGAGCCGGGGCGGGAGCGGGCGCCGGTGCGGCGGCCGGCGCCGCACCGGGAGCCGCGGCCTGCGGGGCGGGAGCCGGCTTGGCTCCGCCGCCGGCCTTGGCGGCCTCGACGTCGGCCTTGACGATGCGGCCATTGGGGCCGGAGCCCTTCACCGCCTTCAGGTCGACGCCGGCCTGTTCGGCGAGGCGCCGGGCCAGCGGGCTGGCGAACACGCGGTCACCCGTGTGGGCAGCGGGAGCCGCCTGCGGGGCCGGGGCCGGGGCGGCGGCGGCGGGGGCGGGAGCGGCGGGGGCCGCAGCGCCGTTCCCCTTGGGGGCTTCGGCCTTGGGCGCGCCGCCGGCCTTGGCGAGCGCGCTCTCGTCCTCGCCTTCCTCCAGCAGCACGGCGATGGGGGTGTTCACCGCCACGCCCTGGGCGCCGGCCTGCACCAGGATCTTGCCCAGGCGGCCTTCGTCGACCGCCTCGACCTCCATGGTGGCCTTGTCGGTTTCGATCTCGGCGAGTACGTCGCCGGACTTCACCGTGTCGCCTTCCTTCTTCAGCCACTTGGCGAGGTTGCCCTCGGTCATGGTGGGCGAGAGGGCGGGCATCAGAATCTCGATGGGCATGTCCCGACCTCCGTCTTACGCCCGGTAGAGGGCTTTTTTGGCCGCGGCGGCAATGCTGTCCGGCTGCGGCAGGACCAGCTTCTCCAGGTTCGCGGCGTAGGGCATGGGCACGTCCTTGCCGCTGACGCGGATCACCGGCGCGTCCAGATAGTCGAACGCGTGCTCCATCATCAGCGCGCTGAGTTCGGCGCCGATGCCGCAGGTGGCCCACGCCTCCTCGACCGAGACGAGGCGGTTGGTCTTCTTCACGCTCTCGACGATGGTGTGGACGTCGAGCGGGCGGATGGAGCGCAGGTTGATGACCTCCGCCTCGATGCCCTCCTGCGCCAGCAACTCGGCCGCGGCCAGCGCCTGGGCGACCATCAGCGAGTAGGCGGTGATGGTCACGTCCTTGCCCTGGCGCATCACCTTGGCGCGGCCGATGGGGATGGTGAAATCCTCCGAATCCGGCACGTCGAAGCTCTGGCCGTAGAGGATCTCGTTCTCCAGGAAGATGACCGGGTTCGGATCGCGGATGGCGGCCTTCAGCAGGCCCTTGGCGTCCGACGCGCTGTAGGGGGCGACGACCTTCAGGCCCGGAACGCTGGCGTACCAGGGGGCGAAGTCCTGGCTGTGCTGGGCGGCGACGCGGGCGGCGGCGCCGTTGGGGCCGCGGAACACGATCGGGCAGCCCATCTGGCCGCCGGACATGTACAGCGTCTTGGCGGCCGAGTTCACGATGTGGTCGATCGCCTGCATGGCGAAGTTGAAGGTCATGAACTCGACGATCGGGCGCAGGCCCTTGAAGCCGGCGCCGACGCCGAGGCCGGCGAAGCCGTATTCGGTGATCGGCGTGTCGATGACGCGGTCGGGGCCGAATTCCTGCAGCAGGCCCTGGGACACCTTGTAAGCACCCTGGTACTGCGCGACCTCCTCGCCCATCAGGAAGACCTTGGCGTCGCGCCGCATCTCCTCGGCCATGGCGTCGCGCAGGGCCTCGCGCACGGTCTTCTTCGACACGGCGTCGAAGAACTTGTCCTCGTCGGAGGCCGGCGGGGCGGCCGGGCCGCTGGCGGGTTCGGCGGGGAGCGTGGCGGGGCGGGCTTCCTCACCCTTCACCACCGGCTGGGCGGCGGTCTTGGGCGTGGACTCCTCGGTGTTGGACAGGTTGGTGACGGCTTCCTCGCCGTCGCCCAGGATCACGGCGATGGGGGTGTTCACGGCGACCCCCTCGGTGCCCTCGGCGATCAGCAGCTTGCCCAGGCGGCCTTCGTCGACCGCCTCGACCTCCATGGTCGCCTTGTCGGTCTCGATCTCCGCCAGCACGTCGCCGGACTTGATCTCGTCGCCCTCTTTCTTCAGCCACTTGGCCAGCTTGCCCTCGGTCATCGTGGGCGACAGCGCCGGCATCAGCACTTCGATCGGCATTCTATTCCTCCGTACGCCGGCTCAGGCTTCGATCAGCACGTCTGTCCACAGCTCGGACGGATCGGGCTCGGGGCTCTGCTGGGCGAACTCGGCGCTTTCGGAGACGATCGCCTTCACGTCGCGGTCGATCTCCTTCAGCTTCTCCTCGTCCGCCACGCCGGTGTCGAGGAGGAGCTTCTTCATCTGGTCGATGGGATCGGACTCCGTCCGCATCTTCTCGACCTCCTCCTTGGTGCGGTACTTGGCCGGGTCGGACATGGAGTGGCCGCGGTAGCGGTAGGTCTTCATCTCCAGGATGACCGGGCCGTTGCCCTCGCGCACCCAGGGGACCCACTGGTCGGCGGCGGCCTTCACGTCCAGCACGTTCATGCCGTTGACCTGATGGCCGGGGATGCCGTAGGCCGCGCCGCGCTGGTGCAGCTCGCCGGCCGAGGCGCGCTCCTGCGCCGTGCCCATGGCGTACTTGTTGTTCTCGATGATGTAGACGACCGGCAGCTTCCACAGCGCCGCCATGTTGAAGCTTTCGTACACCTGGCCCTGGTTGACCGCGCCGTCGCCCAGGTAGCAGGCGCACACGCCGCCGTCCTTCAGGTACTTGTGGGCGAAGGCGAGGCCGGTGCCCAGCGGCACCTGGCCGCCGACGATGCCGTGGCCGCCGTAGAAGCCCTTCTCGCGGCTGAACATGTGCATCGAGCCGCCCTTGCCCTTGGAGTAGCCGCCGCGGCGCCCCGTCAGCTCGGCCATGACGCCCTTGGCGTCCATGCCGCAGGCCAGCATGTGGCCGTGGTCGCGGTAGCTGGTGATGACGCTGTCGCCCTCCTTCAGGGCGGACTGCACGCCGGTCACCACGGCCTCCTGGCCGATGTAGAGGTGGCAGAAGCCGCCGATCAGGCCCATGCCGTAGAGCTGGCCCGCCTTCTCCTCGAAACGGCGGATCAGCAGCATCTCGCGGTAGTAGTGGAGAAGTTCCTCCGCCGAGGGCTGCGGAGCGGTCTGGGAAGCGTTCTTCGTGGCGGGCGCGGCGTCGTTCTGCGCCTTGGTCCGGCGTCGTGGGGCTGCCATGTGTCCTCCCCTGGCAATAGAGCGCGCGCCGGGTTTGCGCCCCGGCGCTGCATTTCGCTACGAAAGTACTAGCGCGAGGACCCTATCGGACAAGCAGTACCTTGGCAAGTAGCTGTTTTATAATACGAAATTGCAGTTAACTTGATTTCGGTTAATCTGCTGATTGCACGGAGTTTCTGCGTTGCGCGCGGGTGCGCGGTTGGCGAAGCTTTCGGCGTGCGCCGGAAATCCGCAACAAGCCGTCCGGACGCGCCGGCGCGCCGGCACGTTCGTTGCGCCGTCGTTGCGGATGAAACAGAAAAAATGTGGGTAAGGTTTTGCCCCCTCCCTAACCACGGCCGCCCGCAAGTCGGGCGGCCGCGTTCCGCCTACGGTCGCCTTCGGCGCCCGTCCGGCTTCGCCGTCGGCTCCACGCCCCCGCTAGGCGGGAGAGGGGACTGCCACCGCACGCCAAAAAACCCTCCACCTCGAAGAGGGGGAGGGTGGCTGAGCGCCAGCGAAGCCGGGAGGGGGCAGAGCGCCCCAGGAGAGTCAGCGCGCGGCCGTGGCCGGCGTGTCGTCGCCGTCGTAGACGGGCGGCAGGGAGAGGATGACGTCGTTCTGGTGCGTCAGGCTGAGCATCGTGCGCGCCCGCTCGTCCAGCATGTCGCGGTC
>NZ_DASPMG010000117.1:0-53421 GCF_035627195.1 Azospirillum sp.
TACGTCGCCGTCAACCACCGGCCGCGCGAGCGGGGCGTGTCGAAGTACACCAACTGGCGCCGTGGCCTGATCGGCGTCGTCGACCTGCTCGGCGTCTTCTGGCTGAAGCAGCGCACCAAACTTTCCGCCGCGGTCGAGGAGCGCTGAACGCGCCCCCGCCCGGCCCGTTTCCGGACATCCCATCCCATGATCGACGCCCTGGTTGCCTGGTTCAACGACCGTTCGACGACCGAGATCGTCTGGATCGGCATCGGCTTTTTCGCCCAAGCGCTGTTCATGATGCGCTTCGTCGTCCAGTGGATCGCCAGCGAGCGCGTCCGCCGCAGCATCGTGCCGGAGACCTTCTGGTACTTCAGCATCGGCGGCGGCATCCTGCTGCTGGCCTATTCCATCTACCGGATGGACCCCGTCTACATGTTCGGGCAAGGGCTGGGCCTGCTCATCTACTTCCGCAACCTGTACTTCGTCTGGACGCACAAGCGCGAAGGTGCGGCGCCATGAGCGAGGCGGCGGTCCAGGCCACCGTTCCCGGCGGCGGAGTCGCGGCGCGGCTGCGCGGCGCCGTGGTGTACGCGCTGCTGGCGGTGCTGAGTTTCGGCCTGTTCGCGCCGGGCTTCCTGGACCTGCCGCCCTTCGACCGCGACGAGGCGCGCTTCGCGCAGGCCTCCTCCCAGATGCTGGAAAGCGGTGACCTGATCGACATCCGCTTCCAAGACGAGCCGCGCTGGAAGAAGCCGGTCGGCATCTACTGGCTGCAAAGCGCCGCCACCGCGCTGATCGACGCCGATGCCAAGGTGATCTGGACGTACCGCGTGCCGTCGCTGCTGGGTGCGGTGCTGTCGGTGCTGCTGACCGCCTGGGCGGGGACGCGGCTGTTCGGGCCGGCGGCGGGGGCGCTCGCCGGCGTCATGCTGGCGGGCTGCGTCGTGCTGGGCGTCGAGGCGCGCATGGCGAAGACCGACGCCGTGCTGCTGGCCACCCTGACGGCCGCGCAGGCGGTGCTGGCCGCCGTCTACGTGGGCCGCGACGGGCCGGCGCCGGGGCGCGGCGTCGCCGCGCTGTTCTGGGTGGTGGCGGGCGTCAGCGTGCTGGTCAAGGGGCCGATCGTGGCGCTGGTGTCGGGCGGCACGGTGGCCGCGCTGGCGCTGTGGGACCGGCGCATCGCCTGGGTGAAGCGGCTGCGGCCGCTGATGGGGCTGGGCATCGTCGCGGCGATCGCGGCACCCTGGCTGATCGCCATCGCCATCCAGACCAAGGGCGCCTTCTTCGCCGAATCCGTCGGGCACGACATGCTGGGCAAGGTCGCCGGCGGGCAGGAGGGCAAGGGCCTGCCGCCCGGCTATTACCTGGGCACCTTCTGGATCACCTTTGCGCCCTGGTCGTTCCTGACGCTGCTGGCGCTGCCCTGGGTGTGGGCGCGGCGAAATGAAGCGGCGGTGCGCTTCTGCGTCGCCTGGATCGTGCCGACCTGGGTGGTGTTCGAGGCGGTGCCGACCAAACTGCTGCACTACACCTCGCCCACCTTCCCGGCCATCGCCATGCTGACCGCCGCCGCGGCGCTGGACGCCTTCGGACGGACGGAGGAACGGCCGCGGCGCACGCTGTTCATCGCCGCGGCGGCGCTGGGGGCGCTGACCTACGGCGCGCTGACGGCGGCCGTGGCGGTGATCCCGTGGCTGGTCGACCAGCGCATCGACTGGGCGGCGGTGGCGATGGTGCCGGTGGTGCTGGGCCTGTTCACGCTGGCGGTGCGCACGTTGGCAGTGCGGGGCGGGGCGCGGCGGCGCACCGGCGTTGCGGTCGCGGCGGCGCTGACCTCGGCGGCGGTGCTGTACGGGGTGACCTACCAGTTCGTGCTGCCGCGCATCGACGGGCTGTGGATCAGCCGGTCGGCGGCGGCCGCGGTGGCGGCGGCGCGGCCGTGCCCGGACAGCGTGGTGGCGTCGGCCGGCTATACGGAGCCGAGCCTCGTATTCCTGGCCGGGACGCGGACGAAGCTTGGCGGCGGGGCGATGGCGGCGGAGCACATGAAGGCCGACCCGGCCTGCGCGCTGGCCCTGGTCGAGGAGCGGCAGGAGGCGGAGTTCCGCAGCTTCCTTGGGGGTACCGAACCCAGGGCGCTGGCCCAGGTGCGCGGCTTCAACTACAACAACGGCCGGCGCATCGCGCTGACCCTCTACGGCCCCGCGCGCTGAGACGGCGGGGCGCCCCACACGGGACCCCTCCGCCATGCCGGTTCGCAACCCCACGCTGAAGGCGCTTCTCTGGCTGGTGGCGGGGGCGCTGCTGATCGCCATGCTCATGCGCTACGTCGACCTGGGCGTGGCGGAGACGGTGCGGGCGTGGCCCAAGACCGTGGTGGCGGTGTTCGAGGTCGTCACCCTGTTCGGCTGGCACTACTGGTACTGGCCGAGCGGTGCCGTGGGGGCGGTGGTGTTCGCCGCGCTGAGCCGGCGCGCCGATGCCGGCAACCGGCGGCTCTACGCCTGGGCGGCGGAGGCGTGCGCGTTCCTGTTCGCGGTGCTGGCGGCGTCCAACTTCATCGTCGGCGTGGTCAAGCACGTGGTCGGGCGCGCGCGCCCCTATGTGGACCTGCCGCCGGACGGGCCGGCCTTCACGCTGTTCGCCTCGACGCCCGACTACTGGTCGTTCCCGTCCGGGCACGCCTGCACCTTCCTGGGCGTGGCGATGGTGGCGGCGTTCCTGTGGCCGCGGTGGCGGTGGCCGATCCTGGCGGCGGGGGTGACGGGGGCGTTCAGCCGGGTGGTGCTGGACGTGCACTACCTCAGCGACATCCTGGCCGGCGGGTCGATCGGCGTGATCACGGCGCTGCTGATGCGGGAATGGTTCGCGACGCGGGGATGGGCGTTCCGGCGGCGGCCGGACGGGTCGATCACGGTCAAGCCCAGCGGGCGCTGGGTCAAGCGGCGGCTTCGTCGGAGTCTCGGCCGGCGGCGCGGTTGATGAAGTGCTCCATGGCGTCCAGCACCACCTCGCGCTGGTCGCGGTGCGGGGTGTGGCCGCAGTTGGGCAGCAGCAGCCCCTCCGACGGGCCGGCGACGCGCGTCACCACGGCGTCCACCTGGGCGGGGGTGCCGTATTCGTCGTCCTCGCCCTGGATCGCCAGGACGGGGGCGGTGATGTTCGCCAGCAGCGACTGGATGTTCCAGGACCGGAAGGCGGGATCGAGCCAGATTCCCGACCAGGAGCGGAACAGCCGCTCCGCGTCGTTGTGGTGCCTGGCCATGCGCTGGGGCAGGTCGGTGGTGTGCCACGTCTCCACCGCGGCGTGGACGCCGGCCAGGGTCACGTCCTCCACGAAGCTGTGCGGCGCCTCGACGATGACGCCCTTGGTCGGGCGGCCGGAGGCGGCGTAGATCAGCGCGATCGAGGCGCCGTCGCTGTGGCCGACGAGGATCGGCTCCTGGATGCCGAAGTTGTCGAGCACCGCCGGCAGCACCTCCACCGCCTCGCGGTGCAGGTAGTCGGGGCCGCGCTGCGCGTCGGCCGGGTCGGAGCGGCCGTGGCCCAGGCGCGAGTACAGAAGCCCAGGGCAGCCGGTGATGGCCGTCAGGCGCTCGGGGAAGTCCCGCCAGAGCGAGACGGAGCCCAGTCCCTCGTGCAGGAAGACGAGGGTCGGGGCCGTGGCGTCGCGGCCGAGCAGCCAGCGATGCTCCATGCGGCGGTTGAGAACCTCGAACGTCATGCGGACGCTCCTAGCAGCGCACGCGCGGCAGAGCAAGCCGCTCCTTGCGGGGGCAGCCATTTCGCCGGTCCGGCGCCCCCTCCTGGCTAATGCTCACGCGCGCTGGACGGACGGGCCGGCGTGGGGCCGAATCGGGGCTGGTCCCGCATTCCGGCAGAAGGCCCATCCATGGTCCGCACCCTGGCTTCCGCGCTATCGGCTTCCGCGCTATCGGCTTCCGTGCTCTCGGCTTCCGTGCTTCTGGCCGGCGCGCTCGTCGCGCCGGACGCCGCGTCCGCCCAGGACTTCACCCGCCAGTTCGACGCGATGCCGCACCAGTACCAGCACCAGCAGCGCCACAACCGGCAGGACGACTGGCTGTACCAGTACATGGTGCCGGTCGGCCCCGGCCAGCCGGCGCCGCCGGCCGCCGCCCCGCGCGCGCAGTGGAACCGCCTGGGCAACCTGAACGGCCAGAACGGCCCGGCGCAGCCGATGACGCAGCAGGCCCAGCCCGGACGCAACCAGTTCCGCGCCTCCACCCGCGCCTACGGCACCGACCAGCGGCAGGCGACCCCGCATTACGGCGCCGTGCGCTCGCTGAACCCGCCGCAGGGGTCGGTCAGCGCCACGCAACGCCGCGCCGCCGCGCCGCGCACGGCCGAGCCGGGCACCGTGCGGGAAGTGCAGATGGGCCTCGATTAACCGAGTTCCTCCGGCCGCCACAGCCACGCGGCACCGCGCACGCCGCTGGAATCGCCGTGCACGGCGCGGCGGACGGGGGTGTCGATGCGGTCGGAGAAGGCCCAGCGCTCGATGAGCGGCGGTAGCGCCGCGTACAGGGCGTCCACGTTCGACAGGCCGCCGCCCAGCACGATCACGTCGGGGTCGAGCAGGTTGACCACCGCCGCCAGACCGCGCCCCAGCCGGTCGGTCAGGCGGTCGAAGGACGCCCGCGCCGCCGGGTCGCCGGCGGCGGCGCGGGCGATGATCTCTTCGGCGCTCAGGGTCTCGCCGGTGACGGCGTGGTGGTCGGCGGCGAAGCCGGGGCCGGAGACGAACGTCTCCAGGCAGCCGTGCCTGCCGCAATAGCAGGCGGGGCCCGGCCGCTCGTCGCCGTGCGGCCACGCGCGCGGCCAGGGCAGGGGATTGTGCCCCCACTCCCCCGCCACGGCGTTGCGGCCGCTCATGGGTCGGCCGTGCACGACGATGCCGCTGCCGCAGCCGGTGCCGAGGATGGCGGCGAAGACGACCGGGCAGCCGGCACCGGCACCATCCGCCGCCTCCGACACGGCGAGGCAGTTGGCGTCGTTCTCCACCCGCACCGGCCGGCCCAGCGCCGTGGCGAGGTCGCGGTCGAAGGGATGGCCGATCAGCCAGGTCGAGTTGGCGTTCTTCACCAGGCCGGTGGCGGGTGAGACGATGCCGGGGATGCCCACGCCCACCGATGCCTTGGCCGAAGCGCGGGACGCGCCGCACTCGGCCTCCAGCGCGGCCACCAGCTGCACGATCGTACGTACCGTGGCGGCATAATCGTCGCGCGGGGTGGGAACCCGGCGGCGTGCCATTTGGTTACCATTGCGATCGAGGGCGATTCCCTCCGTCTTGGTTCCGCCGAGGTCGATGCCGATGCGGATCATGGCCCCATCCATCCCAATCTCGCGCCCCAACCCGGCGCCCGGAGCGGCGCGGGGGCTTGGCGATTTCATCAGTACTCGGAAAAAGCGGGACCGTCCAACCGAAGCAACCGTTGCGCCGAATCTCCAGCCTCGGGACAATGCGTCCTGGGCGGGCGGAATTCGGTTGACCGCTTCTTGGGATCTTGTAGAACGAGCGAAAGAGACGGCGCGATTCCCAAGAGTTCGCGCGCCGTCCTGCGCCACCGCTGCCGGAGCATGAGATGAATCGCGAGCGCGCCGCCCACGCCTGTTCTTTCCCGCTGTTCCGCCGCTCGGTCGCCGCCGTGGTCGCCGCGGTTGCCGTCGCCGGAGTGTCGCTGCCCGCCGCGGCGGCCGGCAAGCCGGGCGCCTGCTACAACCGGGCGGAGCACGCGGCGGAGCAGACCCTGCGCATGCACACGGAGCTGATGGTCACCGGCCTGACCTGCCAGTCCGTCATGCCGGACAAGACGCCCTACGCCAAGTACCAGGAATTCACGGTCAAGCACCGCTCGCTGATCTCCAAGGCGGAAGCGGCGATGATCGACCACTACAAGCGCACCTCGGCCGGCAACGCGACGCGCAATTTCGACATGTTCCGCACCGAGCTGGCCAACGAGGTCAGCCGCCGCGCGGCCACCATCGGCACGCCGACCTACTGCGCCACCTTCGTCGACCGCGCCCACCGGGCGATGGACCTGACGCCGGATGACATCCGCGTCCTGACGTCCGACGAGCAGAACGCCGGCATCAAGCATCTGGCCAGCAAACCGCTGTGCGACGTGAAGGTGGTGAGCCTGCCCGACAGCATGACGGTCGCCTCCGTCGAGCCGTCGCGCAGCAAGGCCAAGCCGGCCAACGCCAAGCCCGCCAACGCCAAGCCGGCGCCGGCCAAGGCGAGCACGGCCAAGGCCCCGGCCCCCGCCAAGGCGAAGCCGACCAAGCCGAACGTCGCCGAAGTGAGCAAGCCCACCAAGGGCTGATCCAGGGCAATCGCTTGAAAGCCCCTCCCCCTTGGCGGGGGAGGGGTTGGGGAGAGGGGGAAGTTACCGGCGGAAGCCGGGACATAAGTCACTTCCGCCCTGCCGGGCTCTCAGCGGATGCCAAAGGCATCCGCCTGACGCCGGCAGCGCTGGCCTTCGGCCAGCATGAGAGGCGTAACCACCCTCTCCCCAACCGCGACGCCCTTCGGCGTCGCCCCGTCAAGGGAGAGGGGCTACACAGCAACCCCAGGCCCGTTCAGGCGATTGCCCTGAGGGCTGACCCTTCCCGGCACGGCGCACCATCACGGCGCAACGTTATCGAACCCCTCCCGCCCACCGGCGGGAGGGGTTTTCGATTCGCGGCGCCCTTGGGCCGGCGCGCATGGCGACCGTGCGAAGAACGCACGTTTTCGCGCGCCGAACGTTCCGTATACGAAGCGTAGGGAACAGCTTCGGGGAGCGGGGATGACCGCCGAGACCTTGCCGGACCGCCGCCGGCCGGTGGTGGCCGGCGCCGTGCGCGAGGCGCTGGGACTGCCGAGCGCGGTGCTGGTCGCCAGCTACGTCGGCTTCGGGTCGCTGGTGCGCGAGAGCGGGCTGGGCCTGCCGGTCGCCCTGGCCTCCACCGCCACCGGCTGGGCGCTGCCGGGGCAGATGGCGCTGGTGGAACTCTATTCGGTCGGCTCGACCCTGCTGGCCATCAGCCTCGCGGTGGCGCTGACCAACACGCGCCTGATGCCCATGGTCGTCACCATCATGCCGCTGCTGGGGCGGGGAGGGCCGCCGCGCTGGTGGCATTACGCGCTGGCGCACGTGGTGGCGGTGACGTCCTGGGCCAACGGCATGCGGCGCCTGCCGGATTTGCCGCCGGGCGAGCGGCTGGCGTGGTTCGCCGGCTATTCCGCCACGCTGTGGGTGGTGACGCTGGGCGGGACGGCGGCCGGCTTCTTCCTGGCCGGCATGGTGCCGCACCCGGTGACACTGGGCCTCGTCTTCCTCAACCCGCTCTATTTCCTGCTGCTGTTCGCCGGCGACCTGCGCGACCGGGCGCGGGTGTGTGCGCTGGCGCTGGGCGCGGTGCTGGGGCCGGCGCTGCACCTGATCGTGCCGTCCTACGGCCTGCTGATCACCGGGGTGGTGGCCGGCACGCTGGCCTTTCTGGTGGACCGGTGGTGGCCGGCGCGGGAGGCGAAGCGTGGCTGACGCGTGGGGTTCCGAGGCGGGCATCTGGGCGGCGCTGGCGGCGGCGGCCGTGGTCACCTATGTCCCGCGGGCGCTGGGGGTGGCGCTGTCCGGGCGCATCGACCCCAACGGCGCGGTGTTCCGCTGGGTCGGCTGCGTCGCCTACGCGCTGCTGGCGGGGCTGATCGCGCGCATGATCCTGCTGCCCGTGGGGCCGCTGCAGGCGACCGGATTCGCCGAACGCACGCTGGCCGTGGCGGCGGCGCTGGCGGCCTTCTGCCTTGTGCGCCGCAGCGTGCCGGTCGGAGTCACGGTGGGCACCGTCGTCTTGATCCTGCTGAGCAGCGGCGGGCGGTTATTCTAGGCACGCATGCTATCGGTGTCCGGCTCGAAAGTTGCCGCCGGTCAAGGGCTTAAGCATCTTCTTTGCAAAATTGCGAGAACTCCTCGGCAATTCGGCCGAGGGGTGGTTTTACCCTCTTGCCCCGTTCAATCAGTGGGGCTAACGTCCTGAATGATAAAGAATGGGGCCGCCGACCGATCGGGGCGGCCAAAAGTTCAGGGAACGGAGTTCACGTGATCTGGGAACGCTGGGTACCGGCCTTGGCGATCCTTCCGCCTGTGTTCCTGGCGGCGGGGCAAGGCTGATGGAACACGCATATTTTCTGCAACAGTTGATCAACGGCCTGTCGCTGGGGGCCATCTACGGCCTCATCGCCATCGGCTATACGATGGTGTACGGCATCATCGGCATGATCAACTTCGCCCATGGCGAGATCTATATGATCGGCGCCTTCGTGGCGCTGATCACTTTCCTGGTCATGGGGATGGTCGGCGTCACCTGGGTGCCGCTGGCGCTGCTGCTGATGCTGGCCTCGGCCATGCTGTTCACCAGCATCTACGGCTGGACGGTGGAGCGCATCGCCTACCGGCCGCTGCGCAGCTCGCCGCGCCTGGCGCCTCTGATCTCGGCGATCGGCGTGTCGATCTTCCTGCAGAACTACGTGCAGATCATCCAGGGCGCGCGCAACAAGCCGCTTCAGCCCATCGTGACCGGCAACTTCGTGCTGTTGGACGGGGAGGTGAGCGTCAGCTACATCCGGCTGGCCACCATCGTCATCACCATCGCGCTGATGTACGGGTTCACGCAGATCATCAACCGCACGGAACTCGGCCGCGCCCAGCGCGCGTGCGAGCAGGACAAGACGATGGCCGGCCTTTTGGGCGTCAACGTCGACCGCATCATTTCGCTGACCTTCGTGATGGGTGCCGCGCTGGCCGCCGTGGCGGGCATGATGGTGCTGCTGACCTACGGCGTGATCGACTTCTACATCGGCTTCCTGGCCGGCGTGAAGGCGTTCACGGCGGCGGTGCTGGGCGGCATCGGCTCGCTGCCGGGGGCCATGCTCGGCGGCTTCATCATCGGCCTGATCGAATCGTTTTGGTCGGGCTACGTGGGCAGCGAATGGAAGGACGTTGCGACCTTCTCCATCCTCGTCCTGGTGCTGATCTTCCGGCCCACCGGCCTGCTCGGGCGGCCGGAGATCGAGAAGGTGTGACGCCATGACCGCGATCTCCCTCTCCTCGCCGCGCGCCGTCGCGTGGCCCGCCATCCTGCGGGAGGCCGGCATGGCCGCCGCGGTGGCCGTGCTGCTCACCCTGCCGCTCGTCGGCTTCCGCACCGTCGACCGCCCGGTCGGCCTGGGCATCGAGACCCGCTTCGACGAGGTCATCGCCGCCGTGGCGCTGGTGTTCTTCGGGCGCCTGGGCCTGTGCCTGATCCGCGAGGGGCAGGCGCTGGCGGTGCTGGTCCTGTCGATCGCGGCGGCCGTGGCCGGCCTGCTGATCGACCTGCCGACGCCGATGCTGAACGTCATCCTGGTGCTGGGCGGCGCCATCATCGCCATCCGCGCCGGCATCTCGGTGGGCACCCACCGCTCCAAGCTGACGCAGGCCGAGCGCGACCGGCGCATGGACCGCTTCGGCGCCAAGGTGCAGGACGCCTCGCGCTTCCTGGGCCCGATCGGCATCGCGCTGGCCGTGGCGTTCCCGCTGCTGCCCATCGCCGACCGCCAGCTGCTGGACATCGGCATCCTCCTGCTGACCTACGTGATGCTGGGCTGGGGGCTGAACATCGTGGTGGGCCTCGCCGGCCTGCTCGACCTCGGCTACGTCGCCTTCTACGCCATCGGTGCCTATTCCTACGCGCTGCTGGCGACCTATTTCGGGCTGAGCTTCTGGGCCTGCCTGCCGCTGGCGGGCATCCTGGCGGTGATCGGCGGCGTGATGCTGGGCTTCCCGGTGCTGCGCCTGCGCGGCGACTATTTCGCCATCGTGACGCTGGGCTTCGGCGAGATCATCCGCATCATCCTGGTCAACTGGTATCAGTTCACCGGCGGCCCCAACGGCATCACCGGCATCCCGCGGCCGAGCTTCTTCGGCATCGCCGACTTCACCCGCACCGGCACGGAGACGATGCCGTCGTTCGCGGAGATGTTCGGGCTGGAGTTCTCGTCCGTCCACCGGATCATCTTCCTGTACTACCTGATCCTGGTGCTGGCGCTGATGGTCAACCTGTTCACGCTGCGCATCCGCAAGCTGCCGCTGGGCCGCGCGTGGGAAGCGCTGCGCGAGGACGACATCGCCTGCACCTCGCTGGGCATCAACCGCACCAACGTGAAGCTGGCGGCCTTCGCCATCGCCGGCATGTTCGGCGGCTTCGCCGGCTCCTTCTTCGCCACGCGCCAGGGCTTCGTCAGCCCGGAGAGCTTCACCTTCATCGAATCCGCCATCATCCTGGCCATCGTCGTGCTGGGCGGCATGGGCAGCCAGATGGGCGTGGTGCTCGCCACCTTCCTGGTCATCGGCCTGCCGGAGATGTTCCGCGAACTGGCCGACTACCGCATGCTGGCCTTCGGGCTGGGCATGGTGGTGATCATGCTGTGGCGCCCGCGCGGCCTGCTGGCGCACCGCGACCCGACCGTCCTGCTGCACGGCCGCAAGGGGTCCGGCGGCGGCGGACCGGCCGCCGGCACCGCGGCCGCGGGCGGACAGGGCATCGCCGGAGGGCGCGCCAAGTGACGAACGGATCCTCCCCCATGGCAATCCACGACGAAGCCCCGCTGCTGACGGTCGAACACCTGACCATGCGCTTCGGCGGCCTGGTCGCGGTCAACGACGTGTCGTTCCGGGCGCAGAACCGGCACATCACCGCCATCATCGGCCCGAACGGCGCCGGCAAGACGACGCTGTTCAACTGCATCACCGGCTTCTACACGCCGACGGTGGGGCGGCTGTCGCTGCGCCACCAGAAGGACGGGCGCGAGTTCCTGCTGGAGCGGATGCCCGGCTACGTGATCTCGCAGAAGGCCAGCGTGGCGCGCACCTTCCAGAACATCCGCCTGTTCGGCGGTATGAGCGTGCTGGAGAACCTGATCGTCGCGCAGCACAACAAGCTGATGCGGGCGTCCGGGTTTTCCATCGCCGGCCTGCTTGGCCTGCCGACCTACCGGAAGGCGGAGAAGGAGTCGATCGAGCTGGCCAAGTACTGGCTGGACCGGGTGAAGCTGCTGGACTACGCCGACTGGTCGGCGGCGAACCTGCCGTACGGCGCCCAGCGCCGGCTGGAGATCGCGCGGGCCATGTGCACGGAGCCCGTGCTGCTGTGCCTGGACGAGCCGGCGGCCGGCCTGAACCCGCGCGAGTCGCACGAGCTGTCCGACCTGCTGACCTACATCCGCGACGAGCACCGCATCGGCGTGCTGCTGATCGAGCATGACATGAGCGTCGTCATGACCATCTCCGACCACGTGGTGGTGCTGGACTACGGCAAGAAGATCGCCGACGGCTCTCCCACCGACGTGAAGAACGACCCCGCCGTCATCCGCGCCTACCTGGGCGAGGAGGAGAGCGAGGAGTTGCCGCCCGTCATCGCGCAGGACCTGCCGGAAGCCGCCCGCCGGGCCGGGGAGGGGGTATGAGCACGATGCTGTCGGTGTCCGGCGTCCACACCTACTACGGCTCGATCGAGGCGCTGAAGGGCGTCGACATCGAGATCCGCGAGGGCGAGATCGTCACGCTGATCGGCGCCAACGGCGCCGGCAAGTCGACGCTGCTGATGACCATCTGCGGCACGCCGCAGGCCCGCCAGGGCCGCGTGGTGTTCCAGGGCGAGGAGATCACCCGCCTGCCGACCTATGAGATCGTGCGGCGCGGCATCGCGCAGTCTCCCGAAGGGAGACGAATTTTCCCGCGCATGACGGTGCTGGAGAACCTGCAGATGGGTTCCATCACCGCCAAGCCGGGCAGCTTCGAGCGGGAGCTGGAGCGCGTCTTCCACCTGTTCCCCCGTCTGAAGGAGCGCATCCACCAGCGCGCCGGCACCATGTCGGGCGGCGAGCAGCAGATGCTGGCCATCGGCCGCGCGCTGATGAGCCAGCCCAAGCTGCTGCTGCTGGACGAGCCGTCGCTGGGGCTGGCGCCGCTGGTGGTGAAGCAGATCTTCCAGGTGGTGAAGGACATCAACCGCGAGCAGGGCATGACCGTGTTCATGGTCGAGCAGAACGCCTACCACGCGCTGAAGCTGGCGCACCGGGCCTATGTGATGGTGACGGGCAAGGTGACCATGTCCGGCACCGGGGCCGAGCTGCTGGCGAACGAGGAGGTGCGCGCCGCCTACCTCGAGGGAGGGCACTGATGGAAGCGATCCTCGGCTCCACGCTGGGCACGTTCATCGGCCTGACGCTCATCGTCTTCGGATTCGGCGCCTTCATGACGGGGCAGGCGCTGGCGGAGGGCTGGAAGCCGCCGTCGGCGGTGATCGGCTACACGCTGCTGCTGGGTGTGGGCGCCCGGTTCCTGGCGTTCGCGCTGCTGGACGCGCCGCTGCTGTCGATCAGCGGCTTCATCGTGCACACGGCGGCGATCGGCGTGATCGCCTTCGGCGCCTACCAGATGGCCAAGGCGCGGCGGATGGTCACACAATACCCGTGGCTGTACGAGCGGTCCGGCCCGTTCTCGTGGCGCGAGCGGGCGGGCGCCCATATGTCGGTCGAATAGGCTGAGGATTAGGCGGTATCGGCGGTGTCGCGCCGCCGCCACTCGGTCTATGATGCGCGCAGTTCCGCCGGCCGGTCTGGGAGGCCGCCGGCAGAGGAAGACCCCGCGGGGTCACCTGCAACAGGGAGCACAACCAAGATGAACTTCAAGTATTCCCTTCTTGCCGCGGTCGCGGCGACGGCGCTCGGCACCTCGGTCGCCAAGGCGGACATCGCGGTCGCCACCGCCGGCCCGATCACCGGCCAGTACGCCACCTTCGGCGAGCAGATGAAGAAGGGCATGGAAATGGCCGTGGCGGACCTGAACGCCGCCGGCGGCCTGCTCGGCCAGAAGCTGAAGCTGGAGGTGGGCGACGACGCCTGCGACCCGAAGCAGGCGGTGGCCGTGGCCAACCAGCTGGCCAAGGCCGGCGTCAAGTTCGTGGCCGGCCACTTCTGCTCGGGCTCGTCGATCCCGGCCAGCCAGGTCTACAACGAGGAAGGCGTCCTGCAGATGTCGCCCGCCTCGACCAACCCGAAGTTCACCGACCAGGGCCTGAAGAACGTCTTCCGCGTCTGCGGCCGTGACGACCAGCAGGGCCAGATCGCCGGCAAGTACCTGCTGGAGAAGTACAAGGGCAAGAACATCGCCATCCTGCACGACAAGTCGGCCTATGGTAAGGGCTTGGCCGACGAGACGCAGAAGGCGCTGAACGCCGGCGGCACCAAGGAGAAGATCTACGAGGCCTACACGGCCGGCGAGAAGGACTACTCGGCGCTGGTGTCGAAGCTGAAGCAGGCGGCGGTCGACGCCGTCTACGTCGGCGGTTACCACACCGAAGCCGGCCTGATCGCCCGCCAGATGAAGGATCAGGGCATGACCGCCCCGATCATCTCCGGCGACGCGCTGGTCACCAACGAGTACTGGGCCATCACCGGACCGGCCGGCCAGGACACGATGATGACCTTCGGCCCGGACCCGCGCGAGATGCCGGAAGCCAAGGCGGTGGTCGAGAAGTTCCGCAAGGCCGGCTATGAACCGGAGGGCTACACCCTCTACACCTACGCCGCCATGCAGATCTACGCCGACGCCGTGAAGAAGGCCGGCTCGACCGACCTCGCCAAGGTGACGGACGTCCTGCGCAAGAACCAGTTCGACACCGTCATCGGCAAGATCGGCTTCGACGCCAAGGGCGACGTGACCACCCCGGCGTACGTCTGGTACCGCTGGGACAACGGCAAGTACGCCCAGGTCAAGTAAGGCCCGGGACGCACGTGTTCGGAAAGGCCCGGCGCTTCGGCGCCGGGCCTTTTCCGTTGTGGGGACGGGGTCTACGTCGCCATGCCGTCGGCCAGGGTCGGCCGCGCCGGGGCGCAGGGCGCCATCGCCGCTGCCGCCGCCACCGGCTGCCGGTCGGCCAGCAGGCGTTCGGACGTGCGGAGCACGTCGCGCCAGAAGGCGGCGGCCCGGAGGTTGTTGGCGGCCGTCAGTTCGACGAGGCGAACGCGGCTGATGCGGACGGCGGACTCGCCCAGTTCATCGACGAGGCGAGTCGCGAAGAGAAGCACGTCATGATCGATTCTCATGGCGCAATGAACCCACCTTTGCGCACTTTGTTCCAGGGATGTGTCGGATGACATAGGGGCGATCCCGGAGTGCCGCGAACGGACGCGCGGTGCGGTTTGTTGCAGTGCGGATACAAAAGGTTCGTTGCACAAGCGTGTCCTACAACGGACACTGCCATCCGGGGTAACTTTCGTGTTTCATGGCGGAACCAGGATCCGGTCGGCCGTTCGCCGTCCGGATCCGCTGGGTCCCGGGTTTGGAGAGGTCAAATGCGCAGGAAGCGCGAAATCGTCGAAGGCCAGATGTTCCGGAAGCTCGGCCCCGGCGGTGGGGTCTGGCAGGTCGTGGCGATTCGGAAGGATGGGCTGGGCACGCAGCACGCCCAGATGCAGCGCGCCGACGATCCCAAGACCTTCAAGACGCTCAGCCTCACCGCCCTTCTCGATCCCCACCAGTTCGAGTGGCTGGGGATCGCCGAGGCGCCCTGACGAGTCGGACGGCCGCCCGCCGCCACCCGCCGCTAACGGCCGGCGCCACCCGCGCCGGCCGCGCCGACGCATGCCCGCACGGGCCCCCAGGGTGGTGCAGCCTCCCCGCGCGGCAGCCATATGTTGGAGTGTCCGCGCCGTCACAGTCGCGAAGGTTGCGGTCACAGAACCGCAGCGCCTTCCCTTGCCCGTTCGCGGTCGTACGACTGTAGGGGCAAAGGCATAGGCCAAGTTGTCCGTCGTGCTGACTGTGTCGAATTCCCGCCTTCTCTTCGTGGCGCAAAAATGCAACAGGGCTGGATTTCCGACAACAGGGGGGCGGAGGCTCCCTTGTGGGGGTGGGGCAATGCTGGTATCTCACGGATCGGAAGTTTCAACCGCCGACGGATTGCGGCGGGCCAGGTCGAGGTGGCCGCGCGAAGAGGGTTCCACCGGTTCATCCGGCGGGACGGGCGACGCGAAGGTCGCCTGCGTCGCAGTGGTACGAGTTCTGTGGGCCCGAACACACGCCGTCAAGAAGGGGACATATAAGAAATGAACATCCGTGGAATTCTGCTGGGCACGGCGCTCGCGATCGCACTGCCGTCCGTCGCGATGGCCGAGGGCTTCTACGTCGGCGCCGCCGGCGGCGTGAACTGGACCCGCGACGCCGACTTCAACGACCTCGTCCTGGGCGCCACCACCAAGGCCGACTACAAGGTCGGCGGCGTCGTCGGCCTGAGCGCCGGCTATGCCACGGCCATGGGCCTGCGCGGCGAGGTCGAGGTTGACTGGCGCTGGCGGAACAAGACCGACGGCTTCAGCAACCTGGCCCCGGGCGCCAGCATGTCGGGCAAGACCAGCTCGTGGGCTCTGATGGGCAACGTGCTGTACGACATCAAGACCGGCACGCCGATCACCCCGTACATCGGCGCCGGCGCCGGTATCGCCCGCGTCAAGTCCGACGTGAGCAGCAACTTCGGCTACTCGTTCAGCGACAGCGACGTCGTGTTCGCCTACCAGGGCATCGTCGGCGCCGCCTACAACGTGACGAACAACATCGCGATCACGGCCGACTACCGCTACTTCGCGACCACCAAGCCGAAGTACGACGGCCCGTTCGGCACGGTCGAGAGCGAGTACCGCAACCACACCGTGATGGTCGGCCTGCGCTATTCGTTCGGTGGCGTCGCCGCCACCCCGTCGCCGACCCCGCCGGCCCCGCCGGTCTCGCAGCAGCCGCAGACGGAATACCTGGTGTTCTTCGACTGGGACAAGGCGAACATCACGCCGGTCTCCGACAAGATCATCGGCGACGCCGCCGCCGCCGCTGGCAAGCTGAAGGCCGTCAGCATCCACGTGATCGGCCACACCGACACGTCGGGCAAGCCGGCCTACAACCAGAAGCTCTCGCTGCGCCGCGCCGACGCCGTGAAGAAGTCGCTGACCGCCAAGGGCGTGCCGGCGAGCCAGATCACGGTCGAGGGCAAGGGTGAGACGAACCTGCTGGTCCCGACCGGCGACAACGTCCGCGAGCCGTCGAACCGCCGCGCTCAGATCCTGATCCGCGTGAAGTGATCGGGACGGTGGCCGGTTTCCGGCCGCCGCACGGTACCGAAACGGGGCGCCGCACACCGCGGCGCCCCGTTTTCTTTTGCTCCCGCCCAGCCGGGGCCGGGTGACATTCATGGCCGCGCGGGCCATTCTCGCTGCGGATATCCCTCAACCCGCTGGCCGGCCTGTGATCCCCGCGCGGCTCGACATCGTCATCCCCTGCCTGAACGCCTCGGCGACGCTGCCCGGCACGCTGGACGCGCTTGCGCGCGAGTCCGGCGACGGGTGGGCGTGCGTGACGGTGGCCGACGGCGGATCGGCCGACGGCACGCCGGCGGTTGCGTCGGCGGCGGGAGCACGGGTGATCGCGGCGTCGCGCGGGCGGGGGCCGCAACTCGCCGCGGGGGCGGCGGGGGGGCGGGCGCCGTGGCTGCTGTTCCTGCACGCCGACACGCGGCTTGGGATCGGGTGGCGCGCGGCGGTGGAGCGGTTCGCCGCCGACCCGGCCAACGAACGGCGGGCGGCCTATTTCCGCCTGCGCTACGACTCAGCCCGTCCGGCAGCGCGCCGGCTGGAACGGATCGTCGCGTGGCGCAGCCGGGCGCTGGGGCTGCCGTACGGCGACCAGGGGATGCTGATCGCGCGGCCGTTTTATGAGGAGTTGGGCGGCTTCGCGCCGCTGCCGCTGATGGAGGACGTCGATCTCGTGCGCCGCATCGGGCGCCACCGGCTGGCCGGGCTGCCGGCCGACGCGGTGACCTCGGCCGCGCGCTATGAGCGGGACGGCTGGCTGGCGCGGCCGGCGCGCAACCTGCTGTGCCTGACGCTGTACGCGGCGGGCGTGCCGCCGCGGCTGATCCGCAGGGTGTACGGGTGATGAAGCGGCACGTCGTCGTCTTCGCGCGGCTGCCGCGCCTGGGGTGCGGCAAGCGGCGGCTGGCCGCGGGCGTGGGGGACGTGGCGGCCTGGCGATTCGCGCGGCTGACGCTGGTGGCCGTGCTGCGCCGGCTGGGGCGGGACGCGCGCTGGACCCTGTGGTTGGCGGTGACGCCCGACCGCGCGGTCGCGGCGCGGGGCTGGCCGGCCACGCGGGCGCGCCGGATCGGGCAGGGCGGCGGCGACCTGGGTGCCCGCATGGCGCGGCCGTTGCGCACGCTGCCGGCCGGGCCGGTGGTGGTGGTCGGCAGCGACATCCCCGAGTTGGACGCGCGCCACGTCGCGCGGGCCTTCCGCGCGCTGGGGCGGCACGACGCGGTGTTCGGCCCGGCGGGGGACGGCGGCTATTGGCTGGTGGGGATGCGGCGCTGCCCGCGCGTGCCGGCCGGCCTGTTTCAGGGCGTGCGGTGGTCGACGGAGAACGCGCTGGCCGATACGCTGGCCGGCCTGCCGCCGGGGACGTCCGTCGCCGTCGTCGATATGCTGGAGGATGTGGATGATGCCGCCGCTTACAAGCGCTGGCGTGAACGGGCCGTTTTCACGCACACTTGAGCGAACGGCGGGAAACGCGCCGGCAATGACGGCCGCCGGACACCCTGAAGACGCCAGGGGCGCGGCCAGGGGAGGGAGGAACGAGGCCATGCGGCGCCTGACTGCATTCGTGTCGGCTTTGGTTCTGCTGCTGTGCGCCGGGGGTGCCGCGGCGCAGGAATGGGACGAGGTGCTCGCCAGGGCGCGCGGGCAGGTGGTCCAGTTCAACGCCTGGGGCGGCTCGGTAAAGACCAACGACTACCTGCAATGGGCGGCCGAGACGGTGAAGGCCCGCTATGGCGTCGAGCTGAAGCACGTGCGGCTGGCCGACACGGCGGAGGCGGTGGCGCGCGTGCAGGCCGACAAGGCCGCGGGCCGGACGAAGGACGGCGCCATAGACCTGCTGTGGATCAACGGCAAGCACTTCGCGGGCATGAAGGAGAAGGGGCTGCTGTACGGGCCCTTCACGCAGCGCCTGCCCAACCAGCGGCTGGTGGACACGGCGGGCAAGCCGACGACGGTCGACTTCACCGTGCCGGTGGAGGGGATGGAGGCGCCGTGGAGCATGGCGCGCTTCGTCTTCGTGCACGATACGGTCAGGCTGCGCAAGCCGCCGCGCAGCATCCAGGCGCTGCTGGAATGGGCGCGGGAGCACCCCGGCCGCTTCACCTACCCGCGCCCGCCGAACCTGCTGGGCTCGACCTTCCTCAAGCAGGCGCTGATGGCGCTGTCGTCGGACTGGTCGTCGCTGGTGCAGCCGGCCACGGCGGAGAACTTCGACCTCGTCACCGAACCGCTGTGGCCCTACCTGGACGAGCTGCATCCGCTGCTGTGGCGCGGTGGCGCCGAATTTCCCTTCAGCGGGGCGGACGAGCGGCAATTGCTGAAGGACGGGCAGATCGACATCTCCATGGCCTTCAGCCTGCTGGAGGCGGCGAGCGCCATGGAAGCCGGCCTGCTGCCCAAGACGGCGCGCGTCTTCGGGCTGGACGGCGGCACCATCGGTTCCGTCAACTTCCTGGCGATTCCCTTCAACGCCCGCGCGCGGGAGGGGGCGCTGGTGGTGATCAACTTCCTGCTGTCGCCGGAGGCGCAGGCGCGCAAGGCCGATCCCCGCTATTGGGGCGCCGACACCGTGCTCGACATGGCGAAGCTGCGCCCCGACGACCGGCGGCTGTTCGAGGCCATCCCGGTCCACCCGGCGGCACCGGCGCCCGGCGCGCTGGGCCCGGCACTGCCGGAACCGCACCCGTCATGGATGGAACTGATCGAGAAGGAATGGCTGCGCCGCTACGCCAATGGGTGAGCGAACGGAGGAGCGGGCGGGGGAGCGGGGGCGCAACATCCCCGACGGGATCTTGTTGATATTGGCTGAATTTGTTTCGCCGATTCAACGGAGTGTGCACCATGTGGTCTCGCTACACCGCGCTCATCCTCGCCGTGGCCTTCGCGGGGGCCGGGCTCCTGGGCTTCGTGCCCGCGATGCTCAGCCCGCCGCCGCCGGGTGAGGAACTCGTCGTCAATTCGATGCACGGCGTGCTGCTCGGGCTGTTCCCGGTCAACGTCATCCACAACCTGATCCATCTGGCCTTCGCGCTGTGGGGCTTCTTCGCCTTCTTCAGCGGCATCCTGGCCTCGCGCACGTTCCTGCGCAGCACGGCGGTGATCTACGCCGTGTTCGTGGTCATGGGCTTCATCCCCGGCCTCGACACCGTGTTCGGGCTGGTGCCGATCCATGGCAACGACATCTGGCTGCACGCGCTGCTGGCCATCGTGGCCGGCGTGGTCGGGTTCTTCGTGACGGACCGCGAGACGCTGCACGCCACCGACACCACGGCGCGCCGGATCTGATCGGCGACCGACGGTCCGGCACCCGCGCGGGCGTCCCCCTTGCCCGCGCGGGGCCGCGACTCCGCGCGTCTTGCGGGGGCCGCGGGAGCGGCGCATGCTGGCCCGAACGACAATCGGCAGAAAACGACAATCCGCAGAAGGGGAGGACACCATGCGCAGGGTCACACTCGCAGCCCTTTTCCTTGCCGGCGCGCTGGGCGCCGGTCCGGCGCTGGCGCAGACCCAGCCCGCTCCCGCCGCGCCCGCACCCGGCGCCGGCCCGATGATGGGGCATCAGCACGGCATGATGGGGCACGGCGCGCCGGGGCAGGGCGCGGCCGGCCAAGGCATGACGGGCGGTCATGGCATGATGGGGGGCCATGGCATGATGGGGGGCCATGGCATGATGGGTGGGGGCATGATGGGTGGCGGTATGGGGATGATGGATCACCATGCCCACCACAACCCCATGATGCAGGCCATGATGCAGGGGATGATGCTGGGCATGATGGGCGGGGCCATGATGCACGGCATGATGCATTCCGGCATGATGCACGACTCGATGATGGGCGAGGGCGGGTCCATGATGGGCGGCCCCATGATGGGGACCGATCCCGAGCCGCGCATCACCCAGTTGAAGACCGCGTTGCGGATCAACGACGCGCAGACGGCGCTGTGGAACGGCTTCGCAGACGCGGTGCGCGCGACCGCCAAGACGCTGCAACCCGCCTATGAGGCGCAGCGGGCCGGCGTGCAGCAGGCCGCACCGTGGCCCGAGCGGATGGAGCGGCGCGAGACGCTGTTGACCGCGCGCCTCGACGCGCTGAAGCGCATCCGTGCGGCCGGCAACGCCCTTTACGGCGTGCTGTCGGACGAGCAGCGGCGGACCTTCGACCAGATGGCCGGCGGACCCATGGGGCCGTTCGGCGGCATGGCCATGAACATGCCTGCCGACATGATGGGCGGCATGCCCGGCAACATGATGGGCGGCACGCCGGCGCGCTGACGCCGGGTCAGCGGCCGTCCGAACCGGGAATCGGCGCTACGTCGAAGGGTTCGGGTAACTGGCCGGCGCACCAGCGCCGCCACATGGTGCGGTAGGCCGCCTCAAGGTGGCGGACGTAGCGCGGCGCGTCCATGGCCGGGCCGGCGGCGAAGCGGGCGCGCAGGCCCCGCCGCACCTCCCGCAGCCGTGCCCAGTCGCGGGCGAGGCCCACCGCCGTGGCGACGTCGCCGATGCGCAGCCGCCGCTCCGCATCGCGGGGGCTGGCGTGCGGCCTCGGCGCCGCGTTCAGGGGCGTGACGTACCGCGCGGCGAAGTCCTGCGCCTCGGCGCGGATCAGCGCCGGGTCGACGTCCTCCTTGAAGGCCAGGGCGAACATCAGGCTGGCGTGGATGTCCCGACGATCGGGCCGCAGGCGGCGCGCGGTGCGCAGGTGGTCCAGCGCGCCCTCCACGTCGGTGCGGTGGAACAGGACGGAGGCGAGGCCGACGTGCGTCTCCGCCACGTCCGGGGCGATGCGCAGCACGCGGCGGTAGGCGGCCATCGCCTCGCTGAAGCGGAACGCCCCCTCCAGCGTGTGGCCGAGGTCGTGCCAGCCGCGCACGAAGGCGGGATCGAGGGCGAGGCTGCGGCGGCGCGTGGCCAGCGCCTCGTCGGGCCGCTCCAGGTCCTCCAGCGCGGCGGCGCGGTCGTGGTGCACCTCGGCGTGGGAAGGGTCGAGGGCGTCGGCGCGGCGGCCGGCTTTGCGGCTCTAGCCGGCGCGCTCGCGCAGGCGGGCGGCGAGCAGGCCGGGCAGCGTGGTGTCGTCGGGCGTCAGGCGGTGGGCGCGGGCGAGGGCGGGGACGGCGTCCTCCGGCTGGCCGGCGTGGCCGGCGACGACGCCCTGGTTGCGCAGGGCGCCGGGGTGGTCCGGCGCCAGCGCCAGGGCGCGGCGGTAGACGGCCAGGGCGCCCGCGCGGTCGCCGGTCATGGCGCGGGCGTTGGCGAGCTGGAAGAGCAGTTCGGCGTCGGGCGGAGTGAGGACGGCGGCGCGGGCAAGGTCGGGCAGGGCGAGGGCGGCCTGCCGGCCCTCCAGCCGGGCGCGGCCGCGCTCGTAGAGGCGCAGGGCGAGGTGGCCGCGCATCTCGGCGTCGGCGGGGACCAGCGCCACGGTGCGGGACAGCGCGGCGATGGTGGTATCGGCGTCGTCGCGCTTGCTGGACACGCCGGCCAGTTGCACCCACGCGTCGGCGTCGTCGGGCTGCAGGGCCAGCGCGCGGTGCAGGCGCCCCGCGGCGGCGTCGGCGCGACCGATGGCGGCCAGAACCTTGGCAAGGTTGGCGTGGAAGCCGTGCGCGTCGGGGCGGTGGCGGATGGCGGCGCCGATCAGCGCCAGCGCCTCCTGCGTCCGGCCGGTCTGCGCCGCCAGCATGCCGCGCAGGTGCAGCGCGTCCGGCTGGTCGGGCATGGCGTCGAGGATGCGGGCGTACAGCGTCTCCGCCTCCGCCAGCCGGCCGGCCATGTGGTGGTCGAGCGCGAGCGCCAGGGCCTCAGCGATGGTCGCCATGCGCCAGCGTCTTGTCGGTGGTTTTGATGTCGGTGGTTCTGATGTCGGTGGCGGGATCGAAGCCGCAGGCGGCCAGCGCCTCCAGCAGGTGCGGGGGCACCGGGGCGACGGCGGTGACGGGGTCCTTCTTGGGGTAGAGCGGAACCGTGATGGCGCGGGAGTGCAGGTGCAGCGGCTTGCCGCCGGGGCCGCCGTACTGCGGGTCGCCCAGCAGCGGGCAGCCGATGTGCGCGGCGTGCACGCGGATCTGGTGCGTGCGGCCGGTGTGCGGCGTGAACTCGATCCAGGTCAGGCCGTCGGCGCGGCCACGGACGACGTAGTCGGTGACGGCGCTTTGGCCGTCCGCATCTCCGGGGGCTGCGACGACGATGCGCCAGCCGCCGCTGCGGTTGGACACCTTCTTCAGCGGCGCCTCGATGCGGCCGTGCTCGGCCGGGGGTGAACCGGCGACGACGGCCCAGTAGGTCTTGCCGACCTGGGCGTCGGTGAACAGCCGGCCCAGCTTGCGCAACGCTTTGGCATGCCGGCCCAGGATCAGGCAGCCCGAGGTGTCGCGGTCGAGCCGGTGGGCGAGCGCCGGCGGCTTCGGGAAGCCGAAGCGCAGCGCGTCGAAGTGCCGCTCCAGGTTCGGCCCGCCGCCCGGTCCCGCGTGCACCGGCAGCCCCGCCGGCTTGTCGAGGATGAGCATGAGGCCGTCACGATAGAGGACGCGGGATTGGATCTCGTCGGGGGTCATGGCGCCGCTCAGTGCCACGCGCGTGAGATCAGCATGTCGATGGCGGCGATGATGCGGTCTCCTTCGGATTCCAGGGAGCAGACGAACTCGCCGAGCTGGTCGGCGGACAATGAAGCGGTTTGCAGCGGGTTGAGCACGACGTTTCGGCCTTCCACGACGAGGGTCGGAGTCAGTGTCTGTTCACTGACCTGAACCAGCTTGGCGTCGAGAAGAGGGACGACCACACGCCGGCCCGAGGAATCGAAGCGTCTGGATTGCACGATCAGCACGTAGGGGATGCCGCTCCGCTGCGCCCCCTTGGCGCGATGGACGTCGAATTGCGCCATCAGAACTCGTTGTATTCGTCGGCGAACGAGCCGTATTTGGCGTCGAACTCGTTCAGGGCGGCGATGGTCTCGTCGATCCGCCGTTCGCGTTCGTCGTGGCGCTTCTGCTCGGCGGCGATGTAGTCGGCCAGAAGCTTCTCCACCTGTTCCGACAGGTTGCCGGTGAACTGGCGGGCGCGGCGGACCAGATCCTCGTTCAGGGACAGGTTCACCGGGCGCTTGGGGGCGTGCGCGTCGTAGCCGAGGCTCATGGTCGTCTCCGTGCCTTCTTGCGCATGATATGCGCACGATGGCGGCGGCGGCAACGTGGATCACTCCTCGTCGTCCTCGTCCCATTCTTCCGGTTCGGTGGCGCTGAGCAGGTCGGGGCGGAGCGTGGCGAGGGCCAGGAGGACGGCGCGGGTGGTGTCCGCGTCCTGGCCGGCGGCGGTGGAGACGGCGGTCACCAGGGCGTCGGTTACCACGGGCGGGGCGGGGACGCGGCGGCGGATGGCGCGGATCTCGCCCTCGATCGCCTTGCGCTCGACGGCGACGTCGTTGGAGTACTGGCTCTGGTAGCGCGTGGAGAAGTCGTGCAGCCGCCGGTTCACGATCACCTCGGCGGCGAAGAGGGCGCGGCGCTGCGCGTCCGCGAGCCTGGCGTTCTGGTCACTCATCGGCGTTCCCCCAAAAGAAAAGGCCCCCTCCGGGGAGGGGGCCTGTTTCGTGCCGGCTTACGACAGCTTCAGTTCCTTGAAGAAGTCGTTGCCCTTGTCGTCGACGATG
This sequence comes from Azospirillum sp., assembly GCF_035627195.1. Lineage (GTDB taxonomy): Bacteria > Pseudomonadota > Alphaproteobacteria > Azospirillales > Azospirillaceae > Azospirillum. Next base: position 23,806 of record NZ_DASPMG010000117.1, read on the forward strand.
ATGAAGGCGGGGAAGTCCTCCACCTCGATGCGCCAGATGGCTTCCATGCCGAGTTCGGGGTATTCCACGACCTCGACCTTCTTGATGCAGTCCTGCGCCAGACGCGCCGCCGCACCGCCGATCGAGCCCAGGTAGAAGCCGCCGTACTTGCGGCAGGCCTCGGTCACCTCGGGGCTGCGGTTGCCCTTGGCGAGCATGACGAAGGAACCGCCCGCCGCCTGGAACTGGTCGACGAAGCTGTCCATGCGCCCGGCCGTGGTCGGGCCGAAGGAACCGGACGGCATGCCCTCCGGCGTCTTGGCCGGGCCGGCGTAGTAGATCGGGTGGTTCTTGAAGTACTCGGGCAGGCCCTCGCCGGCGTCCAGGCGGGCACGCAGCTTGGCGTGCGCCAGATCGCGCGCGACGATCAGCGGGCCGGTCAGCGAGACGCGGGTGCGGATCGGGTACTGGGACAGGATGGCGCGGATCTCGCTCATCGGCTTGTTGAGGTCGATCTTCACCACCTCGCCGGCCAGCTGGCTGTCGTCGATCTCCGGCAGGTACTTGGCGGGATCGGTCTCCAGCTGCTCCAGGTAGATGCCGTCCTTGGTGATCTTGCCCACCGCCTGACGGTCGGCCGAGCAGGACACGCCGATGCCGATGGGCAGCGAGGCGCCGTGGCGCGGCAGGCGGATGACGCGGACGTCGTGGCAGAAGTACTTGCCGCCGAACTGGGCGCCGATGCCCATGTTCTGCGTCAGCTTGTGCACCGCCGCTTCCATCTCCAGGTCGCGGTAGGCGTGGCCGGTCTCCGACCCCGCCGTCGGCAGCGCGTCGAGGTAGCGGGCCGAGGCCAGCTTGACGGTCTTCAGGTTCTGCTCGGCGCTCATGCCGCCGATCACCACGGCGAGGTGGTAGGGCGGGCAGGCGGAGGTGCCGAGGTAGCGGATCTTGTCTTCCAGGAACTTCAGGAGCCGGTCGGGCGCCAGCACCGAGGGCGTCGCCTGATGCAGGAAGGTCTTGTTGGCCGACCCGCCGCCCTTGGCCATGAACAGGAACTTGTAGTAGTCCTCGCCCTCCGAGTAGATCTCGACCTGGGCGGGCAGGTTGTTGCGGGTGTTCTTCTCCTCGTACATGGAGATGGGGGCGAGCTGGCTGTAGCGCAGGTTGCGCTTCAGGTAGGCGTCGCGGGCGCCGGTGGACAGCGCCTCCTCGTCACCGCCCTTGGTCCAGACGCGGCGGCCCTTCTTGCCCATGATGATGGCGGTGCCGGTGTCCTGGCACATGGGCAGGGTGCCAGCGGCGGCGATGTTGGCGTTCTTCAGCAGGTCCAGCGCCACGAACTTGTCGTTCGAGGAGGCTTCCGCATCGTCGAGGATGTTGCGCAGCTGCTGGAGGTGGCCCGGACGCAGCAGGTGGTTGATGTCGCTGAAGGCCTGCTCGGCCAGGAGGCGGAGGCCCTCCGGCTCGACCTTCAGGACCTGCTCGCCGTCGAACTCGGCGACGGAGACGTGGTCCGAGGTGAGCTTGCGGTAGGTCGTCTCGTCCTTCCCCAGCGGGAAGAGCGTCGCGGTTCCCCGGGCGAGGCTGCTGTCGTCGGGCATGGGTGCTGTTCCTTCAGGTCGATTCGTCCGCTGTGTCGCCCCTCGCCGTCCGGGTGACGCTGCGGCCGGGAGAGCGCGCGGGGAGGACGGGGGCGTTTTCGGCCCCCGTTATACACCCATGGCGCGTCCGCACAACGTCTCCGGCGCGCTGTTACCGGGCTTCGTCGTAGGTGCCGTCCTTCCACTCGTAGACGCGGTAGGCGGGGTTGGTCACGTCGCCCTTGGCGTCGAAGGAGACCTTGCCGATCACCGTGTCGTGCGGCCCCTTGCGCAGCGTGGGCATCACCGCCTTGAAGTCCAGCTTGCCGGCCTGCGTCACCGACGCCGCCCAGGCCTGCACGGCGGCGTAGGCGTAGAGGGTGTAGCCGGTGGCGTCCTTGCCGTCGGCGCGCAGGCGGTCGACCACGGGCTTCGCCTCCGGCAGGCGGCTGGCGTCGGCCTGGAAGGTGAAGAGCGCGCCCTGGCCGGCCGCGCCGGTGATCGCCCAGAAGTCGGGCACGTTCAGGTCGTCGTTGGAGACGAGGCGCAGGTCCAGGTTCTGCTCCCGCGCCTGACGCAGGATCATGCCGGCCTCGCGGTGGTAGGCGGCGTGGTAGAGCACGCCCACGCCGGCCGCCTTCAGCTTGGTCACGACGGAGGAATAGTCCATCTCGCCCAGGTTGATGGTCTCGTGCTCCACGATGGCGACGCCCTTGCCTTCCAGCGTCTTGCGGAACACGGCGCCCAGAGTCATGCCCGGCGGCGTCTTGTCGTTGGTGATGGCGACCGGCGTGCCCTTGAAGCGGGTCGCCACGTACTCGGCGGCGGCGGTGGCCTGCTGGTCGTCGCGGCCGCAGACGCGGAACACGTTGTCCAGGCCGCGGTCGGTGAACTTCGGGTTGGTCGAGCCCGGCGAAATCTGGATGATCTGCGCGTCGGCGTACACGTCGGACGCCGGGATCGAGGCGCCGGAGCAGTAGTGGCCGATGACCACCGCGACGTTGGCGCCGGCCAGCCGGTTGGCGACGGCGACCGCCTGGCCGGGGTCGCAGACGTCGTCTTCCGTGCGCAGTTCCAGCGGGCGGCCGAGCACGCCGCCGGCGGCGTTGATGTCGGCCACCGCCTGCCGCGTGCCGTTCAGCATCTGGGCGCCGATGGCGGCGCTGGAGCCGGTCAGCGGTCCGGCCAGCCCGATGGTGATCGGCTCCGCCGCGGCGGCTTCCGCGCCGGCCAGCAGGGCGGTGGCGACGGCGACGGTGTGGGCGATTCTGCGCATTCCCTGGACTTCCTCCGTTGCGGATCTTTCGTCTGCGTATCGAGGCAATCCAGCGGAATCCAGCCCCGCCGACGGCCGCAAAAAAGAACCCCCCGGCGGGGAACCGGGGGGCGAAGGGGCATCCTATGGGAGAGATGTGCCACGCGAGCGTGGCAAAAAGACCAGCGAAGTGATCTTCGCCTCCGTTTCTACGTGTGTTCAGTGGCCGGAACCTTGACTGTGGTCAAGCAGGAAGAATTCTTCTAAATCGCTGGGAATGAAAAAGGCGCCGGGACTTTGTCCGGCGCCTGTTTGATAAATGTCGGGTTTTGCTTTAAGCCCGTTCATCGTCATGCCCGGCCTTGTGCCGGGCACCCACGCACCTTGGATTGGTCGGGGTGCGTGGATGCCCGGCACAAGGCCGGGCATGACGGTTGTAACCCAACGTGCGAACGTCACCGCGCCAGTTGGCGGTACAGCGCCGGCAAGGCCGTGGTCAGGCGGCCGATGTGCGGGAAGATGGCGTAGGAACCGCGGCCGAACAGGGTGGGGAAGTAGTCGCGCGCCTCGGCGTCAACGGTGATGCCGAACACGGCGAGGCCCTGTTTGCGGGCCTCGCGGATCGCCACGCGGGTGTCCTCGATGCCGTAGCGGCCCTCGTAATGGTCCATGTCGTTGGGCTTGCCGTCCGACAGCAGGATCAGCAGCTTCTGCCGATTGGGCCGCAGGACGAGCTGTGCGGCAACGTGCCGCAGGGCGGCGCCGATGCGCGTGTAGTGGCCGGGCCTCAGCGCCTGGATGCGGCGGTTGACGCGGGCCGACAGCGGCTCGTCGAAGTCCTTCAGCGTCTTGACCTGCACGTTGGTGCGCTTGCGTGAGGTGAAGGCGTACACCGCGTGGCTGTCGCCGCAGGCGGTCAGGCCGTGCACCAGCGCCAGCAGCGCCTCCTTCTCCACGTCCAGCACGCGGTGGTTCTCGATCCAGGCGTCGGTGGAGAGCGACTGGTCGACCAGAACGGCGACGGCGAGGTCGGGCAGGGCGTTGCGGACGGCGAGGTAGACGCGCTCGTTCGCCTCGCCGCCGGCCTGGCTGTCGGCGTGGCTGCGCACGAGCGCGTTCAGGTCGATGTCGTCGCCGTCGGGCTGGCCGGAGAACACCTGCCGGTGCGGGCGCAGCGCCTCGAACTGGCGGCGGACGCGGCGGATGCGGCGGTGGGCGGCGTCGTCCGGCTGCCAGTCCTCGCCCTCTTCCGACGCGGGCTCGGCGATCACGCGGCAGTGGTCCTTGTGGTAGGCGTTCCGGCTGTAGTCCCACTCCGGGTAGGTGAGTTCGGCGCGCAGCGGCGTCACGTCCGCCGCCGGGGGCGCCAGCTCCAGGTCGAGCTTCAGCTTGGTGGAGGTCTTGCGGTCGTTCTGGCCCAGCGCGATCTCGTCGGTGTCCTCGGCGGCCTGCTTGGCGCCGTCGGGATCGTCGTCGTCCACCTTGCGGGCGAGGTTGAGCATCTCGGCGATGCTCATGATGGTGTCGAAGCGGGTGAGGATCAGCGGATCGTCGCGCTGCGTCTGGTCGCTCTGCCGGCGCGTCGCCTTGCGGCGGCGGCCGTCCTTCTCCTGCTCGGGGCCGGAGGTGTCCTCGCCCTCCTCGTCGGGGTACTCGATCACGTCGCCGGGCGGACGGCCGATCGCCTCGCCCCACAACGGGACCGGTAGGAACGGCTGGTAGCCGTGCGGCGCCTTGAACCGGTCGAGCGGCACGGACGCGTCCAGCATGGGGTGGGCGGCGGTGTCCGGGGCGGTCAGCAGTGCCGACAGCGCATCCTCGACCGTCTGCTCGTCCTTGGGCAGGCGGCGCTTCGGGCGCGCGGCGAGCACGGCGGCGGCCAGTTCGGCGTGGATCGGGCGCAGGCCCGGCCAGCGGTCCAGCGCCTTCAGCGTGGCGGCGCGGGCGGAGCGCAGGGCGTGCACGTCGGCCTGCAGCGGGTCGGCGGGCTTGGCCGCGGTGGGCTCGGCGTGCGCGAAGTAGGCGGCCAGCCACTCGTACAGCAGCTCGTTGAGGCGGGCTTGCGCGAACAGGTCGATGGTCGGCGGGAGCTGCAGCACCTCGCCGTCCAGGGAGGCGCGGTCGACCTTCTCCGCGCCCACGCCCAGGCGGGTGAGGAAGGACAGGCGGTGCCCGGATTCGGCCTTGGCGCCGGCGGCGAGGCGCACGCCCTTGTCGCCGCCCAGGCCGCGGAAGAACACCGCCAGCCGAAGCCGCAGCGATTCCAGCGACACGGCGGCCTCGGGGTGGTGCGGGTAGCTGGAGCGGTTGCCGACCAGCCGGTGCCAGTGGCGGCCGACCAGCTCCTCCGGCTCGAAGATGCTGGCCATGGCGGTTATCCCAAGGTGATCTGGGCGACGCGCAGCAGCGCCTGGCGGACGTCCACGTCGTCGGTCAGCGGCTCGATCATCGCCGTGCGGATGGCGCGGTCGGGCTTGATGCCCGAGCGGATGAGCGTGGCGCAGTAGACCAGCAGGCGGGTGGACACGCCTTCCTCCAGGTCCTGGCCCTTCAGGTCGCGCAGCGCGCCGGCAAGGCGGACGAGGGGGACGACCTTGCCCTCCGGCAGGCCACTTTCGCGGGCGACGACCTGGATTTCCAGCTCCGGCGGCGGGAAGTCGAACTCCATGGCCATGAAGCGCTGGCGGGTGGAAGGCTTCAGCGCCTTCAGGACGTTCTGGTAGCCGGGGTTGTAGGAGACGACCAGCATGAAGCTGGGCGGGGCCTCCAGCAGTTCGCCGGTGCGGTCGATGGGCAGGATGCGGCGGTCGTCGGTCAGCGGGTGCAGCACGACGGTGACGTCCTTGCGCGCCTCGATCACCTCGTCCAGGTAGCAGATGGCGCCCTCGCGCACGGCGCGGGTCAGCGGGCCGTCCACCCACACGGTGTCGCCGCCCTTGATCAGGTAACGCCCGGTCAGGTCGGCGGCGGTGAGGTCGTCGTGGCAGGAGACGGTGTAGAGCGGGCGGCCGAGCTTGGCGGCCATGTGCGCCACGAAACGCGTCTTGCCGCAGCCGGTCGGCCCCTTCAGCAGCATGGGCAGCTGGTGGCGGTAGGCGTGCTCGAACAACTCGCATTCGTCGCCGATCGGCTGGTAGAACGGCGCATCGTCGGATTCCGGATTGATCGCGACGGCGGCAGCGGCGGGGCTGCGGGACATAGGCACTCTCCCGAGACTGGAATTCTTCTGAAAGCGATACTCGACCGGACCGGTCGGGATCCCCTTGACCGGGGTCAAACCCGCGCCGAAAGCCGGTGTTCGGACAAAGAAAATCCCTCCCCCGCGTGGCGGGGGAGGGATCCGTTGGGAACGCACCCTTGTGGTTTTATTCGGCCGGCTGCAGACCGCTGGAGGCACGCGCCGGGCGGGTGGCGCCGATGGGCCCCAGGACCGAGTAGACGAACAGCAGGACACCGGCGAACACCACCGCGCCGGAGCCGAGGCGCATCCAGTAGAACAGGGCCAGCTGCTCCTGCACTTCCATGTAGCCCAGGCCCATGACGCGCTGCAGGTGGACCTGGACGACGCCCGCGACGGTCAGCGCGAAGGTCATGAAGGCCATGCCCGAGCACATCATCCAGAAGCTCCACATGTTGAGCACCTGGTTGTACGGCTCACGCCCGCGCAGGTGCGGCATGGCGTAGGTGATGATGGCCAGGTTGATCATCGCATAGGCGCCGTAGAAGGCGAGGTGCCCGTGCGCCGCCGTCACCTGGGTGCCGTGCGTGTAGTAGTTGATCGGGGCCAGCGTGTGCAGGAAGCCCCACAGGCCGGCGCCGAAGAAGGCGAACACCGCGCAGCCCAGCGACCACAGCATCGCCGCCTTGTTCGGGTGGGTGCGGCCGCCTTTGTAGACCATCATGAAGGCGAACACGACCATGGCGAAGAACGGCGCCACTTCCAGCGTGGAGAAGATCGAGCCGATCCACTGCCAGTACCCCGGCGTGCCGATCCAGTAGTAGTGGTGGCCGGTGCCCAGGATGCCGGAGAACAGCGCCAGCGCGATGATGGCGTACAGCCACTTCTCGACGATCTCGCGGTCGACGCCGGTCATCTTGATCATGAGGAACGCCATGATCGAGGCCATGACCAGTTCCCACACGCCCTCGACCCACAGGTGGACGACGAACCACCAGTACATCTTGTCGAGTGCCAGGTTGTTCGGGTTGTAGAAGGCGAACAGGAAGAACAGCGCGATGCCCCACAGCCCCATCAGCAGGATGTTGGTCACCACCGTCTTGCGGCCTTTGATCACCGTCAGCGTGACGTTGTAGAGGAACATCAGCGCGACGACGACGATGGCGGCCTTGATCCAGGTCGGCTGCTCCAGGAACTCGCGGCCTTCGTGGATGCGGAAGACGTAGCCCAGCACGGCGGCCAGCGCGCCGAACATGAACAGGCCGAACTGGATGTAGGCCAGCATCGGGCTGTGGAGTTCGCACTCCGCCTCTTCCGGGATCAGGTAGTAGGCGGCGCCGAAGAAGCCCATCAGCAGCCACACGATCAGCGCGTTCGTGTGGATCATGCGGATGACGTTGAAGGGAAGCAGTTCGGACAGGAAGTTCGGCTCGACATACACCGTGCCGGCCAGCAGACCCACCAGAACCTGCACGACGAACAGGAGAAGCGCGCCCAGGAAATAGGGAAGGGCGACCTTCTGGGTTTGGTATTTCATGGGGTGTCTCCTCAACCGGACAGCTTGGGCGGCCAGTTCTGGGCCTTGATGGTGCTGGTCCACTGCAGGAAGGCGGCGAGGTCGTTCAGCTGCTCTTCCGTCAGGTTGAACTGCGGCATCTGGCGGCGGCCCTCGATGCCCGACGGCTGCGAGCGCATCCAGGCCTTGAGCGTGTCGCGCGCACCCTCGGCGTCCTTGTCGCCGCCGTAGCGCTGCCACACGTTGGCCAGCTCCGGCGCGAAGTAGGCACCCTCGCCCAGCAGGGTGTGGCAGTTGATGCAGGAGTTCTTCTCCCACACGTGCTTGCCGCGGGCGACCGCGTCGGTGAGGGTGGTTTCGTCGGTGGCGGTCTTGGTCACGTAGTTGTGGCTGAGCGCCACCAGCGACACGAAGACGACGCCGAAAAAGAGCGAGCCGCCATAGAAGATGTTCCTGGCTGCCGCCTTGGTAAAGCGTTCCGTCATCGCCTGTATCCTTTTGGCAAGGTCTGCATGCGAAATCTCTCCTGACCCCGATTTCTGCGGGGCTCCGGGGCTTCCGGATGGCGGTGGCCGCGAATGCGGGCTCCAGTCCCCAGGGGTGCGACAATAATTGACAGACGGGGTGGGGCGATCCTTGACGACGGTCAAGCGACTCCCCATGGGCGCGACATACCGTTTGGACAGCACGCAAGACCCAGCCGTCGCCGCCGAAAAAGGCGCGGAAAACCTGAAATGGGAGCGGATGTCCATGGACGCGGACTTGATCGGGGCGGTATCCCGCAGCCCTTTCTTCAGCATGCTCGCGGGCGAGGACCGGGCCCGTCTGCTCGGCTACAGTCAGGCGCGACATTTTGACCTGGGCGGGACGCTGTTCCACAGCGGCGAGCCGGCCCGTGACTTCTTCGTGATCGCGTCGGGCAGCGTCGCCCTTTCGGTGGACGGTGGCCGGGGCGAGGTGCTGGCGGCCGGCGACCTGGCCGGCGAGGACGCCGTGTTCGACCGCGGCGCCTATGGCGCCACGGCGCAGGCGCTGCTGCCGGTGGACGCCGTGGCGGTGCCGGCCGGGCCGTTCTTCGCGCACATGGAGGACCGGTTCGAGGTGGTGCTGGCGCTGCTGGCCGGCGCGTCGGCGGGGCTGCGCGGCATGATCCAGGAGATCACGGAGCTGAAGCTGCTCTCCACCGCGCGGCGGCTGGCGAACCATCTGGCCGGGCTGACGGACAAGCGGACCGGTGCGGCGCGCATCGTCTTGCCGTGCGAGAAGCACGTGCTGGCCGAACGGCTGGGCATGCAGCCGGAAAGCCTGTCGCGCGCCTTCGCCAAGCTGCGCGCGCACGGCGTGACGGTGGGCCGCAACGACGAGCTGCTGGTGCGCGACGTCGCGGCGCTGCGCCGCTACGCCTGCAGCACCGACCTCGATTCCTGACGCCGGGGAGGCCGCGATGATGAACTGTTCGCAGGGCTACGGCCGCATCTGCCCGCTGCGCACGCCCACCGACCCGGGCCAGCGCTGCCGCGCCGCCAAGGGCTGCCGGCGCCGGCGCCTGGACCCCGCGCAGGTGGCCGACCTGCCGATCTTCGAACGCATGCCGCGCGAGTCGCTGGGCGAGCTGCTGGGCGGTGCGGCGGTGGAGCGGTTCCCGGCGCACGCCATGCTGTTCGAGGCGGGCAGCCCGGCCGACGCCTTCTACATCCTGCTGGACGGCCGGGTGAAGCTGTTCGCCCTGACCGAGGACGGCAAGGAGAGCATCGTCGAGGTGGTGGAGCCCGTCGCCTCCTTCGCCGAGGCCGCCATGTTCGCCAGCGGCTGCTACCCGGTGGGGGCGGAGGTGATCGAGGAGGCCGATCTGGTGCGCGTGCGCGCCGAACCGTTCCTGGCCGGCCTGCGCCGCAACCGCGATCTCGCCTACGGCATGCTGGCGGCGCTCAGCCTGTGGAACCGGCACCTGAAGCAGGAGGTGCGCGTCTTGCGCGAGCACAGCCCGATGCGGCGCGTGTCCAGCTTCATTTTGTCGCTGGCTCCGCCCGGGGAGGGGCAGGCGGTGATCGAGCTGCCGCTGAAGAAGATGATCATCGCCAGCCGCCTGGGCATGGAGCCGGAGAGCCTGTCGCGCGTGCTGGGCCGGCTGAAGGAGTTCGGCGTGACCACGCGCGGGCGGACGGTGAGCATCGAGGACGTGGCGCGCCTGCGCCGCCTGTGCGCGGCGGAGGACGGCGCGGAGGCGCCACGGCCGTAGACGTAGAGGGTGGCGGTTCCAAAGGCGCGGCCGGCGAAGGAATTCGCCGGCCGCGCTTGCGTTTGAGCGGTATTTTAGAGGTTAAGCGCGCACCCCGAATGGGTCACGGGCCACGTTGACCAAAGTCAAGGTTTTGAATTGGCGCGGAGCTTAAGACCGGGACGCTAACTGCACCAAGTCGAGGGAGATGGCGTATGCGGTGGAGTCGTCCCGCTATTATGGCGGCGTCGCTGGCGGTGCCGGCGTTGCTCGCTTTTGCACCCGTGTCCGCTTCGGCGCAAACGGCCGAGCCGTCGCTGCCGAAGGACGCCCAGGAAGCGAGTGCCAAGATCTATTTCGAACGCTGCGCCGGCTGCCACGGCGTTCTGCGCAAGGGCGCCACGGGCAAGAACCTTGAGCCGGAGGCCACGAAGAAGCTGGGCCAGTCGCGGCTGGAGAAGATCCTGGCGCTGGGCACCGAAGGCGGCATGCCGAACTTCGACGACATCCTGACCAAGGACGAGATCAAGAACGTCGCCACCTACATCCAGATGACCCCGGATGCTCCGCCGGAGTGGGGCATGAAGGAGATGAAGGGGTCGTGGAAGGTCGTCGTGCCGCCCGAGAAGCGGCCGACCAAGAAGATGAACAACGTCAACCTGAACAATGTGTTCTCGGTGACGTTGCGCGACACCGGCGAGGTGGCGCTGATCGACGGCGATACCAAGAAGATCTGGAACATCGTCAAGACCGGCTACGCGGTGCACATCTCGCGCGTGTCGGCGTCGGGCCGTTACGTCTACGTGATCGGCCGCGACGGCAAGCTCGACATGATCGACATGTGGATGGAGAAGCCGGAGGTCGTCGCGACGATCAAGACCGGCCTCGACGCCCGCTCGGTCGAGACGTCGAAGTTCAAGGGCTTCGAGGACAAGTACGCGGTCGCCGGCTCCTACTGGCCGCCGCAGTACGTGATCATGGACGGCCAGACGCTGGAGCCGCTGAAGATCGTCTCCACCCGCGGCGTCACCGTGGACGGCGTGTACCATCCGGAACCCCGCGTCGCCTCCATCGTCGCGTCGCCGATCAAGCCGGAGTTCGTGATCAACGTGAAGGAGACCGGCCTGATCAAGCTGGTCGACTACAGCGACATCAAGAACCTCAAGGAAACCACCATCGAGTCCGCCAAGTTCCTGCACGACGGCGGCTGGGACGCGTCCAAGCGCTACTTCCTGGTGGCCGCCAACGCGTCGGACAAGGTGGCGGTGGTCGACACCAAGGAAGGCAAGCTGGCCGCCCTGGTGGACACCAAGCCGAAGCCGCACCCGGGCCGTGGCGCCAACTTCGTGCACCCGAAGTTCGGGCCGGTGTGGGCGACCTCCCACCTGGGTTCGGACGTCGTCACGCTGATCGGCACCGATCCGGACAAGCATCCGCAGTACGCCTGGAAGGTCGTGGAGGAGCTGAAGAACCACGGCGCCGGGTCGCTGTTCGTGAAGACGCACCCGAAGTCGAAGAACCTGTGGGCCGACGCGCCGCTGCACCCCGAGCGTGAACTGGCGGAGTCGGTGTCGGTGTTCCACATCGACAACCTCGCCAAGGGGGCGGAGGTCATCAACGTCGCGCAGATGGCCGGCCTGCCGGAAACCAAGGCGATCAAGCGCGTCGTGCACGCCGAGTACAACGAGGCGGGCGACGAGGTGTGGTTCTCGATCTGGGCCGGCAAGACCGACCCGTCGGCGATCGTCGTCATCGACGACAAGACCCGCAAGCTGAAGACCGTGATCAAGGATCCCAAGCTGATCACGCCGACCGGCAAGTTCAACGTGCTGAACACCCAGCACGACATCTACTGAGCGTGAAGGGCGTTCCGCGGAGCAAGGCACCGCGGGACGCCTTTTCTTTTCTGACTGAACGGTTTGAATAGGTGGTGCCATGGCGACGGAAAGCGTCTGGACACGTCTTCGGCGCGTGCGCATCCTGGGCGCCTCGCTGGCCGGTGTGGCGGTGATCTTCGTCTCGGGCATCGTGTTCTGGGGCGGCTTCAACACCGCCATGGAGGCGACGAACACGATGGAGTTCTGCATCTCGTGCCACGAGATGAAGGACAACGTGTACCAGGAATACACCAAGACGATCCATTTCGAGAACCGCACCGGCGTGCGCGCGACGTGCCCGGACTGCCACGTGCCCAAGGACTGGATCCACAAGATCCAGCGCAAGATCCAGGCCTCCAACGAGCTGCTGCACTGGGCGCTGGGCACCGTCGACACGCCCGAGAAGTTCGACGCCAAGCGCCTGCAGCTGGCCAAGAACGAATGGGCGCGCTTCAAGGCCAACAACTCGCTGGAATGCCGCAACTGCCACTCCTTCGAGGGCATGAACGCCGAGAAGCAGAAGCAGCGCGCCAAGAAGCAGCACGAGATGGCCAAGGCCGATGGCATGACCTGCATCGACTGCCACAAGGGCATCGCCCACAAGCCGGTGCACCAGCTGCTGGAGAAGGAAGAGGGCGAGAAGGTCGCCGCTGCGCCGGCCACGCCCGCTCCGGCGAAGCCGGTGCAGACCGCTGCCGCGCCTGCGCCTGCGGCTCCGGCCGTGGTGCCGGCGGTCGCGCCGGCTCCGGTCGGTCCGGCCGCCGCGCCGGTCGTTGCCGCCGCTCCGGCCACCGAACCTGCCCCGGCTGCTCCGGCCCCGGCTGCTCCGGCGGCGGGTGGCGCGTCGGCTTCGGTCGCGGCTCCGGCCGTCGACTGGGCGAAGGTGCCGGCCAAGAAGGTGACGCTGTTCTATCCGGGCCAGACCTCGTTCGAGTGGATCCAGAACGGCCCCGACCACGGCGGTGCGCGCGCCTTCAAGAAGGGCGAGGCGTGCTCCGGCTGCCACGAGGGCGAGCAGGCCGACATGGGCGCCAAGATGGCGGCGGGCCAGAAGGCGGAGACGACGCCGATCCCCGGCAAGCCGGCCTCCATCCCGCTGTCCGTCCAGGCGGCGCACGACGGCTCCAACCTGATCATGCGCTTCCAGTGGCCGGCCAACCCGCACGCGCCGGTTCCCTTCGCCGACGGCGGCAAGCTGGATCCGGAAAACCAGGTGAAGCTGGCCTTCCTGATCGACGCCGGCAAGGTGACGGACGCGGATCGCAGCGGCTGCTGGTCCACCTGCCACCAGGACGCCCGCTCCATGCCGGACACGCCGGCCGGGCAGAACATCACCAAGTACCTGCCGCAGACCCGCACCGCCATCTCCATCAAGGACAGCCCGCGCGGCGGCTGGGACAAGACCAAGCCAGAAGCCGAGCTGGCGCAGCTGATGGGCGAGGGCGTGTTCATGGACCTGGTGCGCTGGAAGTCGGGCACCAACAGCCTGGAGGACGGCCACGTCTCGGCCGAGCGGGTGATGACCGGCGGCCAGGGCGGCAGCGGCACCGGTTCGCTGGCGGACGGCACCTGGACGGTGACCATCGTGCGCAAGCTGGTGTCCGACAAGCCGGGCGACATCAGCATCGAGGCGGGCAAGCTGTACACCATCGGCTTCGCCATCCACGACGACTACACCAACGCCCGCTTCCACCACGTGTCGGTGGACTACAAGCTGGGCCTGGACAACGCGGAAGCCGGGATCAACGCGGTCAAGCAGTAGGTTAAGACGTAGAAAGCGTAGGTTGGCGCCAAGCGTCAGCGCGGCCCAACACCCCCTTCCACGGACAGGGGTGTTGGGCCGCCCTGCGGTTGGCCCAACCTACGGCGCTGTCGGCTATGCGTGATCAGTGGATTTGGGTTGGCCGCTTTGATCGCATGGCTCCTTGCCGTCCGGATTAAAGTCCTGGTTCCACTCGTCGGCGAAGCGGCCGTGCTTTTCATCGAACGCGTTCCAGGCGGCCACCGTCTTCTTTCGATGGAATGCCTGAGCGTCGTTCGCCTTGGCCCTCTCAATGTGCTTCATCGCGCCCTCCCATCTCTTGCCGATCGTGAGGCGCGCGCGCCGATCTGTCGAGAGGCAGCCATTGCCCCCCTTCGTGTCCCTCCATTGAGGATATCGTCATGCGAAAACTGGCGCTTCCCGCGATTCTGATCGCGTCGATGACCGGCACCGTCTCGGCCGCCGAGGTCGAGGTGCTGATCGACAAGAACCGGTACGAGCCGGCGTCGGTGGCGGTGAAGGCCGGCGATACCGTCGTCTGGCGCAACGCCGAGAAACGCACCAGCCACGACGTGGCCTTCGACGACGGCGAGCGGTCGGAGCGGATGATGCCGGAGGACCAGTACCGGCGCACTTTCACGACACCCGGCCGCTACCCCTACCACTGCGTGCCGCACCCGCACATGAAGGGCGAGGTGGTGGTCGAATAGCCGTCTCCGGGCAGGGCAATTCCGGGAGGCTTGACATCCATCAAGGGGTGCGGCGGCAGACTGCCGGAGCATGTGGGCATCAACGGCGACAGCGATCGGAACCGAACTATGGCTGTTGGACGGATTTACCTGGTGGGCGCCGGGCCCGGCGATCCGGACCTGCTGACGGTCAAGGCGGTGCGCCTGATCGAACGGGCGGACGTCGTCGTCTACGACCGGCTGGTCAGCCCCGGCATCCTGGCCCTCGTCCCCGCGACCGCCGAGCGCGTCTTCGTCGGCAAGGCGCCCAAGCAGCACACGCTGCCGCAGGACGAGATCAACGCCCTGCTGGTGCGGCTGGGCCGGACCGGGCGGACGATCGTGCGGCTGAAGGGCGGCGACCCCTACGTCTTCGGGCGCGGCAGCGAGGAGGCGCTGGTGCTGGCCGAGGCCGGCATCCCCTTCGACATCGTGCCGGGTGTCACGGCGGCCACCGGTTGCGGTGCGGCGGCGGGCATCCCGATGACGCACCGGGGCCTTGCCACCAGCGTGCGCTTCGTCACCGGCCACGGCCGCGAGGATCGCGACCTGGAGGTGGACTGGGCGAGCCTCGCCGACCTCAACACCACGCTGGTCTTCTACATGGGCCTGATGAACGTGGCGGAGATTCGCCGGCAATTGATCGCCGCCGGCCTGCCGGCGGCGACGCCGGCCGCCGTGGTGTGCGCCGGCACGACGGCGGAGCAGGTGGTGTGCCTGGGCACGCTGGACGACCTGCCGGAGCGCACGGCGCGCACCGACCTGCCGTCGCCCTGCCTGATCATCATCGGCCGCGTCGTGTCGCTGGCCCGCCAACTGGCGCCCAACCTGCGCGAGCCGGCGCCGCTGGGCCGGGAGACGGTCGATGCGTAGGGGCGCGCTGTTGTTGGCCGCGTTGCCGCTGCTGGCCGCCGCCGGGGATCCGGCGCCGGTAAGGCAGGCGGAACTGGACTACATGCTGCGGCAGGACTGCGGTTCGTGCCACGGCATGACCATGAAGGGCGGCCTGGGCGCGCCGCTGTTGCCTGAATTCCTGCAGGCCAAGGCGCCGGACGCGCTGGCCGAGGTGGTGCTGGACGGCATCCCCGGCACGCCGATGCCGCCGTGGCGCGGCCTGCTCACCGCCGACGAGGCGCGCTGGATGATCGACCGACTGCGCCGGGGACTGGACCAATGACCCTTCGCCGTTCCCTTCGCCGTTCCCTGGCCCTGGTGGGCCTGACCGCCGCCCTGTTCGCCCCGATGGTGTCCGCCGGCCCGGCGTTCGCCGCCTGCGGCAGCGCGGAGCCGCGCGGCACCAACGACCTGGGCATCGTCATCGAGCGCGCGGCGGGCCGCGTCAAGGTGGTGGAGAACACCGCCAACGCGACGCTGGCGACCGTGGATGGGCTGGGCGACCTCAGCCACGCCTCGGCCGTCATCTCGCGCGACGGGCGCTATGCCTTCGTGTTCGGGCGCGACGGGGGGCTGACCAAGGTCGACCTGCTGGAGCGCTGCATCGAAAATCGGGTCATGCAGGCCGGCAACTCCATCGGCGGCGCCATTTCCGAGGACGGGCGGCTGGTCGCCGTGGCGAACTACGAACCGGGCGGCGTCAAGGTGTTCGACGCCGGGACGCTGGACCTCGTCGCCGACATTCCGGCGATCTACGGCCCCGATGGGGCGCGGTCCAAGGTGGTGGGGCTGGAGGACGCGCCGGGCAACCGCTTCGCCTTCAGTCTGTACGACGGCGGGGAGATCTGGCTGGCCGACCTGTCGGACCCGAAGAACCCGCAGGTGCGCAAGTACCCGAACATCGGCAAGCAGCCCTACGACGCGCTGGTCAGCCCGGACGGCCGCTTCTACATCGCCGGCCTGTTCGGGGAGGACGGGTTGGCCGTGCTCGACCTGTGGGACCCGGATGCCGGGGTGAAGCGGGTGATGGACGGGTATGGGCGGGGCGAGCAGCCGCTGCCCGTCTTCAAGATGCCGCACCTGGAAGGGTGGGGTTTCGCCGGCAATCTGGTGTTCCTGCCGGCCATCGGCCGGCACGAGGTGCTGGTCGTGGACTCCACCACCTGGACCGAGACGGCGCGCATCCCCGTGGCCGGGCAGCCGGTGTTCGTGGTGGCGCGGCCGGACGGGCGGCAGGTGTGGGTGAACTTCGCCGTGCCCGACTACGACAAGCTGCAGGTCATCGACGTGCCGGCGCGCAAGGTGACGGCCACGCTGACGCCGGGCAAGGGCGTGCTGCACCTGGAGTTTACGCCGCGCGGCGAGCGGGTGTGGGTGTCCGTGCGCGACACCGACCGGGTCAAGGTCTACAGCACCGGCACGCTGGCCGAGGTGGGCGAGATCGCCGCCGACAAGCCCAGCGGCATCTTCTTCACCGCCCGCGCCGGCCGCATCGGATTTTAAAGGGGGAGGCGCCGCCATGGACGAGCTGGACCGCCGCCTGCTGAACGAGTTCCAGCGCGACTTCCCGCTGGACCCGCAGCCCTACGCCACCGTCGCCGCCCGCCTGGGCTGCACGGAGAGGGAGGTGCTGGCGCGCTTGCAGAGGCTGCAGGCGTCGGGCGCCGTGGCGCGTGTCGGGGCGACGTTCCGGCCGAACCGGGTGGGGTCCTCGACGCTGGCCGCCATGGCGGTGCCGGCCAACGATCTGGACCGGGTGGCGGCGATCGTCGGCGGCTTCGACGAGGTCAACCACAATTACCAGCGCGCCCACCGGCTGAACCTGTGGTTCGTCGTCACCGCGCCGTCGCGGGAGCGGGTGGAGGCGGTGATCGCCGCCATCACGCAGGCCACGGGGCTGGAGGTGCTGGAACTGCCGATGGTGCGCGCCCACCAACTGGACCTGGGGTTCCCGCTATGGAACTGACGCAACGCCTGCTGGGCCGGCTGCGGCGCGGCCTGCCGCTGGTGGAACGGCCGTATGCGGCCATCGCCGCCGAACTGGGGGTGAGCGAGGCGGAGGTCATCGCCGACATCCGGGCGCTGAGCGAGGCTGGCGCCATCTCCCGCTTCGGGGTCATCGTCGACCATGGGGCGCTGGGCTTCACGGCCAACGCCATGGTGGTGTGGGACATTCCCGACGCCCAGGTCGACGCGGCGGGGGAGGGGCTGGCGCGGTGCCGGGGGGTGTCGCTGTGCTACCAGCGGCCGCGGCGGACGGCGTGGCCTTACAACCTGTTCACCATGATCCACGGGCGCGACGCCGACGAGGTGCGCGCCGTGGTGGATGCCGCCGCCGAGGCCTGCCGGCTGACCGACGTGCCGCACGAGTTGCTGTTCACCGTGCGCCGCTTCAAGCAGACCGCACCCTGCTATGGCGTGGCGCGGAGGGCGTGATGGACGATCTGGACCGCGCGTTGATCAACCGCCTGCAGGACGGGCTGCCGCTGGTGGACCGGCCGTTCGCCGCCGTCGGCGCGGAACTGGGTCTGGGCGAGGATGACGTGGTGGCGCGCGTGCGGGCGATGGTGGAGGGCGGGCTGCTCACCCGCTTCGGCCCCATGTACCACGCCGAGCGCATGGGCGGCGGGCTGACGCTGGCGGCGCTGAAGGTGCCGGCCGAGGATTTCGAGCGCGTCGCCGGCATCGTCAACGCGTTGCCCGAGGTGGCGCACAACTACGCCCGCGACCATGAACTCAACATGTGGTTCGTGCTGGCGACGGAGACGCCGGAGCGCGTCGCCGGGGCAATCGCGGAGATCGAGGCGGCGACGGGGCTGGAGGTCTTCAACTTCCCCAAGCAAGCCGAATACTACCTGGACCTGAGGTTCACGGCATGACGCTGGATGACATGGACCGCCGCCTGATCGTCGCCACGCAGGCCGGCCTGCCGGTGACCGCGCGCCCCTTCGCCGCCGTCGGCGAACAGCTGGGCATCCCGGCCGAGGAGGTCATCGCGCGGTTCGAACGGCTGCTGGACCTGGGCGTCGTGCGCCGCATCGCCGCCGTCCCGAACCATTACAAGCTGGGCTACGTCGCCAACGGCATGACCGTGTGGGAGGTGCCGGAGGACGTGATCGACGAGGCTGGGCGGATCCTGGCGGCGCTGCCGTACGTCAGCCACTGCTACCGCCGCCCGGCCCGCCCGCCGGAGTGGCCCTACACCCTGTTCGCCATGGTGCACGCCAAGGACCGCGCCGAGGTGTCCCGCCGCATGGAGGAGATGGCCGCGCTGCTGGGCGCGCGGGCGCGCGGGCACACGGTGCTGTACAGCACGAAGATCCTGAAGAAGACGGGGTTGCGGCTGCAGGGGTAAAACATAAAGCCCCTCTCCCTTGAGGGGAGAGGGGTTGGGGTGAGGGTGGTCACGCCCGGCAGGGCGGAGGAGACTCATATCCCGCCTTTCGGCGGTAAATACCCCTCATCCCAACCCTTCTCCCTCAAGGGGAGAAGGGCTTTTTCTTCTATGCCGCCTCGGTCTGCAGCTCCGCCCCCGCCAGTTCCTCGATCTCCGTGCCAGTCAGGGTTTCGCGTTCCAGCAGCGCCTCGGCGATGGCGTCGAGGGCGTGACGGTCGGTGGTCAGGAGGCGGCGGGCGCGCTCCATGCCCTCGTCGGTGATGCGGCGGACCTCTTCGTCGATGCGCCACGCCATGCGTTCGGAGGATTCGCCGGCCGTGTGGGCGACGCAGCCGACAAGCTCGCTCATGCCCCAGGCCGTGACCATGCGCCGGGCGATGTCGGTGGCGGCGCGGAAGTCGGCCTCGGCACCGGTGGTGACGGCCTGGCAGCCGAACACCAGATCCTCGGCGGCGCGGCCGGCCATGGCGACGGCGATGTCGGCCTCCAGCTTGGCGCGCGACAGCGACACGCGGTCGCCTTCGGGCAGGCGCACGACCATGCCCAGCGCGCGGCCGCGCGGGATGATGGTCGCCTTGTGGATCGGGTCGGCCGCCGGGCAGCGGATGGAGACCAGCGCGTGCCCGGCCTCGTGCACCGCGGTCAGCCGCCGCTCGTGGTCGGAGAGGGCGAGGCTGCGGCGCTCGTTGCCCAGCAGGACGCGGTCCTTGGCGTATTCGATGTCGGCGTGGGTGACCACCACGCGGCCCTGGCGCGCCGCCGACAGCGCCGCCTCGTTCAGCAGGTTGGCGAGTTCGGCGCCGGAGAAGCCCGGCGTGCCGCGCGCCAGCGTGTGCAGGCAGACGTCGGGGGCGAGCGACAGGCGGCCGGCGTGCACGCCGAGGATCGCCTCGCGCCCCGCCACGTCGGGCGGGTTCACGTGGATGTGGCGGTCGAAGCGGCCGGGGCGCAGGACGGCGGCGTCCAGCATCTCCGCCCGGTTGGTGGCGGCGATGACGATCACGTCGCCGCCCGTGACGATGCCGTCCATCTCCACCAGAAGCTGGTTCAGCGTCTGCTCGCGCTCGGAGTGCGAGGTCGCCTCGCCGCGCTTGCCCGCCAGCGCGTCGATCTCGTCGATGAAGAGGATGCAGGGGGCCTTGGCGCGGGCCTGACGGAACAGGCTGCGCACGCGCGCGGCACCCAGGCCGATGAACATCTCCACGAAGTCGGAGCCCGACGCGGTGAAGAACGGCACGCCGGCCTCGCCCGCCACGGCCTTGGCCAGCATGGTCTTGCCGGTGCCGGGGGGACCGACCAGCAGCAGGCCCTTGGGCACGCGGGCACCGGCCTTGGCGAAGCGGTGGGGGTCCTTCAGGAACTCGACCGTCTCCTGCAGCTCCTCCTTCGCCTCGTCCACGCCGGCTACGTCGGCGAAGGTCACGCCGGTGTCGTCGGGGGCGACGCGGGTGGCGCGGTTCAGGCCGAACATCTGCCCGCCGCTGAGCGCCAGACCGGCCACCAGCAGGCCGAGGATCAGCAGCGGCGCCATCTTCTCCAGCACCGTGCCGGTCTTCGCCACGAGGCCGCCGCCCTCCTCGAAGGCCAGGGCGACGTCGTGGCGGCGCAGTTCCTTCAGCAGTTCGTCGGTGACGGGGACGACGGAGCGGAAGCGGCGGCCGTCGGTGGCGGTGGCGTGCGCGGCGCCCTGCGCGAAGGTGACGGAGGCCATCTCGCCGCGGCCGGCCATGGACAGCAGTTCGCTGTAGGTGGCGTCCGCCTCGCCGCTGTGGCGGGTGTAGTCGCTCCAGGCGGCGAAGCTCAGCCATCCGGCAAGCACAAGCAGGACGGCGGCGAGGGAGAGAGTCAGTTTCCGGGGCAGGGGCGGCATGTGACCTTACCGTGAGCGGATTTTAACGCCAAATTGCGCTGAAAAATCCGCTCACGGGGCGGCCGGTTCAATCGCTTTCGTCTTGCGTCTCTTCTTTGACACCGTCGTCGCCCTTGGCGTCCGTATCGGCGGGCGGCTCGCCGCCGCCGAGGCGGGTGGCGAAGTTGGTGAAGAACTGGTCGGCGGTCTTGCGCGCCACGCCGGCCACGAGGCGGTTGCCGATGGCCGCCAGCTTGCCGCCCACGTCGGCCTTGGCCTCGTAGCGCAGCACCGTGCCGTCGCCGTCCGGCGTCAGGGCGACGCGGGCGTTGCCCTTGGCGAAGCCGGCGGCACCGCCCTGGCCCTGGCCGGCGATGGTGTAGCCGTTGGGCGGGTCGATGTCGGACAGGGTGACCGCCCCTTTGAAGGTGGCGCTGACCGGGCCGACCTTGGTGGAGACGGTGGCGGTGAACTCGGTGTCGGAGGTGCGCTCCAGCTCCTTGCAGCCGGGTATGCAGGCCTTCAGCACCTCGGGGTCGTTCAGCGCGTCCCACACCGCCTGCGGCGGGGCGGGGATGCGGTGCTCGCCGGACATGTCCATGGGGTGTCTCTTTCTCTCCCGTTGTTTCTTGGCGGGCGCGGGGCGTTGGGCGTCGCGAAGCCCAACGCCCGCGTCGCCTCACTGTTTCATGTAGTGCTCGCGGAACGTATCGCGCAGGGAGGTCTTCAGCAGCTTGCCGGTGGCGGTGTGCGGCAGTTCCTCCACCACCACCACGTCGTCGGGCAGCCACCACTTGGCGATCTTGCCCTCGTAGAAGGCGAGCATGGCGTCGCGGTCGATGGTGCGGCCGGGCTTCGGCACGACGATCAGCAGCGGGCGCTCGTCCCACTTCGGGTGCAGGGCGGCGATCACCGCGGCCTCCGCCACGTCGGGGTGGGAGACGGCGATGTTCTCCAGCTCGATGGAGCTGATCCACTCGCCGCCGGACTTGATCACGTCCTTCGAGCGGTCGGTGATGTTCATGTAGCCTTCGGCGTCGATGGTCGCCACGTCGCCGGTGCGGAACCACCCCTGCTCGTCGTGCGTCACGCCGTCGGGCGCCACGTTGTAGTAGGCGCTGCACACCCACGGCCCCTTGACGTACAGGTCGCCGAAGGCCTTGCCGTCCCACGGCAGCTCCTGCCCGTCGCCGCCGACGATCTTCATGTCGACGCCGTAGAGCACGCGGCCCTGCGTCATGCGGATGCGCATGGCGTCCTCGCCGGTGGCGTCGGCGTTGGAGGCCTTGAAGCGGTTGTAGGTGCCGATGGGGCTCAGCTCCGTCATGCCCCAGGCGTGGTCGACGCGCACGCCGAACTGGCTGTCGAACTCCTCCATCAGCATGCGCGGGCAGGCGGAGCCGCCGATGATCAGCTGCTTCACCGTCTCCAGCCGGCCGCCGGAGTTCTGCAGGTGCTGGAGCAGGCTCATCCAGATGGTCGGCACGCCGGCCGCCACGGTGACGCGCTCGGCGTTCATGAGCTCCGCCATGGGGGCGCCCAGCAGGTGCGGGCCGGGCATCACCAGCGTGGCGCCGACCAGCGGCGCGCCGTAGGGCGTGCCCCAGGCGTTGACGTGGAACATCGGCACCGCCGGCAGCACGCGGTCGACCGAGCGCAGGCCCATGGTGTCGGCCAGGCAGATGCCGTAGGCGTGCAGGATGGTGGAGCGGTGGCTGTACAGCACACCCTTCGGATCGCCCGTGGTGCCGGAGGTGTAGCAGAGCGAGCTGGCGGTGTTCTCGTCGAACTCCGGCCACTCGTAATCCTCGTCGGCCGCCGCCATGAGGTCTTCGTAGCAGTGCAAGGCCATGCCGGCCGGCAGGCTCAGCTCCGGCATGTGCGCGGCGTCGCACATCATGACCACGGCCTTGACGCTGCCGGCAAACCGCGGCGCCAGCCCCTCGACCAGCTTGGCGAAGGTGGTGTCCGCGAACAGCACCTTGTCCTCGGCGTGGTTGACGATGAAGGCGATCTGGTCCGGGAACAGGCGCGGGTTGATGGTGTGGCAGACCGCCCCCATGCCGGAGACGGCGTAGTACAGCTCGAAATGCCGGTAGCCGTTCCAGGCCAGCGTTCCGACCCGGTCCTGCGCGCCGACCCCCAGCTTTTGCAGGACGCGCACGAGGCGCCGGGCGCGCCGTTCCGCCTCGACGTAGGTGTAGCGGTGCACGTCGCCCTCGACCGTTTTCGACACCACCCCGGCGTCCTTGTGGTGGCGGGCCGCGTGCGTGAGCAGCGACGAGATCATCAGCGGGCGCTGCTGCATCAATCCGAACATGACGGAACCTCCCGTTCCGGGCTTCCCTTCGGCGGGTGCCCTGTTTGTCTGCGACGTCCTGGGGAGATTGCCCCGGTCCGCGGCCGGGAGCAACGGGCACGCATGGTGTAGATCGACGCATCCGGGGCAAGAGGAGCAAATGACGGGCCGGCATGGCTGGGCTGCGCGCCCATGCACCCATAAATCATTCAGCGGTCTGAAATCATTCATCGACCTGATGGCGCGGCG
Organism: Azospirillum sp.; assembly: GCF_035627195.1. GTDB lineage: Bacteria > Pseudomonadota > Alphaproteobacteria > Azospirillales > Azospirillaceae > Azospirillum. The sequence goes on from NZ_DASPMG010000117.1 coordinate 46,590, forward strand.
TCCCTAAGATCGCCGGCCGCGCACCGCGGGATGGGAGGGGCAAGTGGGCCGACGCGACGACGACTGGGACGACAGCGCGAAGACGCCGCGCGAGCGCTTCACGGGCACGCCCGCCGACCGCCTGGTGCGGCTGTGGCGCGCCGAGGATCCGCGCTTCGACGAGCTGCTGGACGAGCTGCTGGACAACGGCCGGCAGGCGGTGATCGACGTCGCCGTGCAGAAGCTGCGCGACGACGAGCAGATGGCCTTCATGGACGACGTGGAATCGCTGTCCGAGATGGTCGACCGCGTCAACGACGCCGGCGAGCGGACGTCCGCCAGCCTGTACTGGTTCGTGGCCGAGGTGACGGACGAGGCCGAATCGGCGCCGCCCGTGCACCTGCTGGAGCAGGCGTTCGCCGGCGCCGAATTGTTGGCGGAGGGCGAGACGCTGCGCCTGCTGCCCGTGTGGCTGGACCCGGAGCCGCTGTCCTACCTGGACCCCAGCGACCGCCGCGCGTTGCTGCGCCGGATCCTGGCGTCCCTCGACGACGCGGCCGACCATATGGAAGACCAGGAGCTGACCGCCGACCCGGCGGACGGCGCCGGCCTGCTGGCCTTCGTCGGCCTGTTCGAGCAGCGCCTGCCGGACCGTGACGGCGAGGAAGGGACGGCGGAGGACGCCTACGACGAGGAGGCGGAAGCCGCGGAGGACGCGCGCCTGCTGGCCGCGCTCGACGTGTTCTCGGCCGCGGTGGCTGAGGTCTACGCGCCGATCAGCCGCTGCCGACCGGTGGGCGGGCTGACCGACCTTCTCGACTTCGTGGCCGAGGAGCCGTGGGACGACACCGCCGTGCTGGGCGACCTCGGCCGCTTCGTCGACGTGGCCTCGGCCGAGGTGGAGGACGGCGTCGTCGACGCCGCCGTCTCCTGGACGCCCGGCATGCTGGAGGTGGGCCTGAGCGCCGCCGACGGCCGCTGGCTCGATTCCGCCACCTTCGCAGTGGAAGAGGAGCAGCTGACCCCCGCCATGGAGGTTCTGAAGCGCCGCTGCCGCACCGTGAGGCCGGCGGCGAAGGGGTGATCTGAAGGGGGGCGCGCCCCATGAGCGAGTACCAGTACTACGAATTCCAGGCGATCGACCGCCCGCTGGACGCCGGGGCGCAGGCGGAACTTCGGCGGATTTCCTCGCGGGCGCGCATCACCGCGACCAGCTTCACGAACCATTACGAGTGGGGCGACCTGAAGGCCGTCCCGCGCGAGATGGTGGCGCGCTGGTTCGACCTGCACCTCTACCTCGCCAACTGGAACACGCGGCAGCTGATGATCCGCCTGCCGCGCGCGCTGTTCGACCGCAAGGCGGCGCACCCCTATGCCGTCGGCCGGGCACTTGAGGTGACAGCGGCGGGCGAGCACGTGATCCTCACCTTCTCGGCCGACGAGGTCGACGTCGAGGAGTGGGACGACGGATCCGGCTGGCTGGCGTCCCTGGCGCCGCTGCGGGCGGCGCTGATGGAAGGGGATTGTCGCTGCCTCTACCTGGGCTGGCTGCTGGGCCTGCAGAAGGGCGAGGTGGACGAGGACGAGGAGGAGCCCCCGCGCCCGCCCGGCCTCGGCCGCCTGGACGGGCCGTTGCAGAGCTTCGTCACGTTCTTCGGCCTGGAGCCGGATCTGGTCGAGGCCGCGCTGGGCGGGGCGGATGCCGGGGACGAGGATCTGTTCGCGCGCGATCCCGTGGAGGCGTTCGTGCGCGGGCTGCCGGCGGATGAGAAGGACGCGATGCTCGTGCGGCTGGTCGCCGGTGAGGCGCCCAATCTGGCGAGCGAGCTGCGCCGCCGGCTGCGCCAAGCCGCCGGGGCGGAGTCCGAGCCGGCGCAGCCCGTCCGCACGGCGGGCGAATTGCTGGCCGCCGCCGACGCTCGCGCCGGGGAGCGCGAGCGGCTGGAGGCCGAGCGCGCCGCCGCCGAACTGGCCGAACGCCTGGACGCGCTGGCGCGGCGCGGAGAGGCCGCGTGGCTGGAGGTCGAGGACCTGATCGCCACGATGCGGCCGGAGAATTACGACATGGCCGTGTCCATCCTGCTCGACATCCAGCGGGTTGCGGAGCGGGACGGGTGGGAGACGCTGTTCATCGATCGCGTCGCGACGCTGCGCGCCCGGCACGCGCGCAAATCGTCCTTCACCGGCCGCCTGGACGCGGCGGGGCTGGGGCCGAAGGGGCGCCGCTGACGTCGCCTTTCACACCAGGAACCCGTCCACCGGGATCTCCGGCGTGCGGCCGGCCATCAGGTCGGCGACGACGCGGGCGGAGCCCATGGCGAGCGTGAAGCCCAGGGCGCCGTGGCCGGTGTTGAGCCACAGGCCGGGCACCGGCGTGGGGCCGAGCAGCGGGGCGCCGGTCGGGGTGGCCGGGCGCAGGCCGGACCACGGGCGGATGCGGTCGTAGTCGGCGGCACCGGGGAAGGCGGCGCGCGTCTCCCGCGCCACGAGGTCCAGGCGGCGGGGGTGGATCGCCGCGTCCAGGCCGACGAGGTCGGCGATGCCGGCGGCGCGCAGGTCGCCGCCGATGGGGGCATAGACGATGCGCCGGGCGGAATCGGTGATGCTGACCTTCGGTGCCTTGGCGGGATCGAGCATCGGGGCGGAGACGCTGTAGCCCTTCAGCGGGTAGATCGGCAGGTCGAGCCCGGCGCCGCGGGCGAAGCGGGTGCTGCCGACGCCCGCCGCCAGCACCACGGCGTCCGCCTCGATCACCCCCTGGTCGGTGTCGAGGCCGGTAACGCGGCCCTGCTCCAGGCGCAGGTTCAGGGCCGTCGTGCCCAGGCGGAAGGTGGCGGGGGTCGGGGCGGCTTCCAGGATGCGGCGCAGGCTCTCGCACAGGCGGTGGCAGTCGCCGACCTCCTCGCTCGGCGTATAGATGCCGCCGGTCAGGCGCGGGCGCAGGGTGGCGAGTGCCGGTTCGATCGCCACGCAGCCGTCGGCGTCCACCGCCTGCTGCTCGCACCCCAGTTCGCGCTGGTAGGCCATCTGGGCTCGTGCGGATTCGAAGCCTTCGGGCGTGGAGTAGACGACCAGCTTGCCGTTGCGGGCGTAGGCGAAGTCCAGCGCCGGGCCGTGCTCGTCCACCGCCGCGTGCAGCGCGCGGCGGCTGAGGCTGCCCAACGCCAGCAGGCGGCGGGTGGTGAGGCGGCTTTGCGCCTCGGTGCAGGCAGCGAGGAAGCGCAGGATCCAGCGCCACTGGTGCGGGTCGGCGGCCGGGGCGAAGCGCAGGGGCGAGTCCGCGCGCAGCAGGTAGCCGGGGATGGACTTCGGCACCGCCGGCCCGGCCAGCGGGGCGACGTAGCTGTAGCTGAGCTGTCCGCCGTTGGCGAAGCTGGCCTCCAGCCCGACGCCGGAGGCGCGGTCCACCACCGTCACCGCGTGCCCGTCGCGTGCCAGGGCGTAGGCGGACGCCATGCCGACGATGCCGGCGCCGAGGACGATCACGTGCATAAGCCGCTTCTCCCTTCAGGCCGTGCGCGCGCCGGCGTGCATCCGCGCGATCGGCCGGCGGCGGCGCTGCAACAGCACGACGATGCCCAGCAGCAGCAAGGCCGGGATGAACATCCAGTGCTTGGACGGCCGTTCGGCCGGCAGCAGCAGTTCCTGGATCTGCCAGTCGAGGTCGAGGCCCAGGCGGTTGGCGACGCTGCCGAAGCGGATGTCGTCGACCAGCACCTTGCCGTCTTCCTGGCGCAGGGTGACGCCCACCGCTTTCAGCCTCTCGGCACCCGAGCGCCCGTCGCCGAGCGGCAGTCGGATGGCCTTCTGCACCGTCTCGCCGCTCACCGTCTCGCCGGTGGCGCGCAGGTGGAGGGCGCCGTTGGGCGGGGCCGCGGCGGCGATCTCCTCGATGCGTTGCGCCGGCACGCTGTCGTGGGGCGGATGGATCAGGTCCATCCAGAAGCCCGGCCGGAACAGCGTGAAGCAGACCAGCAGCAGGGCGGCGGATTCGTACCAGCGGCTCTTCACCAGGAACCAGCCCTGCGTGGCGGCGACGAACATCAGCATGGCCAGCAGCGCGCTGCCCGCCACCAGCGCGAAGTGCGCGGGGCCGCCGATGCCGATCATCAGCAACTCGGTGTTGAAGATGAAGATGAAGGGCAGGAGGCCGGTGCGGATCTCGTAGCGGAAGGCCTGCACGCCGGTCTTCACCGGATCGGCGCCGGATATGGCGGAGGCGGCGAAGGCGGCCAGACCCACGGGCGGCGTCACGTCCGCCATCAGGCCGAAGTAGAAGACGAACAGGTGCACCGCCACCAGCGGCACGGCGAGGTCGTTCTGCGCCGCCAGCTCGACGATCACCGGCGCCATCAGCGTGGCCACCACCACGTAGGCGGCGGTGGTCGGCATGCCCATGCCGAGGATCAGGCAGATCACCGCCGTCAGCAGCAGCATGACCATCAGGTTGCCGCCGGACAGGAAATCGACCAGTTCGGTCAGCACCAGCCCGACGCCGGTCAGCGAGACGGTGCCGACGATGATGCCGGCGGCGGCCGTGGCGATGGCGATGCCGATCATGTTGCGCGCACCCAGCACCATGCCGTCGCCCACGTCCGCCAGACCCAGGCGCAGCGGCGTGGCGAGGTCGCGCTCGCGGCGGAACAGGGATGTCAGCGGGCGCTGCGTCGCCACCACGGCGATCAGCGTCGCCGTGCCCCAGAAGGCCGAGAGGCCGGGGGAGAGCCCCTCCACCATCAGGCACCAGACCAGGACGAAGACCGGCACCAGGAAGTGCAGGCCGGTGCGGGCCACCTCGCCCGCGTCGGGCAGGTCGGTGAGCATGGCCTTGGGGTCGTCGACCTCCAGGTCCGGGTGCCGGGCGCGGATGGCGACCAGCACGAGGTAGGCCGCCGCCGTGGCCGCCGCGGCGATCCAGATGGTGGCGTTGCCGAACACCTGCTTGGTCCAGCCCAGGCCGTAGTAGACGGCGCCGCACAGCACCACGAAGCCGGTCGCCGTCATCAGGAACGACAGGCCGGAACGCATCAGGTCGCGCTCCCTGCGCCGCTTGACGCCGGTGAGGCCGAGCTTGGCCGCCTCGATGTCGACCACGTAGAACAGCGCGATGTAGGTGATGATGGCCGGCAGGAAGGCGTGCTTCACCACCTCGGCGTAGGAGATGCCGACGTACTCGGCGATCAGGAAGGCGGCGGCGCCCATGACCGGCGGCATGATCTGGCCGTTGACGCTGGCCGCGCACTCGACCGCGCCGGCCTTGTGGGCGGGGTAGCCGACGCGCTTCATCAGCGGGATGGTGAAGGTGCCGGTGGTCACCACGTTGGCGACCGAGGAGCCGGAGATGACGCCCGTCAGCCCCGACGACACCACCGCCGCCTTGGCCGGCCCGCCGCGCAGGTGGCCCAGCAGGGCGAACGACAGCTTGATGAAGAAGTTGCCGGCGCCCGCGCGCTCCAGCAGCGTGCCGAACAGCACGAACAGGAAGACGAAGCTGGACGACACGCCCAGCGCCACGCCGAACACGCCCTCCGTCGTCAGCCACATGTGCGACATGACGCGGCTGACGGAGGCGCCCTTGTGCGCGATCATGTCGGGCAGCCAGGGGCCGGCGAAGATGTACGCCACGAACACCGCCGCCACGACCGGCAGCGCCGGACCCAGCGCGCGCCGCGCCGCTTCCAGCAGCAGCAGCAGCCCGGCCACCGAGGTGACGAGGTCGAGCGTCGTCGGCAGGCCCGGCCGTTGCGCCAGGGCGCCGTAGAACAGGTAGAGGTAGGCGGCGCAGAAGGCGCCGGCCAGCGCGAACGCCCAATCCGCCAGCGGCACGTGGCGGCGCGGCGAGCGCTTGAACGCCGGGAACGCCAGGAAGGCGAGGAACACCGCGAACGCCAAGTGGATGGCGCGCGCCTGCGTGTCGTTGAGGATCAGCAGCCCCGTGGTGAAGGGCAGGGGCGAGGCGTACCACAGTTGGTACAGCGACCACAGGAACGGCACGGCGACGAGCAGGCGCGCGGTCCAGCCGGAGGGCTTGCGCCCGCCGACGTCGGCCTCTGCGACCATCTCCTCAAGCTGGGCGCGCTTGTGCGCGTCGACGTCTTCGACGGTCATGGGGGGACTTTCGATTTGAACCCTCCCCCGGCGAAGCAGGGGAGGGAGGGACCCGCGAAGCGGGAGGGTGGGGGCAACGGCCTGCCCGAGGATCAAGCGTAGGTTGGGTCTGGACCCAACACCACTTGCGCCGTGGCCGCGTTGGGTTTTCGCTGGCGCTCAACCCAACCGACGGGCCGTTGATCCTTGGGCAGGCCGTTGCCCCCACCCACCCCAAGCGGAGCTTGGGGCCCCTCCCTCCCCCGCCGGGGGCGGGGGAGGGCAGAGTGGTCGTTACATCCAGCCCTTTTCCTTGTAGTACTTCGCGGCACCCGGATGGATCGGGGCGGAGTTGCCGTTCTTCAGCATCTCCTTGGGATCCAGGTTGGCGAAGGCCGGGTGCAGCTTCTTGAACTCCTCGAAGTTCTCGAACACCGCCTTGGTGACCGCGTAGATCACGTCGTCCGCCACCTTGGCCGAGGTGACCAGCGTCGCCACCACGCCGTAGGTCGGCGTCGGGTCCGGGTTGTTGGCGTACAGCCCGCCGGGGATGTTGACCTTGGCGAGGTAGGGGAACTGCTGCACCAGCTTGTCCACCGCCGCCCCGGTGACCGGGATCAGCTTCCCGCCGCAGGCGGTGGTCGGGTCCTGGATGTTGGCCGACGGGTGGCCGACGCCGTAGAAGAAGGCGTCGATCTTGTTGTCGCACAGCGCCGGACCGTGCTCGTCGGCCTTCAGCTCCGAGGCCAGGGACAGATCGCCCAGC
>NZ_DASPMG010000118.1:0-6150 GCF_035627195.1 Azospirillum sp.
GACGAGATCCAGACCGGCTTCGCCCGCACCGGCAAGATGTTCGCCATCGAGCATTCCGGCGTCGTGCCCGACCTGATGACCATGGCCAAGAGCCTGGCCGGCGGCTTCCCCCTGTCGGCGCTGACCGGCAAGGCGGAGATCATGGACGCCCCCGTGGCCGGCGGCCTGGGCGGCACCTACGCCGGCAACCCGCTGGCGACCACGGCCGCACTCGCCGTCCTCGACGTTATCGAGGAGGAGAAGCTGGTCGAGCGCTCGGCCGAGATGGGCAAGCGCCTGACCGACCGGTTCGAGGCGATGGCCAAGCGCAACACCTTCACCTGCATCGGCGAGGTGCGCGGCCTGGGCGCCATGGTGGCGGTCGAGCTGGTCAAGGACCGCACCACCAAGGAGCCGGCGCCCGAACTGACCAAGGCGCTGGTCAACAAGGCGGCGGAGAAGGGTCTGGTGCTGCTGTCCTGCGGCACTTACGGCAACGTCATCCGCATCCTGGTGCCGCTCACCGCGTCCGATGCCCTGGTCGACGAAGGCCTGGGCATCATCGAAAAGGCGCTGGAGGAACTGGTCGCCGCCTGACCAGCAACGCATCCGGCCCCGTCCCACATTCCCCCCGTGGACGGGGCCGGCCGAGGAGCCTCCCTGCGCGTCCCCAGCACTCCTCCGCGCAAGTGGGGCTCCTCACCTCTTCACACGAACCGCCCCACCAGTTCGGTGAACCCCCGCACCAGTGCGGAGCGTTCGCCGCGCCGGTGGGCCAGCAACATGGTGGTGTAGGCGTCGGCCGTGTCCAGGCTGCGGTACACCACCCCCTCCACCGCCACCTGCCGCAGCTGCGCGGGCAGGATGGACACGCCCAGGCCCGCCGCGATCAGGCCGATGATGGTGAAGGCCTCGCGCGCCTCCTGCGCCACCCTGGGCTGGAAGCCGGCGGCGGCGCACAGCGCCGACACCTGCTCCAGCGTGCTGGTGCCGTAGTCGGCCGGGTAGAAGACGAACGGTTCGTCCCGCAGCTCCGCCAGCGGCACCGGGTCCAGCGCCGCTAGCCGGTGGTCGGCGCGCAGCACGGCGATCAGCGGCTCCCGCAGCACCGTGTGGAAGGTGAAGGCGTCGCCGGTGGGCGTGCGCGGCTCGCGCACGAATCCCACGTCGATCCGCCCGTCGGCCAGCGCCGCCAGCTGGCGCAAGCTGGGCAGCTCGGTCAGCGTCAGGTGCACGTCCGGGCTGGAGCGGCGGTAGGCGTCGATGATGCGCGGCACCACCGGCAGGAACGGCGAGGCCGCCGTGAAGCCGATCCTCAGCTCCCCCACCTCGCCGCGCGCGGCGCGGCGCGTCAGCACCACCGCGCGCTCCGTCCGCGCCAGGATCTCCCGCGCCTCGGCCAGCAGCAGGTGGCCCGGCTCGGTCAGCTCCACGTGCCGCCGCGTGCGCTCGAACAGCTTGGCGCCCAGTTCCGCCTCCAGCGCCTGGATCGACTGGCTGAGCGGCGGCTGCCCGATGCCGAGGCGCGCCGCGGCGCGGCTGAAGTGCAGCTCCTCGGCGACGGCGACGAAGTGGCGGAGGTGGCGCAGGTCCATTCCCCTTTATAGGCTGAGCATATCAATACCGTCAAAGAAATGTATTGGACCTATCACAGCGGCTTTGCCACCTTCTCGCCAACGCCCGCAGGGGCAAAGGCGATTTGCAGACGGAGGAAACGGTGGCGAAGACGGCCGATACGCGTCCGGTGTTCAACTGGGAAGACCCGCTCCTGCTCGACGGGCAGCTGACCGAGGACGAGCGCATGGTGCGCGACACGGCGCGCGCCTATTGCCAGGACAAGCTGATGAGCCGCGTGCTGGAAGCCAACCGGCACGAGAAGACCGACCCCGCCATCTTCCGCGAGATGGGCGAACTGGGCCTCCTTGGCGCCACCCTGCCGGAGAAGTACGGCTGTTCGGGCGTCAACTACGTCACCTACGGCCTCGTCGCGCGTGAGGTGGAGCGGGTCGACAGCGGCTACCGCTCGATGATGAGCGTGCAGTCCTCGCTGGTCATGCACCCCATCTACGCCTACGGCACCGAAGAGCAGCGCATGAAGTACCTGCCGAAGCTCGCCAAGGGCGAGTACATCGGCTGCTTCGGCCTGACCGAGCCGGACCACGGCTCCGACCCCGGCGGCATGAAGACGCGCGCGCGCAAGGTGTCGGACGGCTGGGTGCTGAACGGCGCCAAGATGTGGATCACCAATTCGCCCATCGCCGACGTCTTCGTCGTGTGGGCCAAGGACGACGAGGGCGTCATCCGCGGCTTCGTCCTGGAAAAGGGCATGAAGGGCCTGTCGGCCCCGAAGATCGAGGGCAAGTTCAGCCTGCGCGCCTCGATCACCGGCGAGATCGTCATGGACGAGGTGCACGTGCCGGAAGACGCGCTGCTGCCCAACGTGAAGGGCCTCAGCGGTCCGTTCGGCTGCCTGAACCGTGCGCGCTACGGCATCGCCTGGGGTGCCATGGGTGCTGCCGAGTTCTGCTTCGCCGCCGCGCGGCAGTACACGCTGGACCGCAAGCAGTTCGGCCGCCCGCTCGCCGCCAACCAGATCATCCAGCTGAAGCTCGCCAACATGGAGACGGAGATCGCGCTGGGCCTGCAGGCCGCCCTGCGGGTCGGGCGCCTGATGGACGAGGGTGCGGCGCCGCCGGACATGATCTCGCTCATCAAGCGCAACAACTGCGGCAAGGCGCTGGACATCGCCCGCGTCGCCCGCGACATGCACGGCGGCAACGGCATCTCCGACGAGTTCCACGTCATCCGCCACGCCATGAACCTGGAGGCGGTGAACACCTACGAGGGCACGCACGACGTGCACGCCCTGATCCTGGGCCGGGCGATCACCGGCATCCAGGCGTTCACGGGCTGACGACCATGACGGGACCGCTGGGGCACGTCCGGGTTCTGGAGCTGTCGCGCGTGCTGGCCGGCCCGTGGGCGGCGCAGACGCTGGCCGACCTCGGCGCCGACGTCATCAAGGTGGAGCGGCCGGGGGCGGGTGACGACACCCGCACCTGGGGACCGCCGTGGGCGGGGGAGGAGAGCGCCTACTTCCTCTCCACCAACCGCGGCAAGCGCTCCGTCACCATCGACTTCGAACGGCCGGAGGGGCAGGATCTGGTGCGCCGCCTCGCCTCCCAGGCCGACGTGGTGATCGAGAACTTCAAGGTCGGCGGGCTGAAGAAGTACGGGCTGGACTTCGACAGCCTGCACGCCCTCAACCCGCGCCTCGTCTACTGCTCGGTCACGGGGTTCGGGCAGGACGGGCCGTATGCGGCGCGCGCCGGCTACGACTTCATGATCCAGGGCATGGGCGGGCTGATGAGCATCACCGGCCAGCCGGACGGGGAACCGGGCGGCGGCCCGGTGAAGGTCGGCGTGGCGGTGACGGACGTCTTCACCGGCCTCTACGCCGCCATCGGCATCATGGGGGCGCTGGCGCACCGCGACCGCACGGGCGTAGGGCAGTGGGTGAACCTGGCGCTCCTCGACGTGCAGGTGGCGGTGCTCGCCAACCAGGGCATGAACTACCTGGTCTCGGGCAACGCGCCGAAGCGCCTGGGCAACGCGCACCCGAACATCGTGCCCTATCAGGCCTTCCCCACGCGCGACGGGCACCTGATCCTGGCGGTCGGCAACGACGGCCAGTTCAGCCGCTTCTGCACCGCCGCCGGCCGGCCGGAGCTGGCGAAGGACGGGCGCTTCGCCACCAACCCGCAGCGCGTCGCCCACCGCAAGGAACTGGTCGCCATCCTGGAGGAGGTGATCCGCACCCGCGACACCGCCGACTGGCTGGCGGCGCTGGAACCGCTGGGCGTGCCCTGCGGCCCGATCAACGATCTGGCGGCGGTCTTCGCGGACCCGCACGTGCAGGCCCGCGGCCTGCGCCAGGAGCTGCAGCACGCCACGGCCGGCACCGTGCCGACGGTCGCCAGCCCCATCCGCTACTCCGCCACCCCCATCGAGCACACCCTGGCCCCACCGCCCTTGGGCGCCCACACCGACGAGGTGCTGGGCGCGCAACTCGGCCTATGCGTCGCGGACATCGAAGCGTTGCGGAGCAAGGGGGTGATTTAGCCCCCCGGGAAGTGTCATCTAGCGCGAAGTTTTGCCCCCTCCCTAACCCTCCCCCGCCATGGGCGGTGGAGGGGACTGCCGCCGAGCGCCGACAAACCCTCCACCTCGAAGAGGGGGAGGGTGGCTGAGCGTCAGCGAAGCCGGGAGGGGGCACACGCTTCCATGACATCACGCAAAAGAATGACATCCCTCCCCACCGCCTCTGCCCACGCCTCCGGCGCCCGCAACGGCATCATCATGATGCTGCTGGGCATGTCGCTGTTCACCTTCAACGACGCGCTCGGCAAGTGGCTGGTGGCGGAATACCCGGTCGCCATGCTGCTGGCGGTGCGCAGCCTGTTCGGCGCGGCGCTGCTGCTGCCGCTGATCGCGCGTGCCGGCGTGCGCAACGTCTTCGCGGTGAAGCGCCTGCCGCTGCACCTGCTGCGCGTGGCCTGCGTGACGGGGGAGGTGGCGCTGTTCTACTGGTCGGTGCGCGCCCTGCCGCTGGCCGACGTGATGACCATCTACATGGCCGCCCCGCTGATCGTCACGGCGCTCTCCGTGCCGCTGCTGGGCGAGCGGGTCGGCTGGCGCCGCTGGGCGGCGGTGGCGGTGGGCTTCGCCGGGGTGGTGCTGGTGCTGAACCCGACGGGCGCCTTCGATCTCGTTCCGTCGCTGGCGGCGCTGCTGGGCGCCACGGTGTTCTCGCTGGGCATGATCTGCACCCGCCTGCTGCGCGAGGCCAGCAACCTGTCGCTGGTCTCCTTCCAGACCTTCGGCACCGGCCTCCTGGGTGCGGCGGCGCTGCCCGCGGCGGCGACCGCCGCGAGCATGCCGGGGGTGGTGGATTTCCTGCTGCTGGGCCTTCTGGGCGTGACCGCGCTGTCCGGCCACGCGGCGATGAACCGCTCGCTCCAGCTCAGCCCGGCGGCCGTGGTGGTGCCGTTCCAGTACGTGTCGATCGTCTGGGCGGTGGTGCTGGACCTTCTGGTCTGGGGCACCGTGCCGTCGGTGCAGATCGCGGCCGGCGCCAGCCTGATCATCGGCAGCGGCCTGTTCGTCTTCTACCGCGAACAGACCCTGCAGCGCGGCGCCGCGGCCGAGGCCGGCCCGCGGCTCGGCCCCGGCGAATAGGCGCCGTCAGCGCCGCAGCGGCTTGACGTCCGGGTCGACGCCGGCGTTGGCCGGGACGTCGGGGTCGTACTTCGGCAGCTTCTCCAGCTGATCCTTGGTGGCGTCGACGGTCAGCTGGCGGCCGTCCGGCGATACCTGCACCCGCGACCACGGGACCGCCACCTGATTGCCGCTCAGGCCCGCCAGCACGCCCCATTCCACCACCACGCCGGCCACCTTGCCGTCGGGCCGCACGAGCAGGTCCTCCACCTCGCCCAGCTCCTGCCCCTGCGGGTTGGTCACGCGCTGGCCGATCAGGTGTTCCAGCTGGCGCGCCATGGCGGCGTCGGCGTAGCCCTGGCGCGCGGCGCCGGGGTCGCGCCGGGTGGTGAGCTCCGGCGCCTCGCGGATCTTGTCGGTCACCGACCCGCCGCCCTGCGCCGCAGCCAGGCCGGGAAATGCGGCGGCGAGCAGCGCCGCAACCAGAACCGTTCGCATGCATGCCTCCATCGCTCCCTCCATCGCTCCCTCAATCGCTCGATGCGCCTGGAGCAACACCGGCTGCCGACGCCGGTTCCTGCCTCACGATGGGAAGAAGCGCGGCTCCAGCCGGATGTCCGCGGGATCGACCGGCGTCCAGCCGCGCGCCGCGATCACGGCGTTCGACTCCTTCGCCGCCCTACCCGCGCCCAGCGACCACGTGACGTGGTAGGTGGAGCCGTCCGGCCGCCGCGTGGTGCCGGCGATCTCCACCACCAGCGCCTGCACGCCCGCACCGTCGTCGGCGATACCGACGACGCGCCCGGCCGTCTCCTTGGGCAGCGGATGCCCGCGCCCGACGCCGAAGGCCAGCGTCACGTGGTGCGCGCGCACGGTGGGGTAGGCCGGCGCGAACCGCGCCAGCAGGCGGTTCCGGTCCGCATCCGGCAGCTTCCAGCCGACGTAGGGCATGCC
>NZ_DASPMG010000119.1:0-69072 GCF_035627195.1 Azospirillum sp.
GGTCATCAGCATGACCAGCAGCATGCGCCGCTCGCTGTCGGCGGTCACCGCCGGGGCGTGGGAGTGGCCGTGGTGGCCGTGCCCATGGTCATGCGCATGGTCGTGATGATGGGCGGCGTGCGTGTGGTGGTCGTGAGTCAACGATGCTCTCCGCGAAGTCCGCCGATCATAGGCGCGCGCGGCGGCGACGGCAAATTTCCGCGCCGGTCGCCGGCTGCCATGGTACACGGGTGCCATGTCCGCACGTCCCCCCCTGCGCCGGCGCCTGAAGGACCTGGAGGCGCGCCTCGCCGCCGAAAGCCCCGACCGGCTGCCGCTGCTCACCGCCGCCCGCGACCTCGACCGCGCCCTGAAGCGGCCGGGCTTCCTGCGCCCCGGCGAATCGCTGGCGACGCGCGCGCCGTGGTGGCCGGTGATCACCGTGCTGGGCACCGCCGGCTCCGGTAAGTCCACGTTCATCAACCGCCTGATCGGCGCACCAGTCGCGGGCGGGGAGGGGAGCGGATTCACGCTGCTGGCGCACGGATCGGCGCCGCCCGATCCCGCCGACCCGCGCCTGCCGCCCGGGCTGCTGGAGGGCGAAGGCGGGCTGCGGTTCGCCGCATCAGACAGCGACGCGCTGAAGGGGATGCTGCTGGTCGACACACCGGGCTTTGACGGCGCGCACGACGCGCCGCCGGGGCTGGTGGAGGCGGTGGTCGAGGCGGCCGACCTCGTGCTCGTCTTCTTCGATGCCTGCCATCCCGACCCGCCGGCCATCCGCAGCACGCTGCACCGCCTCGCTCCCGGGTGCCGCAGCAAGGTGGTCTGCGTGCTCAACAAGATCGACGCCTGCGCCACCGACGACGACGTCGAGACGCTGGTCGGCGTGTGGAAGGAGGTGCTCGCCCAGGCCGGGCTGGTGGAGGGCATCTACGCCGTCTACGACGCGGATGCTGCCGGCGCCGACGCGCCGCTGCTGGCCGACGCGGAACGCCGCGCGCGATTCGCCGCGCGGTGCGACGCGCAGTTCGCCGAGATCCGCAAGCGCATCGACGCCGTGCGGGACGGCCGGGCGGAGCAGATCCGCACGCTGCTGGCCGGCGCCGCCGCGGCGGTGGACGGCGAGCAGGTGCCGCTGGTGCGCAGGGCCCTGCGCCGCTGGCGCTGGCGCGTGCTTCTGGCCGACGTGCTGTGGATCGGGCTGCTGGCGGGGCTGGCGGCGGGCGCGGTGCACCTCGCCGGGCGGGAGACCCTGCCGCCGTTCGTGTCCTGGCTGGTGGAAGGGCGGGTGAACTGGGCGCGCGGCGTGCCGGTCCGCCTCGTCGGGGCGTTCGCGGTGGTGATGGCGCTGCTGGTCGCCGGGCATCTGTGGCTGCGCGCGGCCGCCGCGCAGGGCATCGCCGCCGGCCTTCCGGAACAGGCGGGCGAGGCTGGGCTGGACCCGCGCCGGGCCTTCCGCCGGGCGACGCGCGTCTTCCGGTCGCTGTTCCGCGCGAACCCGGTGGGGTGGGGGCGGGGGGCGGCGCGCCGCGTCGCCAAGGCCCGCGAGTCGCTGGTGGCGCGCGCATAGGGCCGCATGCGCTTTCCTCACCGCACCCCTGCGAAAGGGGCGCGCTGGGCGCAGAATGGCGGGGGCTAGAATCCATGGGATTCGTGAGTTTCCGTTTCCTGCGCGAGGCCGGTCATGCGCACGACCGATGCGGCGCGTCTCCAGAAGGGCATCGTCGCCTACGCCATCGCCGCGATGGTGGCGCTCAGCATCGCCGTCGCCGCGGCCTGCGTGGTGCCGTTGCAACGCCACACGGTGGCCGCCGCCGACCGCAACCTGTCCCATTCGCTGGACCAGCAGGTCATGGCCATCGGCGAGGCGCTGTCGCGCCTGCGCGATCTGACGCGTCAGGTCACCAGCCGTACCGTCATCCGCGACGCGCTGGTCCAATACAACGACGGCGTCATGACGCAGGAGGCGCTGCACGCCTTTTCGGCCGACAAGCTGGCCGACGCGCTGCGTCTGGCGCCGGAGATGCTGGGCATCGTGCGGCTGGACCGCGAGGGCCGCGCGGTGGTGACGGTGGGTGAAGCGCCGGCCCCGGAGGCGCCGGTCCCGACGGTCGGTGCCGATCCCGTGGTCGGCGACCTGACCCTGGCGCCGGACGGGCGGGCGCGGGTGGTCGTGGTGGCGCCGATCAACGGGCGGACGGGACGGCGCGAGGGGACCGACGTCGTGCTGTTCGACGGCGCCGCGCTAGAGGCGCTGGTGACGGACGGCCATCACGTGGGCCGCACCTGGGCGAGCCGTCTGGTGGTCGAGGGCGGGTTGGTGGTCGAGGGCGGGGCCGGTGGCTACGGCGTGCTGGTCCCGCGCGACGGCGCCGTGGGCGAAGAGGCCGGGCTGGGCGCGGCGCTGGACGCCGCGCGCGACGCGCCGTCGCTGGTTCGCGTGGAGCCCGAGGGCGGCGGTGCGGTCGTCTGGGTGGCGCGGCGCGTGCCGGGCACCGCGTGGCTGCTGGCCGCGCGCATGGACGCGGACGAGCTGTACTATGATTCCAACCGGCTGGTGCTGTCGGTCGGCGGCACGGCGGCAGGGCTGACGCTGCTGGGCACGCTGGGCCTGTTCCTGGTGCTGCGGCCGCTGACCGGGCGGATGCTGGTGCACGCCGACGACCTCGCCCGCCAACTCGACGAGCAGCGCCGCACCGTGGCCGCGCTGTCGCGGCTGCAGCGCACGCTGAAGACGCTGTCCGGCGGCAACCAGGCGCTGATCCACGCCACCGCCGAGCCGGACCTGCTGGCCGAGATGTGCCGCATCGTGGTCGACGTCGGCGGCTATCCGCAGGCCTGGGTGGCGCTGGTGGAGGAGGGGGCGGTGCGCGTCGCCGCGCAGTGCGGCGACGGCGTGCTGCCGGAGGCGGAGGCCGCGGCGCTGGCCGATCCCATCCGCGCCGGGGTGACGCTGCACCGGCCGACGCCGCACGGCCTGTTGTTGCTGCCGCTGCGGGACGGCGGCGGGGCGCCGTTGGGCGCCATCGCCATCCACGGGCGCGACGCCGCCGGCTTCGACGGGGAGGAACGGGCGCTGCTGAGCGAGATGGCCGGCGACCTTGCCTATGGCATCGTCACCCTGCGCACCCGTGTCCGCTGGCGCGCCGACGAGGACCGGCTGGAGCGTGCGCTGGAGAAGACCATCCAGGCGGTTGCCGCAACCGTGGAGATCCGTGACCCCTCGACCGCCGGCCACCAGCGCCGGGTCGCCGAGCTGGCCGCCGGCATCGCCCGCGCGCTGGGCCTGCCGGAAGACCGGGTGAAGGGCGTGTACGTCGCCGGCATCATCCACGACATCGGCAAGGTCGCCGTCCCGGCCGAGATCTTCAGCCGCCCCGGCCGCCTGAACGCGCTGGAGTTCGAGCTGGTCAAGGAACACCCGGCGGCCGGCGCCGACATCATCGGCGGCGTCGAGTTCCCCTGGCCGGTCGCCGCCGCCATCGCCCAGCACCACGAGCGGCTTGACGGCTCCGGCTATCCCGCCGGGCTGGCCGGCAACGCCATCCGGCTGGAGGCGCGCATCCTGGCCGTCGCCGACGTGGTGGAGGCGATGACCGCGCACCGCCCGTACCGCCCGGCGCTGAGCGTGGCCGAGGCGCTGGGGGAGATCCGTGCCCACCGCGGCACGCTGTACGACGCCGCGGTGGTGGATGCCTGCATCCGCGTGCTGGAGAGCGGCACGGTGCGGCTGGAGGAGCCGGCGTGACGGCTACTTCGCCGCCACGGCCTTGCGGGCCGCCTTCACGGCGTCCAGGCACTCGTCGTACTCCTTCTCGCGCTGCTCGCGCTCGGCGTTGCGCAGCTGCTTCTTCAGGGCGTCGAGCGTGGGCTGGGCCGGCGCCTTGGCGATCTCGGCCTTGATGAACTCGATGCCGGCCACGCAGTCCGACTGGTCGTCGGCGAGCGCGGGCCCGGCGAGGAGGAGGGCGACCAGGGAGGCGGCAAGGATGGGGGTGCGCATGCGTTTCCTCACATTCCGTTTCTTTATTTCACGATGATCTTGCCGGTCATGCCCTTGTCCTCCAGGCCCTTGATGCTCCAGGTGTATTCCCCGGTGCGCATGGGCACGAAGTCGATGGCGATGGTGCCCTGGTCGTCGAACTCCAGGGCGTAGGGCGCGCCCATGGGGTGGACCTCCAAATGGTTGATGACGATCTGGTTGACCCAGATGTCGCGCATGAAGTCGGGGGCGCGGAACATGTATTCCTTCTGCCCCTTGGCGGTGATCTCCAGCCGGTAGAACTTCCCGCCTTCCAGCGTGAGTTCCTTCTGCGAGACGAAGAAGTCGTCGCCGTCCTCGGTGCCGAGGACCAGTTCGGGCAGGTTTGTGCGGTTGCGCGCCAGGTCGGCGGCGGAGGCGGGGGCGGTGAGCGCCGCGCCGGCCAGCAGCGCGAGCGCGGTGAACAGGGCGGGCACTCTGGACATGGCGTATCCCTGGTGGTGCGGGGTGGGGCCAGCAGTATGGCGCCGGTGCCGCCGGGCGGTCGAGTGCTACCAAAGGATGGGTTGGCTATGCCGTGCCGCCGCCTGGGGTTGGCCCTGTGGTTGGACGAGGGAATCGCCGCAGTCTCCTCGCGGCCATTGCCCTGGCGACGGAGCGTGCTATAAACGCGCCACCTGATCTGGAAGAAGGGCGCGGCTTCGTGGCCATCGACGCGTCGGTGCTGGTCCTGAACGGACCGAACCTCAACATGCTGGGCGTACGGGAGCCGCACATCTACGGCTCGCTGACGCTCGACGACCTGGAGTCGTCCTGCCAGGAGCGGGCCGAGCAGCTCGGCCTGAGCATCGATTTCCGGCAGTCCAACCACGAGGGCGAACTCGTCTCCTGGATCCAGCAGGCCCGCACGGAGCATGACGGCATCGTCATCAACGCCGGCGCCTACACCCACACCTCGGTCGCCATCATGGACGCGCTCATCCTGTCCGAGCTGCCGGTGATCGAGGTGCACCTCTCCAACATCTTCAAGCGGGAAGCCTTCCGCCACCACTCCTACATCTCCCCGGTGGCCAAGGGCATGATCTGCGGCTTCGGCCCGCACGGCTATCTGCTGGCGCTGGAGGCCCTGGCGCAGATCCTCGACCGCGACTGACAGAACACGGGATTTCATGAGCATGGCGAGCTTCGACATCGACGGCGACCTGATCCGCAAGCTGGCGGACCTCCTGCGCGAGACGGGCTTGAACGAGATCGAATTCGCCGAGGGCGAGAAGCGCATCCGCGTCACCCGCGGCGCCCCAGCGGCGGCTGCGGCCGTTCATCTGGCCCCGGCGGCCCCCGCGGCCCCGATCGCGGCGGCCGCGGGCGCCAAGCCGGCGCAGCATCCGGGTGCTGTGACCTCGCCCATGGTCGGCACCGCCTATCTGGCGCCGGAACCGGGCGGCACGCCGTTTGTTCGCGTGGGCGACCAGGTGAAGGCCGGCCAGACGCTGCTCATCATCGAGGCCATGAAGGTGATGAACCCGATCAAGGCGCCGCGCGGCGGCACCCTGACCGAGGTCGCCATCGCCGACGCTCAGCCGGTGGAGTTCGGCGAAGTCCTCATGGTCATCGAGTAAGGGAAGGACGCATCCCTTGGCGATGTTCGAAAAGGTTCTCATCGCGAATCGCGGCGAGATCGCACTGCGCATCCATCGCGCCTGCCGCGAGATGGGCATCCAGACGGTGGCGGTGCACTCCACCGCCGACGCCGACGCCATGCACGTGCGCCTCGCCGACGAGAGCGTGTGCATCGGCCCGGCCTCGGCGCGCGAGAGCTACCTGAACGTGCCGGCCATCCTGTCGGCGGCGACGATCACCGGGGCGGACGCCATCCATCCGGGCATCGGCTTCCTGTCGGAGAACGCGCAGTTCGCCGAGATGGTGGAGGAGCACGGCTTCACCTTCATCGGCCCGACGCCCGAGCACATCCGCATCATGGGCGACAAGGTCACCGCCAAGTCGACGGTGAGCCGCCTGGGGCTGCCGGTGGTGCCGGGTTCCGACGGCCCGGTGCCGACGCTTGAGGAAGCCGAGCAGATCGCCCGCGACATCGGCTATCCGGTGCTGATCAAGGCGGCGGCCGGCGGCGGCGGCAAGGGCATGAAGGTGGCCCGCAACCCGGAAGGGCTGCGCGAGGCCTACCAGCTGGCCCGCGGCGAGGCGCGCGCCGCCTTCGGCAACGACGAGGTCTACATCGAGAAGTACCTCGGCCGTCCCCGCCACATCGAGATCCAGCTGCTGGGCGACACGCACGGTAACTGCGTGCACTTCGGCGAGCGCGACTGCTCGGTGCAGCGCCGCCACCAGAAGGTGATCGAGGAGGCGCCGTCGCCGGCGCTGAACGCCGCCCAGCGCGACTTCATCGGCACGCTGGCCGCCAAGACCACGGCCGCCATCGGCTACCGTGGTGTGGGCACGATGGAGTTCCTGTTCGAGGACGGGCAGTTCTACTTCATCGAGATGAACACCCGCCTGCAGGTCGAGCACACGATCACCGAGATGATCACCGGCATCGACCTGGTGCGCGAGCAGATCCGCGTGGCGACCGGCGCGCCCCTGGGCTACACGCAGGGCGACATCCGCTTCCAGGGTGCCGCCATCGAGTGCCGCGTCAACGCCGAGAACCCGGAGACGTTCGTTCCGTCGCCGGGCAAGATCGACGGCTACCACGCGCCGGGCGGGCTGGGCGTGCGCGTCGATTCGGCGCTGTACGACGGCTACCGCGTGCCGCCGCACTACGACAGCCTGATCGCCAAGCTGGTGGTGCACGGCACGACCCGCAACGAGTGCCTGATGCGCCTGCGCCGTGCCATCGAGGAGTACGTGATCGGCGGCATCGACACGACGCTGCCGCTGCACCAGCGCATCATCGCCGAGCAGGCCTTCATCAACGGCGACTACGACATCCACTGGCTGGAACAGCTGATGGGTTTGAAGAAGTAGGGTGGGTTTAGTCCCTCCCCCGCCTCCGGCGGGGGAGGGAAGCCCGCGAGAGCGGGCAGGGTGGGGGCGACGCCCTATCGGGACGACAGACACGCCAGGATCGTCTCGGCGACACCCTCCGGGTTCTCCAGAACCTCGTGGTTCCAGAACCGCAGCACGCGCCAGTCCTGTGTTTCCAGATACACCGTGCGCTGGGCGTCGCGCGGCGATCCGGCATGCTGCTCACCGTCGCATTCGACGGCGACGCACACCTCCAGGCAGGCAAAGTCCAGCACATAGGGCGGCACCGGATGCTGCCGGCGGAACTTGAACCCGCCGACCTGCCGGTTGCGCAGCAGGCGCCATAATGCACGCTCGGCCGGGGTCGGGTCGCGGCGCAGCGTGCGGGCCTTTGCCAAAGTGCTTTCTGGGACACCTTTCATGGCCGTGGCCTCCTGGGTAAGCCGTTGCCCCCACCCTCCCACGCTACGCGTGGGTCCCTCCCTCCCCCTGCGGAGCAGGGGGAGGGCATGGATTGGCTATCCCTTCAGCGCCATGCCCTTGCCGCACCGATCCGCCACGCCCTTGCCGCAGGCGCGGAACTTCAGGTCCTTGTCCAGGCACACGCGCACCTCGGTCACCTGACGGCGGGCGCAGATCACGGCGACCATGTCGGGCGTCAGGCCGGGGTTGGCCTCGGTGAACAGCGACTGGAGCTTTTCGGGGGGCAGCGACAGGTCGGGCTTGGGCGTCTTCACCGCGTCGGGAACCGTCACGCGGGCGGCGGCGTCGCGCAGGGTGGCGAAGTACTTCACCACGTCGACGCCGCTGCAGGTGCCGTGCTTTTGCCACTGCTGCACCATCAGGCTGGGGCTGGGCATCACCGGCATGGTCTCGTCCACCACCGCTTTCGGCACGGTCCGCTGCGCCGAGCAGGAGCGCGGGTAGCCGCCCTGTTCGTGCTGCGGCCACAGGCCGTGCACCACGAAGCCGTGGTTCTTGCCGGCCCCGCACTGGTCAGGATCATCGTCGCGGTCGGGGCGGGAGCAGTGGGCCGGCGACCAGGACAGGCTGAGAATGTAGTAGTCGAAGGCGCCGGGGTCGGCCTTGCGTTGCGCGGCGGCCTCGAGCGGCGCCAGCAGAATCACAATCAGAGAGAGAATGGAAAAGGCGGTGATCGTCCGCATTTTCGGCTCCACGGTGTTTGTCTCGCGGGGGAATTGCATACCATGGAGTGGCGGGCCGCGTCTCGGGCTGCAGGTCTCGGCGGAGTGGCGGCGGCGCCGCGACCGAGGGTACTCTCTGTGTCCCACCGGATGACGGACCGCCGATGATCGAACTGAACGCGACGCTTCTGTTGCGGGCCTACGCCGCCGGCATCTTCCCGATGGCGGAGAGCGCCGACTCCGACGACCTCTACTGGTTCGATCCCGAACAGCGCGGCATCCTACCGCTGGACGCGTTCCACGTGCCAAAGCGGCTGCGCCGCACCGTGCGGCGCGGGCCGTTCGAGGTGCGCGTCGACAGCGCCTTCCGCGCGGTGATCGAGGCGTGCGCCGAGCCCACGGCCGAGCGGCCCAAGACCTGGATCAACCAGGACATCGTGCGGCTGTACAGCGAACTGGCCGGGCAGGGCTGTGCGCACAGCGTGGAGTGCTGGCGCGACGGGCGGCTGGTGGGCGGGCTGTACGGCGTGTCGCTGGGCGGCGCCTTCTTCGGCGAGAGCATGTTCAGCCGCGAGACCGACGCCAGCAAGGTGGCGCTGGTCCATCTCGTGGCGCGGCTGCGGGCAGCGGGCTACACGCTGCTGGACACGCAGTTCGTGACCGAGCACCTCACCCGCTTCGGCGCCGTCGAGATTCCGCGCGCGGAATACCGGCGCCGCCTGGCGGCGGCTTTGGGCAAGCCCACCGATTTCGCGGGCGTCGACCAGGCGACGGCGCTGGCGGCCCTGCTGGACGGGACGGGGGAGGGGTAGGCGTCACTTCTCCTGGCAGGACAGCACCCAGACGTCGTAGACGGCGTGCTCCATGGCCGAGAGGGCGGGGCTGGAGGCGAACATCCAGCCGCTGAACACGGTTTCCGCCTGCTCGCCGGGCTTGATCTCGACAACCTCCAGGAAAGCGGCCGACTCGGGCGCCTCGATGGGCGGGTTCTCGCGGCAGGCGCGCAGGGTCACGCGCAGGCTGCCGAAGACCTTGGTCTCGCCGGCCCGGATGTCGAAGGTGGTGGTGCGCGCGGTGACCTTGTCGAGGCCCTGGAGACGGGCGGCCGGGCGCTCGATCATCTGCGGCGGGGGCGCGTTGGCGGCGGGCGCCGCCAGGGCCGGAGCCGCGAGAAGCAGGGCCGCGAAGGCCGCGCGCGCGGTGTCGAACATCGTCACGACGGTGGCTTCCGATGGTGGACGGTGTCCGCCGTTTACATCGGAAGCGCCGCCGCGTCCAGTCGCGCTGTCGCTCGATTACGCGATCGCAGGGCTGAGGCTCAGCCGCCGCTGCCCGTGCGCCGCCGGGTGTCGCGATCTTCCTGCCGCTCCTCCAGCTTTTCGGCGCCGGCGCCGGCACCCGCGCCGGCGGCACCGCCGATCACCGCGCCGACCGGGCCGCCCACCACGGCACCGGCTGCGGCGCCGCCCAGACCGCCGGTGGCGGCCTTCTCCTCCATGGTGCGGCCGCAGGCCGCGGCGAACAGGCACAGGCCGAACACGGCCAGGGTGCGGAAACGCATGGCTAATCTCCCGCTGAGGTTACGCTCAGGCGGAAGAACGGCACGGGGCGCGGATGGTTCCTGAAAACGCACCGGGCCGCGCAAGCGCGGCCCGGTGTCGGGTGACGTCCGATGGGATACGGGTCACATCTTCGGCGGGGCGTCCTTGCCGGTTTCGGCCTTGTCGCCGCCCTTGGCGTTGCTTTGCAGGCTGAAGATCACCTGACCCAGGAGCTGTTCCAGGCCGGGGGTGCTCTGCGTGTACTCGATGCGGCCGCCGGGGGCGATCATGTCGGGGTCGCCGCCGGGCTCCAGCGCCATGAACTTGCCGCCCAGCAGGCTCTCGCTCGCCACGACGGCGGCGGTGTCCTTGGGCAGCTTGACGTCCGGGGCGATGGAGAGGTGGACGACCGCCTGATAGCTTTTCGGGTCGAGCGTCAGCGACGTGACCGTGCCGACCTTGACGCCGCTGATGCGCACGTCGGCACCGCTTTGCAGCCCGCTGATGGAGCCGAAGCGGGCCGTCACCTCATATCCGTCCACCTTGCGCAGGTCGGCGCTGGTGTACGCGAACACGAGGAAAAAGCCGGCGACGACGAGGACGACGCCGCCCAGCACGGTTTCGATGACGTTCCGGCGCATGATGGATTCCTAGCGGCCGTGGTGGACGCCGGGCCTCAGCCCGGAGTCCACGGCTCGTAATCGCCGGTGGCGCGCACGCGCCGGCCGCCCTGCAGCACGTGCCCGGGCGGGCGGTAGGCCTGGAGCGAACCCGACGGGTTCGGCACGTGCTCCTGCTGCCACGGCTTGTGGTAGGGGCTGCTGCCTTCCGGGATCGGGTCCTTGTGGGTGTGGTGCAGCCAGCCGTGCCACTCCGGCGGGACCTTGGAGGCCTCCGGCTCGCCCTTGTAGATGACCCAGCGGCGCTCGCGCCGGCTGCCGTGCGACACGCTGCGGTCACGGTAGTACATGTTGCCGAAGCGGTCGGTCCCGACCAGCTCGCCGCGGCGCCACGTGAGGAAGCGGATGTGGACGTTGGCCATCCACGTGATGAGGGAGATCTTATCGCTCATTGTCGGCCGTGATCGGGCGTTGCCGCCCGCCAAAGGGGGTTCCATCGGACGCGGCGCACTATGGCACCGCGATTGCCGCCCGTCCACTGCGAAGGACAGGTTTTCTCCGGCCTCAGGCGAAGCGTCGCTCGGTCAGCAGAAGGCGCACGGCGAAGCCCAGGAACAGCACGCCGGCCACGGCGTCCAGCACGGCGTGCACGGCGCGGCTGGTCATCAGCGCGCGCGCCGCCCCGGCGCTGGCCGCCGCCACGCCCAGGAGGTACAGGCAGCCCAGCCCGCCCAGGATGATGCCGTAGGTGAAGGTCTGCAGCGCCACGGACCCCAGCTCCGGCGCCACGAACTGCGGCACGAAGGCGAGGTAGAAGAGGATGATCTTCGGGTTCAGCAGGTTGGTCAGCAGCGCGTTGACGAACACCATGCGGGTGGAGGCCGGCGGCGGGCGCACCGGCTCCGCCGTGGCGCCGCCCTGACGGCGCGCCTGGATCGCACTCCACAGGGCGCGGGTGCCGATCCACGCCAGGTAGGCCGCACCGGCGTAGCGCAACACGTCGAACAGCACCGGCGAGGCGGCGATCAGCGCCGACACGCCCACCGCCGCCAACAGCGCCTGGATGACGTTGCCCGCCGTGATGCCCGCCGTCGCCACGAAGCCGGCGCGCCGCCCCTCCGTCAGCCCGCGCGACAGCACCAGCAGCGAATCCGGCCCCGGCGTGATCACAAGGATCATGGCGGCGACGAGGTAGAGCTGGAACAGGTGCGGATCGAACGGCATGGCAAACCCCGAATCGGCGCGGCGGTGCGGCCGAGTATAGCGGCGGGACCGTGGCGGATCATCGGCGCAGTGCGCAGGTCGGGTATTCGGCGCCTCTGGCGGTGGGCCTCAGTCCGGCCAGCGGCGGTGCATCCACAGCCACTGCTCGGGCCGTTCGCGGATCCAGCCCTCCAGCAACTCGTTCACGCGCTGCATGAGGATGCGCGAGTCGGCGTTGCGGTCGCCGCTGGCCGGCATTTCCAGCGGCGGGTAGACGGTGACGCGGAAGCGCGCACCGCCCAGCCGCTCGGTCCGCGCCGGGCGGATCGGGATGCCGGAGCGCACCGCCAGCTGGGCGGCGGCCGGCGCGGTCATGGCGTCGCGGCCGAAGAAGGGGACGGGGATGCCGTCGTTCATCTTCTGGTCGATCAGCATGCCGACGTGGCCGCCCTGGCCCAGGATGCGGATAAGGGCGCGCGCACCATCCGGACCCTTGGGGATGTGCGTGCCGGTGGCGGCCCCGCGCAGGTCGGTCAGCAGGCGGTCGACGATGGGGTTGTTGGGCGCGCGGTAGACCAGCGCCAGTTCCAGCCCCAGCTTGCGCGACACCACCGACGGCACCTCCCAGTTGGCGAGGTGGCCGGACACCACGATGCCGGCGATGCCGTCGTCGCGCATGGCGGTGACGTGCTCGGCCCCGATGAACTCGGTGCGGCCGCCGGGGCCGGAGTCGCCGAGCCGGTCAAGGTGCGGGTACTCGGCCATGGTGCGGCCCAGGTTGTCCCACATGCCGGTGATGATGGCGTCGATCTCGGCGGCACTCTTCTCCGGGAAGGCGCGCGTCAGGTTGCGGCGGGCGGTGCGCGTGCTGGAGAGGAACGGCCCGATGGTGCGGCCGAGCCAGCCGCCAAAGGCCGACGCCGTGTCCACCGGCAGCGCCCGGCACAGGGCGGCGAAGCCATAGGCCGCCGCCGCCTCCAGCGGGTAGGAGAGGTGCTTGGTCAGCCAGCGCACGGCCGGGCTGCGGGGCTTTCCCATCAGGCCCTCCCCAGCGCGGGAAGCCGGTCGAGCAGCGCGCCGAGTGCTTCCGCGTCGTCGAACACCGCGCAGACGGGCAGCACGCGCACGCGTGCGCGGACGTCGGCCGGCAGGCGGACGGCGTCCTTGGCGGTGGTGACGGGCAGGGCGTTTAGCGCCTCGGCGCGGGCCAGCAGGTCGGCCACCTCGGCGGCGGTGTACGGGTGGTGGTCGGCGAAGGGGACGCGGCCGGCCAGCACGGCGCCCAGCGATTCGAGGGTGGCGAAGAACTTCTCCGGCCGGCCGATGCCCGCGAAAGCCAGCACCCTCCGCCCGCGCAAGCCGTGGTCGGCGTCCGGCTCGACGCGGGCGCGCAGCACGGGCAGCGGGGCGACGCGGGCGGCGACGCCGGTGCGGTCCTCGCCCATCAGCACGACCGCGTCGGCGCGCGACAGGCCGCGCGCCACCGGTTCGCGCAGGGGGCCGGCGGGCAGGAGGCAGCCGTTGCCGAAGCCGGCGGCGCCGTCCACCACGACCAGCGACAGGTCCTTGGCGAGGTGCGGGTTCTGGAAACCGTCGTCCATGACGACGACCTCGGCCCCGGCGGCAGCGGCGGCCCGGGCGCCGGCCACGCGGTCGCGCGCCACCCAGGTGGGGGCGTGGGATGCCAGGAGCAGCGCCTCGTCGCCGACCTGCCCGGCGTCGTGGCGGGCGGGGTCGACGCGCAAGGGGCCGCGTTCCGTGCCGCCGTGGCCGCGCGTCAGGAAATGCACGGCCGTGCCGCGCGCGGCGAGCGCCTCGGCCAGCGCCAGGGCGACTGGCGTCTTGCCGGCGCCGCCAGCCACGAGGTTGCCGACGCAGACGATGGGAACGGGAGCCCGTTCGGCGCGCGTCGTGGCGAAGCGCAGCCGGCCGGCCAGACCGTAGAGCGCGCCGAGCGGGGCGAGCGCCAGCGCCGCCGCCGTGGGCGGCCGGTACCAGAAGGCGGGGGTCCTCATGCGGCCGGCCGATCCGCCCTGCGCCGCACGCCGGCCTCGTCGAGCAGCGGCGCCAGCACGTCCAGCACGCGGTCGACGACGCGGCGGTTGTGCTCGGTCACCGTGGCGGCGCCGGCGACGACGCGCGCGCGTTCCGCCTCGTCGGTCAACAGGCGGCGGACGTTGGGGGCCAGATCCGCCGGGTCGGGCAGCGGCATGGCGCCGCCGGCGGCCTCCAGCCGGTCGGTGATCTCGGCGAAGTTCCACATGTGCGGGCCGTACAGCACGGCGCAGCCGAGCTGCGCCGGCTCCACCGGGTTCTGGCCGCCGTGGTTCACGAAGGAACCGCCCATGCACACCACCGGCGCCAGCCGGTAGAAAAGGCCAAGCTCGCCCATGGTGTCGGCGACGTAGACGGCGTCCTGCGGGCCGGGCAGGGCGCCCTCGGCACGGCGCGCGACGGCGAGGCCGCGAGCGCGCAACGCCTGGGCGATGTCCGGCCCGCGGTGCGGGTGGCGCGGCACGACGACGGTCAGCAGGCCGGGCAGGTCGGCGGCCAGCGCCTCGTGCACCGCCGCCGCAACCTCGTCCTCGCCGGGGTGGGAGCTGGAGAGCAGCCACAGCGGCCGGCCGGCGACGGCGCCGCGCAGGGCGTCCAACTGGGCCGGGTCGGCCGGCGGCGGGGCGGCCGAGAACTTCAGGTTGCCGACGCAGGACACGGTCCCGGCGCCCAGCGCGCGCAGACGCTCCGCGTCGCCGTCGGTCTGCGCCAGCGCGATGCGGAAGGTGCCCAGCAGGCCGCCGATGAAGCCCGGCGCCCGGCGCCAGCGCGCGAAGGAGCGCGCCGAGATGCGGGCGTTGACCAGGGCCGCCGGGATGCGGCGCGCGCGGATGGCGCCCAGCAGGTTTGGCCAGATCTCCGACTCGATCCACAGCACGAGATCGGGGCGCCAGTGGTCGAGGAAGCGGGCGGCGGCGTCCGGCAGGTCGACCGGGACGTACTGGTGGATGGCGCGCTCCGGCAACCGGCGGCCCATCAGTGCCGCCGAGGTGACGGTGCCGGTGGTCAGCAGCACGGTGAGGTCGGGGGCGCGTTCCAGGAGCCGGTCGACGAGCACGAGGATGGAGTTGGCCTCGCCCACGCTGGCGGCGTGGAGCCACACCAGCGGCCCGTCCGGCCGTGGGCGCGAGGCGTGGCCCAGCCGCTCTCCCTGGCGCTGCGGGTCCTCCTTGCCGGCCGCGCGGCGGCGGTGGAGGTAAAGGCGCACCGCCGGCCCGGCGATGGACGTCAGGCCGCGATAGAGGGACTGGAGCATGCGCATCGAAACAAGAATGGGAACCCGGACCCGCCGCGGGACCCTGCCCGCAAGGGCCGGCACCTTAGCATGGGCTGTGCCTGAATTCGAAGCGTCGGGATTCGGGGAGCGATCGGCTGGCAGGGGGAGGGGGGCTGCCAACTGCTTCGATCGGTGAAAGGGCGATCGCGAAATGCCCTGTCCTCAGGGCAAGAGGTCAGTCATATATGATTATGGAATTGCACTCTTCCTCGTGATAGTCTTTTATGTTCTAAAATAGATGTTATCATGCTTGTGGCCCATCGCGTTTTTTCCGGTAACCTTCAAAGGCATATGAGGTGAATATGATTGGCTCTGTTTTGGGTGTCGGCGGTCGGGCCGAAAGGTGGCTTTTGAAGCTGATTGACGTGAGCGACGTCATATTTGGAATTGTGTCATTCTCAATTATAGTTAACTACAAGCTTGAAGTTGGCCAATATTTTGGCTGGATCGCCAGGTATGGTTTGGAGGTGCTAGGCAGTGGTTGGCTTTTCCGTCAGGCCGCCTATTCCGCCTGGATGTTTCTATCTGACAAAGGTTATGTGATTATTTTGTCAATTGTTACAATTGTCTGGTATGTGCGATATCGCAGTGCGGTAAAAAACGAATACAACATACTTCTTGAAATTTACTTGAAGGCGAAGATCCCAATGCGAGTTCGGGATCTGGAAGGTGCAAACTATATTCCGCTTTTGTCGATTGGTTTGGCGCTTGGATTCGTGTTGATGGGCTTCGTTGTCGATAATATCCAAGCATTTTGCATTGTAGCAATATGTATAAATGTTCTCGATTTGCGAGGAAATCTTCTGATCATTAGGAATATGAGCAAATTTTTGTCTCTTGATGAGTACAAGCCTGCCGATGGAGACCCGATCGCGCCATATATCTATCGCAGGCGCGTCGTTGCTGACAAATATTGGGTCAAGAGGCCGCAGATAGAAAGAGTTGGCGTGCTTCTTATCTGCAATTGCGGTGCTTTCCTGATTTCCGGCCTTTCAGACAGCTTTGGGGAGGCAACGTCCGAATACCTCGCGGTGCTGATGGCGAGCATTTCCATCCTGGGAAACGAGGTGCTCATGGCCAACTGGCGGCACATCCGGGACAAGGAGTTTGCCGAGATCGACCGTGAGGAAGAAGAGTTTCTGGAGCGCTTGAAAGCTGCCACGGCCGAAAGCGAGGCTTGATGCCGAACCGGCGCTGATCCGCGCCGTCACGCCCCGTTGATCGGCACCAGTTCCAGGTCGTCGTCGGCGACGACGTGGCGGCAGGTGTCGGGAGCGGCGTGCTGTTCGTTCTTGGCGCGGTACATGGCGGCGTCGGCGGCGGCGATCAGCGTTTCCGGCGTCTCGGCGTCGGTGGGGAAGAAGGCCGTGCCGGCGCTGGCGTGCACCACCACCTGCGTGCCGTCGGGCAGGGCCACCGGCTGGGCGATGCGGGAGAGCGTGCGTTCCACCGCGCGGATGCAGTCGTCGCGGCTGGCCACGTCCTCCATGATGATGACGAACTCGTCGCCGCCCAGGCGGGCCACCGTGTCCACCTTGCGCACCGCCGCCAGCATGCGCTGGCCGGTGATCTGCAGCACCACGTCGCCAGCCTGATGCCCGTACGTGTCGTTGACCGGCTTAAAGCCGTTCAGGTCGATGTAGGTGAGGGAGACCAGATTGCCGTGCCGTTCCGCGCGCTGGAGGGCGCGCTTCAGGCGCTCCTCGCACAGCGTGCGGCTGCACAGGCCGGTGAGCTGGTCGTAGAGCGCGATGCGCTCCAGCGCCTCGTTGGCGCGGCGCAACTCGGCCGTGCGGGCGGCCACCATGCCCTCCATCGCTTCCCAGGCGCCGGCGAGGCGGTTGAGGAACAGCAGGCTGACGGCGGAGAGCACCAGGAACACGACGCCGTGCAGCACGATGGTCTGGCGCGTCTGCGGCGCGATCTCCGACAGGACGAAGGGGCCGGGGATGGTGACGCTGATGCCGCCGCGGATGTCACCGACCTGATAGCCCTGCTTGGCGTGGCAGCCCAGGCACGGCTCCACGGTGACCAGCGCCGCCATGTAGCGGTAGGCGGGGCCGTCCGGCTGCTCGACCCGCTCCAGCACCTCGCGCCGGCCGGATTCGAAGGACTTCAGCACCACCCGTTCCCAGACGTCGGCCCGGTTGTTCGGGTTGATGGGGTTCAGGCTGGTGATGTTGAAGGTGACGCCGGCGTCCTTCTGCACCAGTTCGGCGATCTGGCGCGTCATGTAGGCGGGGTTGACCTTGGTGTAGGGCTGCCCGTTGATGGTGACGTCGCGGTCGGGGTCCTCAAGCAGCGGGTTGGGCGGCGTGTGCGCCGACACCGCGGCGTAGACGCCGTTGCGCTCGGCGTTCCACAGGCGCGTCGTCTCGATCATCTTGAACAGCATGCGGCCGCGCGCCAGCGCGTTGTCGGCCGCCTGATGGTCGAGCAGGTTCAGGTTGTAGGCGAGCGAACCGCCGGTCAGCGCGGCCCAAAAGAGGATGGACAGCAGCGCCGATGCGCGCCGTCCCCAGACCGCTTGGGCCATCGCCATGCCTCGGGTTGGCAAGAATACACGTCAAAACGTTCGTTTGCGGTGTATAGCCGAAGCGTTCCAGATCCACCACTCTCTTGTGTGAGGAACGAAGGGCGCCGCCGCGACGGGCGGCGCCCTTCGGCCTACATGCCGGCGACCGTCATGCCGTCTATGCGCAGCGTCGGCGCGTCCATGCCGAAGCGCAACTCCAGGTCGCTGGCCGCCTCCATGTTGAGAAACATGTCCTTCAGGTTGCCGGCCACCGTCAGCTCGCTGACCGGGTAGGCGAGCCGGCCGTTCTCGATCCAGAAGCCGCTCGCACCCCGGCTGTAGTCGCCGGTGACGCCGTTGACGCCGGAGCCCATCAGTTCGGTGATGTACAGGCCGTCCTTGATCTCGCCGATGATGTCCTCGCGCGAGCGCGAGCCGGGCGCCATGTAGATGTTGGACGGCGCCGGGCCCGGCGGGCCGGAGGTGCCGCGCGAGGCGTGGCCCGTCGTCTTCAGGCCGAGCTGGCGGGCCGAGCGCAGGTCGAGCAGCCAGGTGGTGAGCCGCCCTTCCTCGATGATCGTGCGCTTCTCCACCGTGACGCCCTCGGCGTCGAAGGGGCGGGAGCGCAGGCCGCGGCGCACAAACGGGTCGTCGACGATGCTGATGGCGGCGGGGAAGATCACCTGCCCCAGCTTGTCCTTCAGGAAGCTGGTGCCGCGCGCCACCGCCGGGCCGCTGATGCCGCCGGTCAGGTGGCCGATCATGCCGCGCGAGACGCGCGGGTCGTAGACGACCGGGACCTTCTGGCTCTTCACCTTGCGCGGGTTCAGGCGGCGCACGGCGCGCTCCCCGGCCTCGCGGCCGATCTCGGCGGCGGCGCGCAGGTCGCTGCCGTAGACCTTCGAGTCGTACTCGTAGTCGCGCTCCATGCCCGTGCCGGTGCCGGCCAGGACCGAGACGGAGAGCGAGCGGCGCGACACGGCGTAGCCGCCGGCAAAGCCGTTGGACGCGGCGATGGCGATGTTGGACCGGCTCCACCCGGCGTCGGCCCCTTCGGAATTGGTGACGCCGTCGACGGCCAGCGCCGCCTCCTCCGCCGCGCGGGCCTGCTCGATCAGCAGCTCGGACGCGGGTTCGTCGGGGTCGCAGGTGTCGAGGTCGGGCCATGTGCGGGCCAGCAGCTCAGGATCGGCGAGGCCGGCGAAGGGATCCTCCGGCACCACGCGGGCCATGGCGACGGCGCGCTCCACCAGTTCGTCCAGCGCCTGCCGGCTGCGGTCGGTGGAGGAGACGATGGCCTGCCGCCGGCCGACGAAGACGCGCAGGCCGAGGTCGCCGGACTCCGAACGCTCCAGCCGCTCAGGCTTTCCCAGGCGCTGCGACAGCGACACCGAGGCGGAATCGAACAGCACCGCGTCGGCCGCGTCGGCGCCGGATGCCCGCGCCTTGCGGATCAGGTCTTCCAGAAGGTTCAGCAGCTCGGTCTGGCTGGTGCTTGGGGCGGGCATGCGTGTCTCCGAAGGGTCTCCCACGTGTCTAGCAAATGGGGCCGCGCGGCAGAAGAGGAAGGGAAAAAGCGTCACGCCGTTCGCGGGTGGGGCCGGCGCCGGGCGTAGTGCGCGGCGGCGAGCGCCAGCAGGTTGAAGGCGACCATCGCCAGCACCATGACCATCGGCTCCCACGCTTTCATGGCGCCCACCGCGGCGGCCGCGACCGCGCCGAAGCCCATCTGCAAGAAGCCCAGCAGGCCCGACGCGGTGCCGGCCAGCCGCGGTTCCGCCCCGATGGCCATGGTCATGGCCGGCGGGAAGCTCAACCCGTTGCCGAAGGACATCAGAAGCATGGGAACGAACAGGGTGGCCGGCGTGAACATCCCGGCCAGCAGGAAGCCCAGCAGGGCCACCGGCCCGGCGACCGACATGGCAAGGCCGGTCCACACCAGCGACTCCGGATCCACCCGGTGGGCGATGCGCGTGACCGCGACGTTGCCGGCCATGTAGCCGACCGACAGCAGGACGAACCACAGGCCGTATTCGCTGGGCGTGCGGCCGAGCAATTCCACCATCGTGTGAGGCGCGCCGGACAGGAAGGCGAAGAAGCTGGCGGTCGCCATGGACGTGGCCAGCGCGTTGCCGATGTACACCGGCTTGGCCGCCAGCGACCGGTAGGCGAGCAGCAGCGCCATGGGGCCGGGGAAGGGCGTGCGGTCGCGGTGCGTCTCCGGCAGGGCGCGCAGGCCGGCCAGCAGGACCACCGCGCCGAAGCCCACCAGCAGCACGAAGCCGGCCCGCCAGCCCGCCCATTCGTCGAGGAAGCCGCCCAGCACCGGCCCCACCATGGGCGCCACCGCCATGCCGGCGATGACCAGCGCCAGCACGCGCGTCGCCTCGTCGCGCTCCCACGCGTCGCGCACCACGGCGCGGCCGATCACCATGCCCGCACAGCCGCCCATGGCCTGCGCGATGCGGCCGAGGATCAGCAGGCCGATGCTGGGCGCCAGCGCGCAGGCGAGGCTGGCCAGCACATAAAGGCCCATCCCGCCGAGCAGCACCGGCCGCCGCCCGAACCGGTCGGACAGCGGCCCGTAGGCGAGCTGCCCCACCGCGACGCCCACCAGATAGAGCGACAGGGTGAGCTGCACCGTGGCGTGCCCGGTGCCGAAGGCGGCCGGCAGGGCCGGCATGGACGGCACGAAGACGTTGAGCGCCAGCGGCCCGGTGGCGGTGGCGGCGACGAGCAGGCTGACCGGCGGCTTGGCGGGCGACATGGGAGTCCTGAACAAAACGCGGCAGCGCGCGGGAGGCCGGAGCCTACCCGCGCGCTGTCCTTGCCGAAACATGCGTGTACGAAGCGTCAGGGTTGCGTGGCGTTCACGGCAACGGTGGTCACAGCGGTTTCGGCTACAGGGCGCGGCGCGCCGTCAGGCCGGGGACCGGCAGCTTCAGCGCGAAGGCGCCGTCGCCCAGCAGGGCTTGCACGCCCAGCAACACCGTCCAGAAGGCGGGAAATTCCCAGCCGCCGCCCGGCGCGGAAAACAGCCAGCCGTTGCCGGCGTGCTGTAGCGTGGCGCCGATCATCAGCGGCACGAGCGCCAGCGAGACCAGCGACGTGTAGGTGCCGAGAAGCAGCAGCAGGCCGCCGCCCAGTTCGCCGAGGATCACGAGGTAGGCGAGGAAACCCGGGTAGCCGATCGATTCGAAGAAGCTGACGGTGCCCGGCACGGTGAAGACGAAGATCTTCAGGTAGGCGTGGGCGAGGAACAGGACGCCGAGGCTGACGCGAAGCGCGAAGGCGGCGTACGGGGCGGTGCGGGTGGTGTCGATCATGGCGCTCTCCATTTCCGGTGTGGGTGGCTTGTTGAGGCCATTAAGCCGGTTTCCGGAGGAGAGATAAACGCACGAGTTTTGCAAATATAGTTGCTGTCATACGAACAATCGCGGTGTCGGCAATTCGAACAGGTCGGCGTCCACGGCGGTGCCGCCGTCGTGCCGGCGGTCCGGGGCAGGGGAGTCGTAGGCCACCATCAGCAGCGGCGCCGCCCCCGGCCGCTCCAGCCGGGCGATGCCCTCGGCGTGGTCGCAGCCGGCGCCGAAGGGCACGTCCAGCAGGCGGACGAGGTGGTCGCGCGGCACCACCTGTCCTTCCTCCGACGCCAGGGCGCCGGCCCAGCGGTAGACGCTGACCGGCCCGTCCAGGTCCATGGTCGGGCCGGCGAGGATCAGCAGGTCGTTGCCGTCGATCGCGAGTTCGCGCACGCCCAGCCCGTCCAGGTCGACGAAGTGCTTCCGGTAGGCTTCATCGTCCGGGCCGCCGCCGCACAGGCGCAGCCGGTGGGGCTTGGTCTGGCGGACCGTCAGTTCCAGGATGCAGGCCCAGCCGCGCAGCACCGGCCCGCGCAGGCCGAGGAACACGCGGTCGTCGCGCGCCGCGATGCCCTCGACGTCAAAGCCGTTCTCCTTGGCCGGCACGCCGATGAAGCGGCCGATGTGGTCGTCGCGGCGCAGCCGCTTGGCCAGCGCGTTGCGCTTTCGCCCCATCTTCAGGCAGGCGGCGGTGCGCTCGCCGTCCGCCCGCACCGGTTCGAACAGGCCCTCGGCGACCTCCACCAGCGGGATGCGGCCGAGCAGGCAGCGGTTGGGGTCACGCCGCACCTCGGTCAGCCGCTCCAGGCAGGCCGTGGCGTCGTCCTCGTCGGGCTTGGGCTTGCTGCGCGCCAGGCTGTGCGAGCCCACCACCCACAGCCAGCCGCCGGAACCGGGGTCCACGCACAGCCCTTCGACGTCCGCCTCGCCCTCCGCGCCGGCCGGCAGTTTGAAGAAGTCGGCGAGCGCGTAGCTGGCGTGCTCGCCGAAGACGGCGCCGTCGTGCGTCGCCAGCCGCTCGATGCGCGCGCCCTCGTCCGACGCGGTGAACAGCGTGCGACCGACCCGCTCGATCACCGACAGGTTGGCGCCGATCGGCTTGGTCAGGTCGGCCGCCACCTCCTCGTGCGGGCGGAAGGCGAGGCGGACGGTGCTCAGGCGCTGCGCGGGGGTGTGGGGCGCGGGATCGCGGGGCATGGTCGTCTCCGGCAGTGGCGAGGGCGGCAGTGGAGGGCGGCGAGGGCCTTCGGAAGGAGAACACCGCACCGGCCGTCTTATCCCAACGGCACTGTACGTCGGTGCATGCGAGACACGGAACCATCAGTGGCTCCAGCGGTTGCCACCTATGCCGCAGTGCAGCATGGCGCGGCGGCAAAGCAATGAACAACGGACCCAAGCGGGGAAACTCGACCGATGACTCTTACGCAACTGATTCAAGCCGGTCCCGCCAAGGCGAACGAGCTGTTCGCCAAGCTGGCCGACACGTCCGACGGCGCCGTCAAGACGCGGGAGAAGCTGCTGGCGGAGCTGAAGGAGGAGCTGGAAACCCAGTCGCAGCTGGAGGAACGGCATCTCTTCCCGGTGCTGCGCAAGCACAAGGAGACGAAGGACCTCGTCCAGGAGGCCATCAACGACAACCGCGAGGCCAAGGCGCTGCTCGCCGAACTGGAGAAGATGCCGAAGGAAGGCGAGGACTTCGCCCGCAAGCTCGCCGAGCTGCGCAAGGTCTTCCAGCAGCACGTGCGCGACGAGCGCAAGGAACTGCTGCCCGCCGTCCGCAAGGCGCTGAGCGACGAGGAGGCGCAGGCCGTCACCGACAAGATCGAGGCCGGCCGCGCCCGCATCGAGGACGCCCGGCGCGAGGAGGCCGATCAACGCCGCGCCGAGGTGCGCCGCGAGCGCGAGGCGGTGGAGGCGATGGCGCGCCCCGCCGAGCGGGTCATCCGGGCGGAGGCCCGCATGGTGGAGACCGGCGCCCAGGCGGCCCGCTCGGGGCTGGACGCCACGCAGCGCGGCATGCGGCAGGCCGCCGAGGCCGCGTCGCGCACGGAGCAGCAGGTGGCACCGCCGGTGCTGGAGCAGTTCCAGGCGCTTGCCCAGGCGCCGACCGCCGTGGCCCGCGTGGCGAGCGAAGCGGGCGGGGTGTGGATGGAGTACGTGAACCGCACCACCCGCGCCGGGGCCGAGGCGTTCCAGCAGATGTCCCGCTGCAGCGGCCCCGCGCAACTCGCCGAGGCGCAGCAGCGCTTCGTTCTGGAGGCGGCCCGCGCCTGGATGGACGTGGGCAGCCGCATGCTCGACCTGACCGTGCGGGCCTCGGGCGAGGCGCTGCGGCCGGGCGAACGGCGGCGGTCGACGTCCGACCGGGCGTAAGCCGTGCCCGACGTTGGGTTTTCGCCGGGCCGGGTCAGGCCGGGGCCGAAAACCCAACGTCCTTTACGGCGGGGACGGCACCCGCCTCACTGCGCGAAACAATCGATGTAGCCGACGTCCATCATCTTGATGGCGAACTTGTGGTTGCCCTTGGCCGGGCGGGGGTACTGGTTGTTGCAGGGGCGCCAATCGCTCCAGGCCACACCGAATGCGTTGTAGTTCCACGAGAAGTGCACCATGGCGACGGGCGTGCCGTTGATCTGCGCCGGCACGTCGATGCACCGCGTCTGGTAGACCGGGAAGATGCCCGATTCCGCTTCGCCGAGCTTGCGGTTCGCGGACGCGTTGTAGGTGTCCGGGCTGTAGTATTCCAGCCGGAAGCCGGTCAGCATCAGCCTCGTGTCGTTCTGGACGCAGACGGTCCCCTGCGCGCCGGACTGCGCCAGCGCGCCGGATGGCGCCGCGGCCATCGCGGCCAGCGAAAGGGCGAGGGTGGCGAACGCCTTCGACATGATCTCGACTCCATATCCCAGGGGCGGCGCGCGGCGGAACGGCCCGGCCCGCATCACCACTTTCGTGGCAGGGCAATGGAGAAAGTTCCAGCCTTCGCTGCGCTATTTCCAGATCGGCTTGCCGCTGCCCGGCAGGCCGTAGCTGGCCCATTTGCGCGTCACCTCCTCGACCACGGACTGGTCCATGCGGATCTTCTCGCCCCACTCGCGCTTGGTTTCGGGCGGCCACTTGTTGGTGGCGTCCAGGCCGACCTTGCCGCCCAGGCCCGACTCGGGGCTGGCGAAGTCAAGATAGTCGATGGGGGTGCCCTCGATCACCGTGATGTCGCGGGCGGGGTCCATGCGGGTGCTCATCGCCCACATCACGTCCTTCCAGTCCCGCGCGTTGATGTCGTCGTCCACGACGATCACCCATTTCGTGTACATGAACTGGCGCAGGAACGACCACACGCCCATCATCACGCGCTTGGCGTGGCCCGGGTACGCCTTCTTCATGCTGACCACCGCGATGCGGTAGGAGCAGCCCTCCGGCGGCAGCCAGAAGTCGACGATCTCAGGGAACTGCTGGGTCAGCAGCGGGATGAACACCTCGTTCAGCGCCTCGCCCAGGACGGACGGCTCGTCGGGCGGGCGGCCGGTGAAGGTGGACAGGTAGATGGGGGTGCGCCGCATCGTCATGGCGGTGATGGTGAACACCGGGAACGGTTCCACCGAGTTGTAGTAGCCGGTGTGGTCGCCGTAGGGCCCCTCGTCGGCGTACTCGTCCAGGCTGACGTGGCCTTCCAGCACGATCTCGGCCTGCGCGGGGACCTTGAGGGGCACCGTCTTGCAGTCCACCAGCTCCACCTTCTTGCCGCGCAGCAGGCCGGCGAACTGGTATTCCGACAGGGTGTCGGGCACCGGCGTGACGGCGGCCAGGATGGTGCCGGGATCGGCCCCCAGGACGACGGCGCAGGGCAGCGGCTCCGTCTTCCCCGACGCCTGCCAGCGGCGATGGTGCTGGGCGCCGCCGCGGTGCTTCAGCCAGCGCATGATGGCCTTGTTCCGCCCCAGCACCTGCATGCGGTAGATGCCCAGGTTGAAGTCGTCCTCGCGCTTGCCCGTCGGCCCCTTGGTCACCACCAGCGGCCAGGTGATGAGCGGCGCCGGCTCGCCCGGCCAGCAGCTCTGCACCGGCAGGCGGCCCAGGTCGATCTGGTCGCCGGTCAGCACCACCTCCTGGCAGGGCGCCGAGCCGACCGTCTTCGGCTTCATCGACAGCACGGTCCTGGCCAGCGGGATCAGCTCCAGCGCCTCGCGGAAGCCGCCGGGCGGCTCCGGCTGCTTGAGGAAGGCTAGCGTCTCACCCACCGCGCGCAGCTCGTGCGGTTCGCGGTCCATGCCCCAGGCGACGCGCTCCACCGTGCCGAACAAATTGACCAGCACCGGCATGTCGGAGCGCGTGCCGTCCGCCTTGATGACGTTCTCGAACAGCACGGCCGGGCCGCCCTCGGCCAGCAGGCGGGTCTGGATCTCGGTCATCTCCAGCACGCTGGACACGGGTTCCTTCACCACCACCAGCCGGCCGGCGGCCTGCAGCCGGTCCATGAAGTCGCGCAGGGAGGTGTAGGGCATGACGGCGGGTCCGTGTTGCGAAACGAGGCCGTAAGCATCGGCCGCGCGCGCCCGGCGTCAAGGGGCGAGTGGGCTTGCGTCCGGCGACCGGTGGCCGCATCGTGGCGGACGTTCGTACACCGCGCCGCAGGAGGCCGCCGATGATCCTCGTCGGGCAGTTGGATTCGCCCTATGTCCGCCGCGTGGCGGTGACGCTGCGCCACTACGGGCTGCCTTTCACGCGCAGCCCGCTCTCCGTCTTCTCCGATGCCGAGGAGATGCGGCGCATCAACCCGCTGGGCCGCGTGCCCTCGCTGGTGCTCGACGACGGGGAGGTGCTGGTCGACAGCGCCGCCATCATCGACCACCTCGACACGCTGGTGGGGCCGGAGCGGGCGCTGACCCCGGCCGCGGGAGCGGAGCGGCGGCAGTGCCTGCGACTCGTGGCGCTGGCCACCGGCGCCATCGACAAGGCGATGCTGGTGGCCTACGAGCGCCTGCGCCGTCCGCAGGAGCGGCAGTTCGAGCCGTGGGTCGAGCGCTGCCGCGTGCAGGCGGAGACGGCGCTGCGGGCGCTGGACGCCGTGGCGCCGTCGCCCTGGCTGCTGGGCGCCCGGTTCAGCCAGGCCGACGTGACCGTGGCGGCGATGGTCGGCTATGTCCGCACCGCACCCGACGACCTGCTGCCGGTGGGGCGCTACCCGAACCTGGACCGCCTCTCGGACGCCTGCGAGGCGCTGCCGGAATTCGTGGAGTCGCACCCGTCCATCGACGCCGGACTCGGCGCCCCCGCGCGCGGCCTCTGAGCCCCGGCGCGTGGAGCACCTTCAGGAAGCCGCCGTCGCACTGGTCATCGGCACGCTGTTCGCCC
Source organism: Azospirillum sp. (assembly GCF_035627195.1). GTDB lineage: Bacteria > Pseudomonadota > Alphaproteobacteria > Azospirillales > Azospirillaceae > Azospirillum. The sequence goes on from NZ_DASPMG010000119.1 coordinate 26,016, forward strand.
TGGCCGGCGCGCGGGTGCTGAAGCACGTGCGCGCCGACTTCGTGCACGAAGGGGCGCTGAAGCCGGGAACGCTGGTGCAGCTCATCGCGCTGTTCTGCTTCGACGCCGTCCTGCGCACCGCCTACATCGCGGCGTTCGCGGAGTCGGCGGCGCCCGCGGTGCTGGGCCTCACCGTCGGCGTGCTGGGGCTGGCGGTGACGGTGTTCGCCGCCACCGCGCAGGCCCACGCGGTGCGCCGGCACGGGCGCCGGGCGGGCGCGCACGCCGCCGGCGGCCCGTACCGATACAGCCGCAACCCGCACATCCTGGGCTATCTCGCGGCGATGCTCGGCTACACGCTGCTGTGGCCGACCGTCGCCGGGCTGATCCAGCTGGCGGTGCTGGCGCTGCTGCTGCACCGCTGGGTGAAGATCCGCGAGGACCATCTGGCGCTGATCCACGGCGAGGTCTACCGCTATTACCGCGGCCGCACGGGGCGGTATGTAGGGCGGTACATGGGGCGGCAAAAACGCTAATCGGGCAGCAGGCGCCACACCGTGGTTTCGCGCACCTCGCGGTCTTCCAGGTCCAGCGACGTCGGCACGGCGTAGCGGGCGAGGAACTCCAGCCCCTCCTTCGGGACGTAGGCGCGGCCGGGGTCGCCCAGCACCACCAGCGTGCCGGCGGCGGCCAGCGTGCGCAGCCAGGCGGTGACCCGCTCGGCCATCGGGCGTTCGTAGCAGACGTCGCCGGCCAGCACGACGTCGACTCCGGGCAGCGGCAGGCCCACGAGGTCCTCGCCCTCCACCTCCAGGGCCACGCCGTTGGCCTCGGCGTTGAGGCGAATCGCCGCAAGCGAGAAGGCGTCGATGTCGCAGGCGCGCACCGACGCGGCCCCGGCCATGGCGGCGGCGACGCCGACGCAGCCGGTGCCGGCGGCGAAGTCCAGGACACGCTTCCCGCGCACCAGCTCCGGCCGATCAAGCACGAATCGTGCCACGGCGCGGCCGCCCGGCCAGGCGAAAGCCCAGTACGGCGGCGGAAGGTTGGTTTTCCGCAGGGTTTCCTCGGTCGCTTCCCACAGCGGCGTCACCTCCGTGGCCAAGTGCAGGCGGACTTCGGGCAGCAGCGGGGCGGTCGTCACCACCGTGTTTCGGCGGACGAAATCCGCTGGATTTGCGTGGATTTCCGGGGCGGTCATGGGGCCTATTCGTTCCTTTGGCGGTTCGGCAGGGTACGCTTATCCACAGCCGCTTTCGGTTACATAATTCAAACAGGGTAGACTCACCCTGCAACCTGTGTTACCTCGGCAACAGGGGATAACAATTTGGTGAGGGGGAGTCATGCGGTTGAAGGCGATGGGGATCCGTCTCTCGCTTGCTGCGTTCGTGGCATTCGCTCCCGCCATGATTCCGGCAGCCGCACAGGCCGAGGACTGCGTCCGCGTCGTCCGATCGATCTCCGACTTCACCATCCAGGGCGATGCCTGGACGTGGTGGGCGCACTCCTCCGGGCGCTATGCCCAGTCGTCGCAGCCCGCCGTCGGCTCCGTCCTGGTGTTCAAGCGCTCCGGCCGCCTGAACCGCGGCCACGTCTCCCTGGTTTCCCGCGTCGTCGACCGCCGCACCATCGAGGTCGACCATTCCTGGCTGGGTGGCCGCGGCCTGCGCCGCGCCATGCGCGTGGTCGACGTGTCGGGCCACAACGACTGGAGCGCGGTGCGCGTCTGGCACGAGCCGGGCGACACGCTGGGCATGCGATCCTACCCGACCTACGGCTTCATCCTGCCGGGCGGCGCCCGTCCGCAGCAGGTCGAGCCGGAGACGCGTCTGGTCGTCGCGCCGGCCGGCCGCGCTGCCCGTGCCACCATGCGCCTGCAGACCGCGCAGCTGGACACCCCGCGCGTCGCCCCGATGGTGCGCCCGGCCCACAAGCCGTCGGCGCCGGTCATCACGGTGGCCCAGAACGACGCGGCGCCGCTTTCCGTCACGCCGCGGCGCAAGCCGTCGACCCCGGCCATCGCGGTGGCGGACGGCGACACGCTGCGCACCGTCCTGCCGAACCGCAAGCCCGGCGCCGCCGCCCCGGCCACCGAAGTGGCCAGCAGCGAGCGCTGATCCTCCGTCAGACGACACGGCCGGCGACGATCGCCGCCAGGACCAGCCAGCCGAACCAGCGGTTGGACTTGAACTTCGCCAGACAGTCGTTCTGGTCGTCCGGGATCCAGGTCGCGACCTGCCACGCCAATTGCAGCGTGGCCAGCATCAGCACCGGACGGAACCACGTCCCCAGCCCCGCCAGCCCGCCCGCCGCGCCGATCCCCACGAAGGTCAGGGTGTAGAAGGCGTAGATCCAGATCTTGCTCTGGTCGCCCAGGCGCAATGCCGTGGACTTCACGCCGATGCGGGCGTCGTCCTCCTTGTCCTGGTGGGCGTAGATGGTGTCGTACCCCAGCGTCCAGACGATGCCGGCGGCGTAGAGCACCAGCGCCGGCCATTCCAGCTCGCCGCGCACCGCCGTCCAGCCCACCAGCGCCCCCCAATTGAAGGCGAGGCCCAGGAAGGCCTGCGGCCACCATGTGATGCGCTTCATCAGCGGGTAGGTGAACACCAGCACCAGCGACAGCACGCCCAGCAGGATCGTCGTGGTGTTGAACTGCAAAAGCACGATCAGGCCGATCAGCAGCTGCAGCGCCAGGAAGGCCAGCGCCTGCTTCACGCTGACCTGCCCGCTGGGGATGGGGCGGGCGCGGGTGCGCTCGACTCGGGCGTCGAAGTCGCGGTCGAGGATGTCGTTGACCGTGCAGCCGGCCCCGCGCATGACCACGGCGCCGACGGCGAACAGCAGCATCAGCCGCCAGTCCGGCAGGCCGGGGGAGGCCAGCGCCGTGCTCCACCAGCACGGGAACAGCAGCAGCCACGTGCCGATCGGGCGGTCCAGCCGGGCCAGCTTGAGGTACGGCCGCACGGGTGCGGGCGTGTAGCGGTCGATCCAGCCGTCGGCGCGGATGTCGGTGAAGCCGCCCTCGGTCGGCGCGGTTGAGCGGTCCATGGTCGAGTCTCGCCAGGAAAATGCGGTGGGGCTGCGCAAGGTACCGGCCCACCGCCGCACGGGCAAGCGCGCGGCCGGGAAAACCCCTTGCCGGACAGGAGGAAGCGCCCCTAACGTCCCCGGCATGGACCAGCGAATCACGGAATCCGCCGCCGCATCCCCGGCCAAGGCCCGCCTGCCGCGCGGCGTGTGGGCGCTGGGGCTGGTCAGCCTGTGCATGGACCTGTCGTCGGAGATGATCCACAGCCTGCTGCCGGTCTTCCTGGTGACGGTGCTGGGGGTGAGCGCGCTGTCCGTCGGCATCATCGAGGGGCTGGGGGAGGCGACGGCCTCCATCGTCAAGATCTTTTCCGGCACGCTCAGCGACCGGCTGGGCAAGCGCAAGGCGCTGGCGCTGGCCGGCTATGGGCTGGCGGCGCTGACGAAGCCGATGTTCCCGCTGGCCGGATCGGCCGCCACGGTGCTGGCGGCGCGGCTGATCGACCGCGTCGGCAAGGGCATTCGCGGCGCGCCGCGCGACGCGCTGGTGGCCGACATCACGCCGCCGGAGCAGCGCGGCGCCGCCTATGGCCTGCGCCAGACGTTGGACACCATCGGCGCGGTGCTGGGGCCGCTGGCCGCCATCGCGCTGATGGCGCTGACGGCCGGTGACGTGCGGCTGGTGTTCTGGGTGGCGGTGGTGCCGGCCTTCGCCGCGGTGGCGGTGCTGGCGCTGGGCGTGCGCGACGCGCCCGCCGGACACCGGCCGCAGCGGCCGGCTCCGTCGCTGCGCGGGCTGTCGCGCTTCGGCGGCGCATTCTGGGCGCTGGTGGCGGTGGCCGCGGTGATGACGCTGGCGCGCTTTTCCGAGGCGTTCCTGCTGCTGCGCGCGCAGGACCTCGGCATGGGCATGGCTTGGGTGCCGGTGGTGCTGGTGGTGATGAACGTGGTCTACGCGCTGTCGTCCTACCCGGTGGGGGTGCTGTCCGATCGTGTGGGGCGCGGCGGGCTGCTGATGGCCGGCTTCGCCGTCCTGGTGGCGAGCGACCTCGTGCTGGCGTTCGCGGCGGGCCCGGCGCTGGTGCTGGCCGGGGCGGGCCTGTGGGGGCTGCACATGGGGATGACGCAGGGGCTGCTGGCGGCGATGGTCGCCGACGCCGCCCCGGCCGAGCTGCGCGGCACCGCCTTCGGCCTGTTCCACCTGATGACGGGTGTCGCGCTGCTGGCCGCCAGCGTGCTGGCCGGTGCCTTGTGGGCGACCGTCGGGCCGGCCGCGACCTTCCTGGCGGGGGCGGGTTTTTCGGCGGTGGCGGTGGTTGGCCTTCTCGCGATCCGCCGGCGTTTCCCGCTATAGTCGCCGCCCGGGACCAGGAACCCGCTTACCAGGATCGCGCTATGCAGGACACGCCCAAGACACGTCTCCACGTCGACAGCCCGCTGGCCGAGGGGCAGGCGATCGGGCTCGACCACGAGCGGGCGCACTACCTGCGCCACGTGCTGCGGCTGGAGCGTGGCGACGCCGTCGCCGTGTTCAACGGCACGGATGGGGAGTGGCTGGCGGTCATCGACGGATTCGGCAAGGGCTGGTGCTCGCTCACCGTCCAGGCCCGGCGCCGGGCGCAGCAGGACGGGCCGGACCTGTGGCTGCTGTTCGCGCCGATCAAGCGCGGGCGCATCGACACCGTGGCGGAGAAGGCGAGCGAGCTGGGCGCGTCGCGCATCTGGCCGGTGTTCACCCGCCACACCGACCCGCACCGCGTCAACATGGACCGGCTGCGCGCCAACGCCGTGGAGGCGGCCGAACAGTGCGAGCGGCTGAGCGTTCCGGACATGCCAGAGCCCGTGCAACTGCATAAGGCGCTGGCCGACTGGCCGGCGGAGCGCGTGCTGTTCCTGTGCGCGGAAAGCGGTTCGGCCCGCCCGGTCGCCGAGGCGGTGCGGGACTTCGCCGGCCGGCCGGCGGCCTTCCTGGTCGGACCGGAGGGCGGCTTCGCCAAGTCGGAACTTGACGATTTGAGCAAACTCCCCTTTGTTGTTCCGGTCGGCCTTGGCCCCCGCGTTCTCAGGGCCGACACGGCGGTGTTCGCCGCGCTCGCCTGCTGGCAGGCCCTGGTGGGCGACTGGACGGCGTCCGGCGGCGATGCCCGGCCCCCGTTCCGCGCGGCGGAAGACGCCCGGGGCCAGCCGATTTAAAGCCGTCGTATTCCGAATTTCGTTCAAGCCCGAGAGACGCCATGTCCGCACCTCCGTCCACGCAAGGCGCGCCGATCACCGACCGTCGGCAACTGGTCGCCTACCTGGAGTCCGGCAACAAGCCGGCCGAGGCTTGGCGCATCGGCACCGAGCACGAGAAGTTCGCCTACCGCGTCGCCGACCTGCGCCCGCTGCCCTACGAGGGGCCGGACGGCATTGGCGAACTGCTGACCCGCATGCAGCGCTTCGGCTGGCAGCCGGTGTCCGAGGGCGGCAACATCATCGCGCTGACCCAGGACGACGGCGCCAACATCACGCTGGAGCCGGGCGGGCAGGTGGAGCTGTCGGGTGCGGCCGTGCAGACCCTGCACCAGACCTGTGCGGAGGTGCAGCGCCACCTGCGCCAGGTGAAGGAGGTCGGCAACGAGCTGGGCATCGCCATGGTCGGGCTGGGCTTCCAGCCGAAGTGGACGCGCGCGGACATCCCCTGGATGCCCAAGGGCCGCTACAAGATCATGCGCGATTACATGCCCAAGCGCGGCAACCTGGGCATCGACATGATGACGCGGACCTGCACCGTGCAGGTCAACCTGGACTTCTCCAGCGAAGCGGACATGGTGAAGAAGTTCCGCGTGTCGCTGGCGCTTCAGCCGATCGCTACGGCGCTGTTCGCCAATTCTCCCTTCACCGAGGGCAAGCCGAACGGCTTCCAGTCGTTCCGCAGCCACATCTGGACCGACACCGACCCCGACCGCACCGGCGACCTGCCGTTCGTGTTCGAGGACGGGTTCAGCTTCGACCGCTACGTCGACTACCTGCTCGATGTGCCGATGTACTTCGTCTACCGGGATGGGAAGTACATCGACGCGTCGGGCCAGTCGTTCCGCGACTTCATGCAGGGCAAGCTGCCGGCGCTGCCGGGCGAGACGCCGCTGATCACCGACTGGGCCGACCACCTGACCACCTCCTTCCCCGAGGTGCGGCTGAAGAAGTACCTGGAGATGCGCGGCGCAGACGGCGGCCCGTGGCGGCGCCTGTGCGCGCTGCCGGCGCTGTGGACCGGCCTGCTGTACGACGGCCAAGCGCTGGACGCCGCCTGGGACCTCGTCAAGGACTGGACGACGGAGGAGCGCGCGGGCCTGCGCCGCGACGTGCCGCGCCTGGGGCTGCGCACGCCGTTCCGCAAGGAGACGGTGCGCGAGGTGTCGATGCGCGTGCTGGAGATCGCCCATGGCGGCCTCGTGCGGCGCAAGCGCAACGACAACTGGGGCGACGACGAGAGCCATTTCCTCGATACGCTGCGCACCATCGCCGAGTCCGGGCAGACTCCGGCGGACGAGCTGCTGGCCAAGTACCACGGCGTGTGGGGCGGCAGCGTCGACCCGGTGTTCCGCGAGTACGCGTACTGACCGCCGGTCGGTTGTGTTCGAAGTGGAAGGCCCCTTCCCGGCGGGAAGGGGCCTTTTCCGTTTCGGCGGCCCCGTAGGTTGGGTTAAGGCGGAGCCGAAAACCCAACGTTCCCGCGGTGCCGACGGCGTTGGGTTTGCGCTGGCGCTGAACCCAACCTACGGGCTCAACGCGACTCATTGCATTTTCCGTAAAAGCGCTACGAAAATCGAAGCAGTTCCGAACGAAAGACAAATGGAAGTCTCCCGGCTTCCCGATAAGTCTTGGAACTGTGGCAACAGTATAAAATTGCAATATTTGACGCGCCCCACCCGGTGCCCTAAATTGTCACAAGCCTCAAGCGGGAGTTTCATCCCGAAAGCACGCACAAGAGGAAGGGTTTCTCTTTCCGGGGCGTGCAGGACAATACGGGGCGGAGAGGTTGAGGGGCATGGCGCTGCGGATCACTCTTGGGGGCACGGGTTCAGACCGCAGCCTGACGCGCGGGGCGCTGCTGCTGATCGGCGCGCTGGGCCTGCTGACCGTCCTGGGCGGCGGAAGCGTGGCCCTGTTCGGCACCGCGCACGCCAGCAAGCCCGTGGTGGAGGAGCCGAAGATCCAGGCCATGGGCACCGTGGCGCCGCTGCCGCCGATGGAGTTCACGCTGGCCGACGGGCACCGCATGCGGCAGGTCGAGCTGCGCGTCCTGCTGGAGTTCGACCCCAAGGTCGACCGCAAGCTGGTGGAAATGCACGCGCCGCGCATCGCCAACGCGCTGAGCGCCAGCATGATCGACGTGAACCCCATGGAACTGACCGGCCCGGCGGGCACGCGCCTGGTCAAGGAGCAGGTCAGCATCGCCGTCAACCGCGAGATGAAGCCGATCCGCATCCGCCAGGTGCTGCTGCAGCGCTTCCTGGTGCGCTGAGCCGCGCCGGCCACCCGTCCCATCCGGTTTCCTGACCTGCGCGACGAACCGACGCTTCGGCTGTCTGTCCACTCGACAGGGGCGGCGGAATGCGGAAGACTCCGCCGCCAATGAAGAATGGGATGGAGAGACGGCCGTGGCGGAATTCGATTTCGACCTGTTCACCATCGGCGCCGGGTCGGGCGGCGTGGCCGCCAGCCGGCGCGCCGCGTCCTATGGCGCGCGCGTGGCGATCTGCGAGGGCAGCCGGGTCGGCGGCACCTGCGTGATTCGCGGCTGCGTGCCGAAGAAGCTGCTTGTCTACGCCAGCCAGTTCCGCGACGCCTTCCAGGACGCCTGCGCCTACGGCTGGGACAGCCATGTGCCGGCCTTCGACTGGCCGACGTTGATCGCCAACAAAGACAAGGAGATCGACCGGCTGAACGGCATCTACATCAAGATGCTGGAGACCTCGGGCGTCACCCTGCTGCCGCACTTCGGCCGGCTGATCGACAAGCACACGGTCGAGGTGGCGGGCAAGCGCTACACGGCGAAGAACATCCTGATCGCCACCGGCGGCTGGCCGTCGCTGCCGGAGATCCCCGGCATCGAGCACGCCATCACGTCGAACGAGGCGCTGCACCTGGGCCATCTGCCGCACTCCATCCTCATCATCGGCGGCGGCTACATCGCGGTGGAGTTCGCCAGCATCTTCCGCGGGCTGGGCGTCGAGGTGACGATCATGATCCGCGGCGAGGACCTGCTGAACGGCTTCGACGACGACATCCGCGTGGCGCTGGCGCAAGAACTGCGCAATCGCGGCATCGAGATCCTGGCACGCACCAAGCCGGTGAAGGTGGTGGAGGGGGCGGGCGGCTTCACCGTCACCGACCACCTAGGGCGCGAGCACTCGGCCGGGCTGGTCATGGCGGCGACCGGACGGCGGCCGAACACCCGCGACCTGGGCCTGGAGGAGTTGGGCGTCGAGATGGACAAGGGCGGGGCGATCCGCGTCGACGAGTGGTCGCGCACCAACGTCGACGGCGTCTACGCCATCGGCGACGTGACCGACCGCATGGCGCTGACCCCCATCGCCATCGCCGAGGGGCGGGCGCTGGCCGAGACGCTGTTCAACGACAACCCCATGCGCATCAGCTACGACAACGTGGCGACCGGCGTGTTCTCGCTGCCGCCCTTGGGCACCGTCGGCCTGACGGAGGCGGAGGCGCGCGCCCGCTACGCCAAGGTGGACATCTACCGCACCGGCTTCCGGCCGATGAAGCACACGCTGTCCGGCCGGGAGGAGCGGGTGCTGATGAAACTGGTGGTCGACGGCGAGTCGCAGCGCGTGCTGGGCTGCCACATGATGGGCATGGACGCACCGGAAATCGTGCAGGGCCTTGCCATCGCGCTGAACTGCGGGGCGACCAAGGCGGACTTCGACCGCACCATCGCGCTGCACCCCTCCACCGCGGAGGAGTTCGTGCTGCTGCGCGAGAAAGTCGCCGATCCGCAGAAGCTGTAGCGTTGCGGCTCCCTTTCGCTCTGTGACTTTTTTGGTAAATGCCGGAGGTCGCTTCCGCCGACGGCACCGTTCCGCCACAATCCGCCTGTGCCGTAAGGAGTAATCCTTGCGGGCGCGGGCGGTTGCGTGGGGACGGGCATGTGCGAGCTGTGCGAGCGGGGGCTGTTCGGTGGGGCCGCGTGGGCCGGCGCCACCGCCGGGACGGACATGATCCTGCCGTCGTCCGGCGTGCCGGACGGCGCGCTTGCGGCGTCGACCGGCGGCTTCGGCCTGACCGGCACCAACGCCGTCGACTCCCTGCTGATCGGCAGCAAGTGGTCGGGCTCCATCACCTACGGCTTTCCGACCGTGGCGTCCAACTGGTCGTCCTACAACGCCTCGACCGGTGAGCCGTACAACGGTTTCGCCGCGCTCACCACGGCGCAGCAGACGGCGGTGACGTCGGCCGTCACGCTGTGGTCGAACGTCTCCAACCTGCCGATCTCCCTGGCCACCGAACCGGGGACGGTGGCCGACCTGCGGTTCGCCGTCAGCAGCCTGCCCAGCACCTCCTACGCCTACCTGCCGGCGACCACCGGCAAGGCGGGCGATGTGTGGTTCGGGAACATCGCCGGCACCGCCGACTGGGCACCCGGCACCTATTCCTACCTCACCGTCCTGCACGAGGCCGGGCACGCGCTGGGGCTGAAGCACCCGCACGAGAGCTACACCAACGGGTCGGTCACCTGGCCCGTGATGAGCACCAGCCAGGATTCGCTGGAATACTCGGTGATGGCGTACCGCTCCTACGTCGGCGGACCGGCCAGCGGCTACACGGTCGCCGCGGGGTCCTACCCGGCGGGGCCGATGATGAACGACATCGCGGCGATCCAGCAGCTCTATGGCGCCAACTACACCTACAACTCCGGCGACACGACCTACAGCTTCTCCCCCGCCACCGCGACGATCTTCGAGACGATCTGGGACGGCGGTGGTACCGACACCTACGACGCCTCGGCCTATACCAGCGGCGTGGCGCTCGACCTCGCGCCCGGTTCGTGGAGCACGCTGGCCGATGGGCAACTCGCCAGCCTGGGCGGCGGCCATTCCGCCATCGGCAACGTCGCCAGCGCGCGGCTTTACAACAGCGACACCCGGTCCCTGATCGAGAACGCGACCGGCGGTTCCGGTGCCGACACCGTCAGCGGCAACCAGGGCGACAACCGGCTGTCCGGCGGCGACGGGGCCGACATCCTGTCCGGCGCGGCCGGCGCCGACACGCTGGTGGGCGGTGACGGGGCGGACAGCCTGTACGGCGGCGCCGGGGTGGACCGGATCGACGCCGGGGCGGGCGACGACGTGCTGGTGTTCGGCACGGGGGACGGCACCGAGGCGGATACCCTGTCGGGTGGCGCCGGCACCGACACGGTCGAGGCGGACGCCGACGCCGACCTCACCGCCGCGACGCTGGACGGCATCGAGGTGCTGCGCATCGCGTCGGGCGTCACGCTGACGGTGGGCATCGGCCAGCTGGCGGGCATCACCGGCATCCAGGGCGTGAACGGCGGTGACGTCGAAACGCTGGCGGTCAAGGCGGCCGGTGCGACGCTCGACCTGTCCGGGCTGACGGCGACCGACGTGCAGCTGATGGGCGTGGGCACCGCGTCGGCGGATTCGATGACCGGCGGCAGCGCGGCGGACGTGCTGTCCGGTGCCGGCGCGTCGGACCTGCTGATGGGGGCGGGCGGCAACGACACGCTGTACGGCGGCAGCACGGCGTCCGGCGACAGCGACACGCTGATGGGCGACGCCGGGTCGGACTTGCTGGTCGGCGGGGCCGGGCACGACTGGCTGCAAGGGCACTCCACCGGAGCCACCTCCGACACCGACACGCTGAGCGGCGGCGACGGGAACGACACGCTGCTCTCCGCGCTGGGCGGCACCAATGCGGCCTTCCTCTTCGGCGGCGCCGGGAACGACCGGTTGAGCGGCATGGACGCCGCCGACGTCCTGGACGGCGGCGACGGCGCCGACACGCTGAGCGGCGGCGATGGGAACGACACCCTGTCGGGTGGCGCCGGCAACGACGTCTTCCACGCCGGGGCGGGCGACACGGTGGCCGACCTCGCGGCCGGCGACACGCTGCTGGTCGGCGGCTACACGGGGGCGGCAACGTTGAGCGTCTCCGCCGGCTCCTCCTCCAGCGCGGTGACGGTCAGCGAGGGCGGGCAGTCGCTGGCGTTCACGCTGCAGGGCTCCGGCTACGCGGCATCGACCCTGTCCACCACGAGCGTCGGCGGAACGCTGCGGATCGTCCATACCCCGGCCCCGCCGGTCACCACCACCACGAGCGGCGATTCGGGGGGTGGAGGAGGTGGTGGCGGAGGAGGTGGAGGGGGTGGCGGAGGTGGCGGCGGCGGGACCACCTCCACGCCGGTCAGCACACCGGTCGTGCCGATTCCGGTGGCGGTCACGGGCACGATCACCACGCAGGCGCCGAACGGCGTCAGTCTCGCCAGCGGCGGGCAGCCGAACCCGGTGGGGGCAGCCGATCTGGCGGGCACGCTGACCGCCACCGTCGGGGCGCTGAACGGGGATCCGGCGCAGCAGGCCGCGCTGGCCTCCGCCTTCACCACCTACGCCGCCTCGCTGCCGGCCGGTGCGTCGGTGACGGTGAGCACCCTGACGCCGACGCTGTCGGGCGGCGCACCGGCGGAGCCGATCGTCATCACCGGCGGCGGCACGGGCGGCGAGGCGCTGGTCATCGACGCGCGCGGCCTGCCGCCGGGCACCATCCTGCAGGTGGACAACGTCGGCTTCGTCGCCGTGGTCGGCAACGCGCAGCTGGGCGGCGGGGCAGGGGCGCAGTACGCGGTCGGCGACGGCTCCGGGCAGATCATGGTGCTGGGCGCGGACGACGACACGCTACGCGGCGGGGCCGGCGACGACGTCATCGGCTCGCGCGAGGGCAACGACCTGCTGTTCGGCGACGAGGGCAACGACACCATCACCGGCGGTGTCGGTGACGACAGCCTGTACGGCAACCTGGACGCCGACCTTCTCTACGGAAACCTCGGCGCCGACGCGCTGTTCGGCGGGCAGGGGGCGGACACGCTGTTCGGCGGGCAGGACGCCGACCTGATGTTCGGCAACATGGCGAACGATGCCGTGTACGGCAACATGGCCAACGACACGCTGTTCGGCGGGCAGGGTGACGACAGCCTGTTCGGCGGGCAGGGCGACGACGTCGTCGCCGGCAACCTGGGCAACGACGTGCTGAACGGCAACCTGGGAGCGGACACGCTGGTGGGCGGGGCCGGGGCCGACCGTTTCGTCGTCAGCGCCGGTGCGGACGTGGCGAGCGACTTCAACGCCGCCGAGGGCGACCGCATCCAGGTGTCGGCGGGCGTGACCTGGACCGTCGGCGCCGATGCCGCCGGGCACGCGGTCGTCGGTTTCAGCACCGGCGCGCAGCTCACCCTGACCGGCATCGCCGCGGGGCAGGTGCAGGCCGGCTGGTTCGTGTCCTGAGGGACAGATCCGTTCGCCATTCTGGAACGATTCTAATCCGTTCCAGTTGATGGCCTGACGGGATCCCGCGTCGACGCCGGCCGCCTCGACCGGCGGAGGGACTCCGCACCATCGTCATGGGCGAGAGGAAACCCAGCATGTTCATGCACAACAAACGCCTGATGTACACGGTACGCGTGTCGGAGCCGAACCCGGCGCTGGCCAGCCTGATGCTGGAGCAGTTCGGCGGGCCGCAGGGCGAACTGGCGGCGGCCATGCGCTACTTCACGCAGGGCATCGCCGACGAGGATCCGGGCCGCAAGGATATGCTCATCGACATCGCCACCGAGGAACTGAGCCACCTGGAGGTGATCGGCTCCATCGTCGCGATGCTGACCAAGGGCACCAAGGGCAAGCTGGCCGAGGGCGCGGACGCGACCGCCGACCTCTACGCCAACATCACCCAGGGCAACGGCAGCCACACGCTGCAGCTCCTCTACGGCGGCGGGCCGGCGCTGGTGAATTCGGCCGGGCAGCTGTGGACCGCCGGCTACATCGATTCCATCGGTGATCCGACCTGCGACCTGCGCTCCAACATCGCCGCGGAATCGCGCGCCAAGATCGTCTATGAGCGCCTGATCAACCTCACCGACGATCCGGGCGTGAAGGACGCGCTGACCTTCCTGATGACGCGCGAGATCGCCCACCAGAAGAGCTTCGAGAAGGCGCTGTACGCCATCGAGAACAACTTCCCGCCGGGCAAGCTGCCGGGCCATCCCGAGTACGTGAACAAGTACTACAACATGAGCCAGGGTCCCGGCGACACGCGCGGGCCGTGGAACCAGGGCGAGCAGTGGGAGTTCGTCGAGCAGCGCCACGACCAGCAGGCCGTGGACGGCGGCGACGGCAACGCCACGGTCCGTCTGGCCGCCGCGGAGATGGCGGCGATCGAGAAGGTGTCGCAGCGCACCATGTCGCGCCCCGATGCCAACCCGACCACCGGCGCCGACCTGGGCGCCGGCCCGGGGGCGGGCAAGGTAAAGCAGGTCTGAGGCCAGGCAGGTCTGACGGCTATCGGGCGGAGCCGGCCGGCGCCGGCTCCGCGTCCGGTTCCCCGGCGCGGCTGCGCCCGATCAGCCATGTCAGGATCAGCAGGCCCGGCAGCGCGCCGGCCATGGAGACCAGGAAGAAGCTGGCCCAGTCCATGTGGTCGGCCAGCCAGCCGGACGGCGCGCCCAGCAAGTCGCCGCCCAGCTTGTAGAAGCTGGACAGCAACGCGTACTGCGTGGCCGTGTAGGCGACGTTGCACAGGCTGGACAGGTAGGCGACGAAGGCCGCGGTGGCGATGCCGCCGCACACGTTCTCCACCGCCACCGTCACCGCCAGCGCGGTCACGTCGTGCCCGGCCCAGGCCAGCATGACGAATCCCAGGTTCGACACCATCTGCATGACGCCGCCCAGCAGCAGCGCCTTCAGAACGCCGAAGCGGTTGACCACCACGCCGCCGACCAGCCCCCCGACGATCGTCGCCCACAGGCCGAACACCTTGGTGACGTTGGCGATCTCCGTCTTCTCGAAGCCAAGGTCGACGTAGAAGGGCGACGCCATGGTGCCGGCCAGCACGTCGCCCAGCTTGTAACACGCGATGAAGGCCAGGATGGCGGCCCAGGCGTTGCGCGTCATGAACTGCGCGAACGGCGCCACCACGGCGCCGTACAGCCACGCCAGCAGGTCCGCCCGCCAGCCGCCGAGGTGCGGGCGCGCCTCCAGCCATTCGGCCACGTGCCGCTCGCGCTTTTCCGCCTCGCGCGACGTGGCGGCGGCCGGCTCCGGGTTCAGCAGGATGGTCAGCATGCCGACCGACACCAGCCCGGCCATGGCGTAGTAGGCGGTCCGCCAGCCGAAGAACTCGGCGAGGTACAGCGCACCCGCGCCGGACGCCAGCATGCCGAAGCGGTAGCCCAGCACCAGCATGGCGGCACCGGCCCCCTGCTGCTCCTCGCTCAGCGTCTCCACGCGGAAGGCGTCGATGACGATGTCCTGGCTGGCCGAGCAGAAGGCGACGATCACCGCCAGCAACGCCGTCCACCACAGGTCCGCGATCGGGTCGGTGGAGCCCAGGCCGATCAGCGCGCAGGCCAGTGCGGCCTGCGTCACCAGCGCCCAGCCGCGCCGCCGGCCGAACAGGCGGGTGACCACCGGCAGGCGCAGCCGGTCGATGAACGGCGCCCACAGGAACTTCAGCGCGTAGGGCATGGTGACCAGCGCGAACAGGCCGATGGCGGTCTTGCTGACGCCGCCTTCGCGCAGCCACACCGACAGAGTGGCCCCGGTGAGCGCCAGCGGCAGCCCTTCGGAAAAGCCCAGGAACAGGATGGCGAGGATGCGGGGGTGCAGGTAGACGGAGGCCGCCTGCCCCCAGGACGACGCTTTCACCGGGCAAAGACCTTCTGCCGTGCGGAGCCTGCGGCGTTTATAGGCACGCAATCATTGCGGCGGCCAGTGCGGTTTTTCGGGCCGCTTCCAATCGGCCGGCCGCGCGCCACATAGAGCGAAGGAAGGACGCAATTTGCGTCCCTGCAGCGGTTGCGCTAGGGTGAAGCCATGCGTCAGGTGCTTGAAAACATCGAAGCCGAGCGTGTCTTCGAGGAGATGAAGCGGCGGGGGATCCAGCCGCGCCAGCGCCTGCGCGTGGTCTTCGAGACGGTCGAAGACGAGGATCTGCCGCTGGCGCGCATGGCGGAAGCGGGCGGCGCCTTCGACTTCCTCAAGGAGGAACCCGATCTCTACAGCGACGCCGACATCAAACGGCGCAATGTTTGAGTTCGGCAGCATCGTCTTCACGCGCTTTCCCTTCACCGACCTGTCCGGCGGCAAGCTGCGGCCTGCCCTGGTGGTGTCGCGCGACAACGGGCGGCGCGCCGACGTGGTGCTCGCGTTCATCACGTCCAACACCAGTTTCACGGACGGTCCGGATGCAAGGGCCATCGCGCCGACCGCGATGAACGGCCTGAAGGTTCCGTCGGTCGTGCGGTTCGACAAGCTGGTGACCCTGGAGAAGCGGGTCGTTTCTGGCAAGCTGGGCGATGCCGAGCCGGGCTGGCTGCACGATGCCGCCCCCGTGTTCTGCCGTGTGTTCGGTTTCACACTTCCGGCAATCCCCGAGTCGTAAGGGGTGGAAAAACTCCGGCCGTGGACGTATAGGGTTGATCCCCGGCCACCATCGGCCGGACCGGTTACCCCGAGCAGGAAGAGTGCGTGTCATGGCGGAGCGTTGGAGCCCCACGAGCTGGAAGTCGAAGCCGGCCAAGCAGCTGCCCGCATACCCGGACCAGGGCAAGGTCGATGCCGTCGTCGAGCGGCTGTCGTCCTATCCGCCGCTCGTCTTTGCGGGCGAGGCGCGCCGGCTGAAGGCGTCGCTGGCGCAGGCGGCGGCGGGCGAGGCGTTCCTGCTGCAGGGCGGCGACTGCGCCGAGAGCTTCTCCGAGTTCCACCCCAACAACATCCGCGACACGTTCCGCGTGCTGCTGCAGATGGCCGTCGTGCTGACCTTCGGCGCGGCCATCCCGGTGATCAAGGTCGGCCGCATGGCCGGCCAGTTCGCCAAGCCCCGCTCGGCCGACATGGAAGAGGTGAACGGGGTCGAGCTGCCGAGCTACCGCGGCGACATCGTCAACGGCTTCGACTTCACGGCCGACGCCCGCGTCCCCGATCCCGAGCGCATGATGCAGGCCTACACTCAGGCGGCGTCGACGCTGAACCTGCTGCGCGCCTTCGCCCAGGGCGGCTACGCCGACCTGCACAAGGTGCACCAGTGGACGCTGGGCTTCCTGGAGCGCTCGCCGGCCGGCGAGAAGTTCGAGGACCTCGCCAACCGCCTGGACGAGGCGCTGGCCTTCATGGCCGCCTGCGGCATCACCGGCGCCACCACGCCGCAGCTGCGCGAGACCGACTTCTTCACCAGCCACGAGGCGCTGCTGCTGCCGTGGGAGCAGGCGCTGACCCGCGTCGACAGCACCACCGGCGACTGGTACGACGTGTCGGCCCACATGCTGTGGATCGGCGACCGCACCCGCCAGCCGGACGGCGCGCACGTGGAGTTCCTGCGCGGCGTCAAGAACCCGCTGGGCCTGAAGTGCGGCCCGTCCACCGACCCGGACGAGCTGATCCGCCTGATCGACATCCTGAACCCGACCAACGAGCCCGGCCGCCTGACGCTGATCGTGCGCATGGGTGCGGACAAGGTAGCGGAGAAGTTCCCGCCGCTGCTGCGCAAGGTGACGCGCGAGGGCCGCGTCGTTCTGTGGTCGTGCGACCCCATGCACGGCAACACCATCAAGTCGGCCAGCGGCTACAAGACCCGCCCGTTCGACAAGGTGCTGGCGGAGGCCAAGGGCTTCTTCGCCGTGCACCAGGCCGAGGGCACGCACGCCGGCGGCGTGCATTTCGAGCTGACCGGCCAGGACGTGACGGAGTGCACGGGCGGCGCCCAGGCGATCACCGACCACGCGCTGGCGGACCGCTACCACACCGCCTGCGATCCGCGCCTGAACGCCAGCCAGTCGCTGGAACTGGCCTTCCTGCTGGCCGAGGAGCTGAAGCGCGCGCGCCTGGCCAAGGACGCCGAGCGCCGCGCGGCGGCGGCGGCCGCGGAGTAAGCGAAACTCCGACGTCGGGTTGCGACGAAAAGCCCCTTCCCCGGACCGCGGGGAAGGGGCTTTTTCGTGTCCGCCGCCGTTATACGCGGGAAGGGCCGGCGATTTTCCGGCCAGGGTTGCGCCTGAACCCCCTTCCGCCGACACCGAGGGCCGTATAATGCTGAACAGAACGACAGGGATGCGGGTGAAAGCGAGGAACACCTCCATGGACGACAGCAGCAAGCCGGCGTGCGCGCGCCCGTCGGTCAAGGCGATCGGCGACTGGACCGACACCTACTTCAAGCGGACCAAGGAAGCGGTCGGCAAGTTCGGCGACAAGCGCGTCACCTACGCCATCTTCATGCGCCGCCCGGTGGTGTGCGCCCCGCGCCTGATGATCGACTGGTTGAACGCCGTGGCCGCCGAGCGCGGCTTCGAGGTGGAGATCGAGTTGAACTTCCCCGAGGGCAAGTGGGTCGGTGCGGGCGAGCCGATGATGTACATCACCGGTTCCTTCTACCACCTGTGCGACCTGGAGACGATCCTGCTCCAGAAGCTGGGGCCGGCCTGCGTGGCGGCGTACAACGCCTTCACCATGTGCGCCGACCTGCCGAAGGTGGCCTTCCTGGCCATGGACGCCCGCCACTGCGCCGGCCGCGACATGGCGGAGATGATGGCCTACGCGGCGGCCGTCGGCTCCGACCGGGCCAAGCGCAAGGTGGGCGCCAAGGGCTTCGTCGGCAACGCCACCGACGCCACCGCGCACTTCTTCGGCCAGCCGAAGGGCAAAGGCACCATGCCGCACGCGCTGATCGGCTACGCCGGCTCCACCGTGCGCGCGGCGGAGATGTTCCACGAGACCTTCCCGGACGAGGCGCTGACCGTGCTGGTCGACTACTTCGGCCGCGAGGTGACGGATTCGCTGGAGGTGTGCCGGCGCTTTCCGAAGCTGGCTGCCAGCGGCAAGCTGGGCGTACGGCTCGACACGCCGGGCGGCCGTTTCGTGGAGGGGCTGGACCCGCCCGGCTCATACGCCGTGCTGGAGCGCCACGCGCCGCATGCCATCCGCGGCTACCGTGACGAGACGCAGCTGCGCTACCTGATCGGCACCGGCGTGTCGGCGGCCGCCATCCACTGGATGCGCGAGAAGCTGGACGAGGCGGGCTTCCCGGCGGTGAAGATCGTGGCGTCGTCGGGTTTCGGTCCGGCCAAGTGCCGCCTGATGGCCGAGGCCAACGCCCCCATCGACGTGGTCGGCACCGGCAGCTACCTGCCCGAACGCTGGACCGAGACCTACGCCACCGCCGACGTCATCGAATACGACGGCGAGAAGCGCGTGAAGGTCGGCCGCGAGTTCCTGTTCCGGCGGGGGTGAAACCCGTAGGTTGGGTTGAGCCGCAGGCGAAAACCAACGTGTTCGCATTGCGGAAGCCGTTGGGTTTTCGCTGGCGCTCAACCCAACCTACGTTTGCCGTCAGCGCTGCAGCACCATGATCAGCCGTTCCACCGGCTTGCCGTCCACGAAGTGGGACTGGACGATCTCCTCCACGTCCTCTTCCGTCTCCGGGCGGTACCAGATGCCTTCCGGATAGACCACCATCAGCGGGCCGGCCTGGCAGAAGCCCAGGCAGCCGGTCCACGCCATGCCGACATCCGCCAGCCCGCGCGCCTGGACGATCTGGTCCAGGCGTTGAAGCAGCGGGTGCGCCCCGCGCGACGCGCAGCTGCCCTTCGGGTGGCCGGGCGGGCGCTGCTGGGCGCAGCCGAAGACGTGGTGCTTGAACACCTGGGGAAGCTCGTACTCCATCGCGGGGCTCCAATATCCATAATTATGTTATGGATATTGCCGCGACGTTCCGCCGCATGCCAACCCCCTTTTTGAAAGCGTTCTAATTTTTCTCGCACGTGCGAACTACACGTCCTCGGCCAAGCGGATGCCGGTGAAGGCGGTGCGCGCCTGCGGGCGCAGGAAGTGGCGGGTGGTCGGGGTGGCGTAGTCGAAGGGCGTCACGCAGCTGCCGCCGCGCACCACCATGCGGTTGGCCATGAAGCGGCCGGTCAGCGCCTCGTCCACGCCGTCGGGGTGGCGGTAGCCGGGGTAGGGCATGAAGGGGCTGCGCGTCCATTCCCAGACGTCGCCGTACATCTGCCAGGGGCCGTCGGTGCCGCGGCAGACGTGCGGGCGCGGCTGGCGGTGGCCATTGCCCAGCAGGTTGCCCAGGCACTCCTTCTGGGCCGCCACGGCTTCCCATTCCGCCTCCTCGGGCAGGCGCTTGCCGGCCCAGCGGGCGAAGGCGTCGGCCTCGTACCAGCTGACGTGGCAGACCGGTTCGGCCGGATCCAGCGGGCGCATGCCGTACAGTGTGAAGACCTGCCAGCCGCCCTCGCGCCGCTCCCAATAGAGCGGGGCCTGCCAGTCCACGGCGCGCGCCGCCTCCCACCCGTCGCCCAGCCAGTATTTGGGCTTCGCATAGCCGCCGTCCTCGATGAAGGCGAGGTACTCGCCGCAGGTCACCGGCCGTCCGGCAAGCTGGTAGGGGCGCAGCAGCACCTGATGGCGCGGCCCCTCGTGGTCGCGGCCGGGGGCGGTTTCGTCGCGGCCGATCTCCACCATGCCGCCGGGCACGTCGATCCACTGCTGCGGCGTTTCCGGCTGCGCGGCGGCGGGCGGCAGGGGCTCGTACGCCGGGCGCAGCGGGTTGCACCAGAAGGCGTGCTTGATCTCCGACAGCAGCCGCTCCTGGTGCCGGCGCTCGTGCACGAGGCCCAGCTCGATACGCTCCGCCAGATCGGCCATGCCGGCGTCATCGATGCGGTCCAGCAGGTGCAGGATGGTGCCGTTGACATGGTCGCGGTAGCGCATGACCTCCGACGCCGTCGGGCGGGAGAGCAGGCGCAGGGTGGGGGCGGGCAGGTGCGCGCCGAAGCGGTCGTCGAGTGCCGCGAAGAGCTGGCGGAATGCCGGGTCGAAGGGGCGGTAGCCGGGATCGGCGGCCATCAGCACGTGCGTCTCGAAGAACCAAGTGGTGTGGGCGAGGTGCCACTTGGCCGGCGCCCCTTCGGGCAGCGACTGCACCATCAGGTCCTCGACCCCCAGCGGCGCCACCAGCTCCGCCGTGCGGGCGCGGGCCTTCTGGAAGCGGGTGGCCAGGGAATGGCGGATGGCGTCGTTCGGGCCGGGCGCGGTGGCGAGGCGGGTGTCGGGCATACAGGGCACTCCCGGTGACGGGGCGGCGGCGGGCGCCGCCGTGACGATGGCGTTGCATCATCAACGTTCATTGTGCCGCAGGCGTAAGCGGAACACCGACGCGCATCGGGAGGAGGGTTAGCCCCTTCGATAAGAGGGGATCAGATGTCGACCACGAGGTGTGGCCGCAGCGAATGGTCCAGCCGCAGCAGCAGGTGCAGGTAGACGGCCACCTTGCGCGCGCGCTCGGTGTGCAGGGCCAGACAGTCGCGCAGCTGGCGGGCGAGGCGGGCGTTCTCCTGCGCCTCGTCGGGGGGCAGGTGCGGGTGCACGGGGGCGGCGACCTGCACGATCTGGTCGTGGTCGATCGGCTCCATGGTCTCTGGATTCACCGCGCTCGGGTCGGCGACGATGGGTTCGGCGGGTGGTGGAGGCTCCGGCGGTGCCTGCGCGTAGCCGGTGGCGTAGGCGCGGCGGCCGTGCGGCGCCTCGTGCCGGGGGGGGGCGGTCAGGTGCGACCGGATGTTGTCCTTGATGCGCGTGCGCTGTCCCTCGTCCAGCGCATCGATCTGGTCGATCTCCTCGAACAGCATGTCGTAGATGCGCCGCCGCTTCGGATTCGGCGGCTGCGGGTCGCGGCGCTCCGGCTCGCGGTGCTGGTGCTGCTGTTGGCGGCGCGGCTGCCGGTCGGTGGCCGAGCCCGTGCGCTCCACCACGCCGGTGGGGCGGAGGGGGAAATCGGGGCGTCCGATCTGGGCGTCGGCCATGGCACGGACGTCCTTTCACACGCGGCCGGCAGATGCGGCAGTCTGTTCAGCATACCAACAAATCTGCGAATGTCAAGGAATCGACTCGTCCTCCAGGCGAGCAAGCGAAGACGAGGCAAAAGGCCGCGCCGCCGGGATTTTGTTCAATTGCAATGATCGGCGATGCGCGTCGGCCGGAATGTCGCCGATCTCACATCGAGGAAACCAATCGTTAACCATAATCGCCAAACATCGCGTCATCGCTTTTGGGAACGAGGGTAGCAATGACCTGCATCGTGGGCTTGGTGGACAACGACCGGGTGTGGATGGGCGGCGACAGCGCGGGCGTCTCCGGCCTGGACATCACGGTTCGCGCCGACACCAAGGTGTTTCATAACGAAGACATGCTGATCGGCTTCACCAATTCGTTCCGCATGGGCCAGCTGCTGCATTACCGGCTCCAGCCGCCGCCGCGCGAGACGGACGACGTCTTCCGCTACATGGTGGTGGACTTCGTGGACGCGGTGCGCGCCTGCCTGAAGGACGGCGGCTGGGCGCAGAAGTCCAACGACGTGGAGAGCGGCGGCTGCTTCCTCGTCGCCTACGAAGGCCGGCTGTTCTCCGTTCAGTCGGACTATCAGGTGGGCGAGGCGATCCGCGGCTACCACGCCATCGGCTGTGGTGCGGACTACGCCCTGGGCTCGCTCGCCTCCACCGAGGGGCTGCCGGCCGAGCAGCGCGTGCGCAAGGCGCTGGAGTGCGCCGAGACGTTCAGCGGCGGCGTGCGGGCGCCCTTCACCGTGCAGTCGCTGCCCATCGTGCGCGCCAAACTGACGCTGACCGAAGCCGCCTAAAGGCTGAAACTCATCGCCTTGTCGTCGAGGCGGCCGCTGATCGTGACACGGTCGCCGCGGCGCACCGGGCGCTCGGCGTCGAAGACGAAGACGACCGGGTTCCAGTGCTTGATGGCGCCGAACTTGGTGGTGGAGATCACCGTACCGGCGTCCAGGTGCAGGTCGAAGGACAGCAGCAGCGCCTGCACCGTGCCGTCGGCCTCCACCTCGGCCTCCGCCGACCAGGACTGGCGCAGGGCCGGCTTCACCGTGAAGTCGAACCCCAGCAGGTCGAAGGGGGCGGTGAGGGCGGTGTGGTCCTCGTGGTCGGGGAAGACCGGGTAGAACCGCTCCACCGGCGAGCCGATGGAGAAGGCGCTGAGGTCGAAGCCGTTGATGGTCTTCAGCGGGTGCAGCGCCTTCAGCCGCGGCAGGGTCACCAGTTGCCCCTTCAGCGTCGCCCCGGCCGGGATCACCCGCGCGCCGGGGGCCAGCAGGTGCTCGTGCGCGTGGCGGAGCGTGCCCAGGATGCCCTCGCCGATCACCAGGGAATCGAACGTCTCCGTCACCAGCAGCGTGGCGCGCGCCGGCAGGTCGCGGCCGACCTCAAGTTCGGTCGACGGTTTGGGGATGACCGTCACGCGGTCGGCGAAGCCGTTGCGCGCGACGACGATCTTCGCCAACTCGGCCAGATCGTTCAGCATCTCGCAGCCGTAGACGCTCCCCGCCCCGGCGCGCGCCGCCATCATGGCCAGCAGGCCGGAGCCCGTGCCGATGTCCAGCACCACGTCGTCCGGCCGGACGGCGGCCTCGATGGCCGCCTGGAAGGCGTCGTTGCGCAGCGTGTCGGCCAGCATCGGCAGGTGCCAGCCGTGCACCGCCTGCGCCAGCTTCGCCACCACCACGTCCAGGTTGCGCGCCGTGTAGTGGCCGGGGTCGAGGCGCACGGCGCGGCGGTAGCTGTTGAGCGCCGGCACATTGGCGCCCTCCGCCTCCAGCACGTTGCCGAGCGAGCCGTAGAGGTCCGCCATCGCCGGGAACAGCGCCACGGCGCGGCCCAGCGCCGCCTTGGCCTTGGCGGTGTTGCCCTGGGCGGCGTAGGCGCGGCCGAGGTTGACGCGGTATTCCGGCTGCTCCGGCGACAGGCGCACGGCCTTGGCGAACAGCTCGGCCGCCTGCGCCGCCTGACCGCGCGCCAGCAGCTTCTGCCCGTCCTCGTTGAGGCGGGCGGGATTGGCCAGCGCCGCCCCCTTCGGCTCCCCCCGGCGCAGCGGTCTGTTCATTCCAAGGCTCCCATCAGCGATGCCGGCACCGATCCCGGCACTCAAGGGGGATAGCGCAAGCGCGGCCCGGATTGCACGGCAAAATCCGCGCGCGCCATAGCGGAAAGCCGGCATTGACCGCATATCCGTCAATGCCGCACAGTGGAGCCGATGCGGATCACCATCGACCCGGCCAAGGACGCCGCCAACCTTCGCACGCACAAGCTGGCGCTGGGGTTCGGCATCCTGGTCGTCGGCGATGCGGAGGCCCTGCATGTGGACGACACGCGGTTCGACTATGGGGAACGCCGGGTCATCTGCTACGGCCGGGTCGGCAAGCGCCTGTACGTCGCGGTCTATGCCGAGCGCGGCGACGAGATGCGCATCATCTCCGTGAGGAAGGCCAATGAGCGAGAGCAGCACAAATTCCGCGACCACGCTTCGGGTTAGGGCCGACGGCACGGCGGTGCGGGTGATGCCCGACGGCACCGAGGTGCCCTACGCCGTTCCGGAACCGGATGACCCCGTCCTCGACGCCATGACCGACGAGGACATCGCCCGGCAGGTTGCCGAGAATCCGGACGCGGCCCCGCTGCTCTCGGACGAGGAACTGGACCGGGCCTTCTTCGGAGCGCGGGTGAGGCGGCTGCGCAACCGCCTGGGGCTGTCGCAGGCACGCTTTGCCGAACGCTTCCACATTCCCGTCGCCAGCCTCCAGGAATGGGAGCAGGGGCGGCGCACGCCGGACGCGGCCACGCAGGCCTACATCCGGGTGATCGAGCGGGAACCGGACGCCGTTCTGCGGGCGCTCCGCGCCGCCGAATAGGCAAAAGAAAACCGGGCCCTATGGGGGCCCGGTTCGTTTCGCGGCTTTGCCGGTGCGGATCAGTCCGCAGCGCCCATGGTCGCCACCGGCTGCGGTCGGCGGCGGCCGAAGTGGAAGTCGGGGAAGGCGTTGATCAGCGAGGTTATCAGCGCCGCCAGATAGGGCAGCGACTGCACCACCAGCAACCCGGCCCACATGAAGGCGTCGCGGTTCTCGTGGCCGAAGACGAAGACGATTGCCGCCGCCGCACCCCACAGGCAGATCAGGAGCGCGATCTCCTCACGCGCCATCAGCAGGGCCTGCATGAAGGCGGGCTGGTTCTCGCACTTCGGCGTGCGGACGAAGGGCCGGCCGGAGGTGAACAGGC
Organism: Azospirillum sp.; assembly: GCF_035627195.1. Classification (GTDB taxonomy): domain Bacteria; phylum Pseudomonadota; class Alphaproteobacteria; order Azospirillales; family Azospirillaceae; genus Azospirillum. The sequence continues at coordinate 50,383 of NZ_DASPMG010000119.1, forward strand.
CCTGCCACATGGCGCGGCCCACCGTGTGCGTCAGCGCCATGCCGGCCACCGCCGCACCCACCTTGTCCCAGAAGCCGCACTTCACCCTCGCCTCGTACAGCCACATGCTGGCCGCCACCTTGAAGGCGAAGGCGCTCAGCGTCGGGATCATGAAGGCGTTGGGCGGGAACTCGAAGTACTTGGGGAACAGCAGCAGGCCCAGCGACCAGACGATGCCGGCGATGCCGAATACCATGTGCGCGGCGTCGGCGAACCACGGCAGCCAGCCGGAGATGAAGTGGTACTTCTGCCCGGCCGTCAGCTTCTTGGCACCCGGCAGCAGCTCGCGCCAGTGGTGCTTGAGGATCTGCACGGCGCCGTAGGCCCAGCGGAAGCGCTGCGTCTTGTAGGCCGAGAAACTGTCGGGGACGAGGCCCTTGCCGTAGCTCTCCGGCATGTAGACGGCCTCCAGCCCGGCCTCGAACAGGCGCAGGCCCAGGTCGGCGTCCTCGGTGATGCACCACTCACCCCAGCGGCCCACCTCGATCAGCGCGGTCTTGCGGATGATCGTCATGGTGCCGTGCTGGATGATCGCGTTGCGCTCGTTGCGCTGGATCATGCCGATGTGGAAGAAGCCGGCGTATTCCCAGTTGATCATGCGCTGGAACAGGTCGTGGTCCCAGTCGCGGTAGTCCTGCGGCGACTGGACGAAGCCGACCTCCGGCCGCGCGAAGTGCGGGATGGTGGCCTTCAGCCAGTCCGGGTGCACCTGGTAGTCGCTGTCGATGACGGCGATGAACTGCGCGTCCGGCGCCGTCTGGTCGAGGCCGAAGTTGAGCGCGCCCGCCTTGAAGCCCGGCCAGTTGTCCAGGTGGAAGAAGCGGAACTTCTCGCCCAGCTGCTTGCAGTACGCCTCGACCGGCTTCCACACCTCGGGATCCTTGGTGTTGTTGTCGATCAGCAGGACTTCGAAGTTCGGGTAGTCGAGGCGGGCCAGGGCGTCCAGCGTCTGGATCACCATGTGCGGCGGCTCGTTGTAGCACGGCACGTGGATCGAGACCTTGGGCGCGTCGGGCGCCGGGGCGGCGGAGCACGGGTTGAACTTGCGGCGGAAGTGCGCCTGCCAGACCACCTCGGTCAGTTCCAGCCCGTCGATCAGCATAACGCCCAGCAGGACGAGCTGGCAGAAGATCAGGAAGCCCCAGGCGATTTCCGTGGTGGTGGCGAGGCCGGCGGCGGAGGCGGCGTAGATGGTGGTGACCAGCACCGAGCCCACGGCCTGGATCAGCGCGCCGTAGAACAGCATGCCGCCGAACTTCAGGTCGCCGCGGCGCCACAGGAAGAACACCAGCGGCAGGAAGGCCATGGCGATGGAGGCGGCGCACATCCACGGCCAGTTGCGGATCTCCTGCACCTCGCCGGTCATCGGGAACTTGGGGTTGCGCCACGCGTCCCACATGCCCCACGACACGCCGGCGGTGCCTTCGATCTCCCGCTTCCAGGGCTGGTCGAAGGCCTCCATGATGAAATAGTCCAGGCGGTTCTGCGCCGCGATGTTCAGGAAGTTGCGCAGGAACTTCGCTTGGTTGACTTGGCTGGCTTCGGCGCCGCGGCGCCACGGGCCTTCCGACGGCCAGCCGATTTCCGAGATCAGGATGTGCTTGTTCGGGTACTTGGTCTTCAACTCGTTGTAGCGCATCATCGCGTAATCGACCGACTGGTCGACCGGCACGCCTTCCCAGTAGGGCAGCAGGTGCACGGCGAGGAAGTCCACCGCCTCGGCCAGTTCGGGATGCGACAGCCAGACGTGCCACGGCTCGGCGGTGGAGACCGGCACGTTGACCTTCTTCTTGACGCGCTTGATGTATTCGATGGCCTGCGGGACGGTGACGTCGGCGCGCAGGATCGCCTCGTTGCCGACCAGGACGCGGCGCACGTTGGCGTTGTCGCGCGCCAGCTTGATGATGCCGGCGATTTCCGGCTCGTCGATCTCGGGCTTGCCCTGTACCCAGGCGCCGGCCGTCACCGGGATGCCGTACTTGCGGGCGATGGGGGGCACCTGCTCCGACCCGTCGGTCGCGGAGTAGATGCGGACACCCTTCACGGTGCCCTCCAGCGCCTTCATGTCCTTTTCGATGTCATCCGCGCTGGCGCGGTCACCCTTCGTCGGGCTCTTGTCGGGGTGGAACGGTGTATAACCGACGCCGCTGACGACGCCGGCCCACGGCCGCTCGGCGACCGGGCGGTTCCACAGCGCCCAGACCCCGACGTTGCCGAGGATGACCAGGAAGAGGACCGCGATGGCTGTCTTGCGCATAGCTGTATGCCATTCCCCGCACGTACCCGTCCGCGGCAGCTCGGTTGCCGCGGCGCATCTTCAGTGCCATCCGCAGGCGCCAAGCGAGCGGCATCGCCGCCCCGACCACCCTCGGACCGAACCCGGCACCCACTGGCTGCTGAACGGAGATCCCCCGTCGCGAAACCCGCACGCCGGCCCCTCACCAGGACCCTGCGCAACGACCTTCACGGTGCGTTCGGCGCAGCATTCGCGCCGAGCGATCCATTTCAGACCGTCGGCGTATTTTATACATTTTCTCTTGCACCGCAACCAGCGCCGAAAATGAACACGGGGTATTCCCGCTTTATTCCGGCCTGCAATAATCCGCCGTGCGCGACAACGTGAAGCGAGGATCGATGTTCCAATTGCATGAACGCCTGACGGCCGACACCACCCCTGTTTGCACGCTCGGCCTCTGCCGGGTCCTGCTGATGAACAACCGGGTGTGGCCGTGGCTGATCCTGGTGCCCGCGCGGGCGGGCGTGGTGGAGATCCACGACCTGGACGCGGCGGACCGGGCGCTGCTGATCGAAGAGATCACGCGCGCGTCCGTTGTTCTGAAAGACTTGTTCCGGCCGGACAAGATCAACGTGGCCGCGCTGGGCAACATCGTGCCGCAACTGCACGTGCATGTGATCGCACGCGGCAAGGGCGACCCAGCGTGGCCGGGGCCGGTGTGGGGTTCGGGCTTCGCCGAGCCGTACGGGGACGGGGAGCGCGACGCGCTGGTCGAAAAGCTGCGGCTGCGACTTGGCGGCGGTTCGCCTGTTTAAGGGGTGCAACCGTGAGCAGGAGGGTTCGATGGCCGACCGCAAGCACGACGCGCCGAGCGGCGCTGCCCAGCGCATCGAGGACAAGCTGGTGAAGGAGACCGGCAAGGCCGCCGGCGACACCGACAAGCCCGTCAACGACAAGTTCGACGAGATGGGCGAGCGGGACGAGATAAGGGAAAAGGCGGGGCGGGAGTAAGGAAATCCCTCTCCCGCCCCGGGAGAGGGAGGGGCCCGCCCGCAGGGCGGGAGGGTGAGGGCAAGTGCAAGGATCCTTGCTTTTGCCCTCACCCGGCCGCTTCGCGGCCACCCTCTCCCGGGACGGGAGAGGGTAGAACCTTACGACGCCTCGGCCATGGCGCGCTGGTGGCGCTTGCGCTCGTTCGGGTCCAGGTAGCGCTTGCGCAGGCGGATCGACTTCGGCGTCACCTCCACCAGCTCGTCGTCGGCGATGTAGGACAGCGCCTTTTCCAGCGTCATCTGGATCGGCGGGGTGAGGCGCACGGCCTCGTCCTTGCTCGTCGTGCGGATGTTGGTGAGCTGCTTGCCCTTGATGACGTTGACCTCGAGGTCATTGCCGCGGGTGTGCTCGCCGATGATCATGCCCTGGTAGACCGGGACGCCCGGGTCGATCAGCATCGGCCCGCGGTCCTCCAAGTTCCACAGCGCGTAGGCCACGGCCGTGCCGTCGCTGTTGGAGATCAGCACGCCGGTGCGCCGCGCCGCGATCGGCCCCTTGTAGGGGGCGTAGCCGTGGAACAGGCGGTTCATGATGCCGGTGCCGCGCGTGTCCGTCAGGAACTCGCTCTGGTAGCCGATCAGGCCGCGGGACGGGGCGTGGAAGACGATGCGGGTCTTGCCGCCGCCGCCCGGACGCATCTCGACCAGGTCGGCCTTGCGCTCGGCCATCTTGTTGACGACGGTGCCCGAGAACTCCTCGTCCACGTCGACGACGACTTCCTCGATCGGCTCCAGGCGCTGGCCGTTCAGCGGGTCGCTCTTGAACAGCACGCGCGGGCGGCTGATCGACAGCTCATAGCCCTCGCGGCGCATGGTCTCGATCAGGATGCCCAGCTGCAGCTCGCCGCGGCCGGCCACCTCGAAGGCATCGCCGCCCTCGGTGTCGGTCACGCGGAGCGCCACGTTGCCTTCCGTCTCGCGGTAGAGGCGGTCGCGGATCATGCGGCTTGTGACCTTGTCGCCCTCGCGGCCGGCCAGCGGGCTGTCGTTGACCGAGAAGGTCATGGCCAGCGTCGGCGGGTCGATCGGCTGGGCGGGCAGCGGCTCGGCCACGGCCGGGTCGCAGATGGTGTCGGCCACGGTGGTCTGCGACAGGCCGGCCAGCGCCACGATGTCGCCGGCGCTCGCCTCCTCGACCGGGATGCGCTCCAGGCCGCGGAAGGCCAGCACCTTGGTGACGCGGCCCTGCTCGATCAGCTTGCCCTCGCGGGTCAGCGACTTGATGGCCATGTTCGGCTTCACGACGCCGGACTGGATGCGGCCCGTGAGCAGGCGGCCCAGGTACGGGTTCGCCTCCAGCGTGGTGGCCAGCATGCGGAACGGCTCGTCGTCGCTGTCGACGCGGGGCGGCGGGACGTGGTCGCGGATCAGCTCGAACAGCGGCTCCAGGGTCTCGCGCGCACCGTTCTCCAGGTCCGTGGTCGCCCAGCCGTTGCGGCCCGAGGCGAACAGGGTCGGGAAGTCCAGCTGCTCGTCGGTGGCGTCGAGCGAGGCGAAGAGGTCGAAGACCTCGTCGTGCACCTCGTGCGCGCGGGCGTCGGGGCGGTCCACCTTGTTGACGACGACCATCGGGCGCAGGCCGAGGCGCAGCGCCTTGCCCAGCACGAACTTGGTCTGCGGCAGCGGCCCTTCGGCCGCGTCGCACAGCAGCACCACGCCGTCGACCATGGAGAGGATGCGCTCCACCTCGCCGCCGAAGTCGGCGTGGCCCGGGGTGTCGACGATGTTGATGCGCAGGTCCTTCCACAGCACGGACGTGCACTTGGCCAGGATGGTGATGCCGCGCTCACGCTCCAGGTCGTTGGAGTCCATGGCGCGCTCGGCCACCTGCTGGTTCTCGCGGAAGGCACCGGACTGCTTGAGAAGCTGATCCACGAGCGTGGTCTTGCCGTGGTCGACGTGGGCGATGATCGCGACGTTTCGGAGGTTCATTCTCTACCATGCAAAGCTCGGACGGCGCAGCCTGTCATGGTTTCGTCACGGATCCATCATGGATCCAGGGGCCCATAACAAAACGGCCCGCCAAGAATTCCTGGTGGGCGCCGCCGGGGGTTGATCGATTTGCAGCGCAATATAGCGGCTTTCCTGAAAATCGCAAGGGCTCGAAGTAAACGCAGGGCAGGGGTGACGGCCACGCTTATGCTTCTGGGACTACCGCCAATTGCCTATGGTGCGTCGCGGTTGCGATGCGCACCGTACGGTGTGCCGGTTTTCCCTGTTGGAACGATCCGTGATGACGTCCGTCCGCCGCCACCGCCGCAGTGCCCGCCGCCTCGCGCCGCTCGCCGCCGCGCTGATGCTGGCATGGGTGCCGGTGGCGGCACAGGACCAGCCGGCCCCGGAGCAGCCGCCGCCCGCCGAAACGGACGGGCCGGTGGTGCCCTATGAGGTGGAGCTGACCGGCGTCGAGGACGGTGGGCTGTCGGATCTGCTGCGCGGCACCTCCTCCCTCTTCACGCTGAAGGAGAACCCGCCGCCCTCGCTGCTGGGGCTGGAGCGGCGGGCGGAGGCGGACCGGGAACGGCTGCAGACGGCGTTGCGCTCGGCCGGGCACTACGATGCCGAACTGGACGTGCGCGTGGATGGCGCGGCGCAGCCGGCGCGGGTGACCATCGCGGTGCAGCCCGGTCCCGCCTACCGCTTCAAGACCGTCACGATCGCCACGGCCGACGGGTCGCCGGTGCCCGGCGGGCCGGTCGATCCCGGCGAGCTGGGCCTGACGGCGGGGGAGACGGCGCGCGCACCCGCGGTGGTCGACGCGCAGTCGCGCCTGATCGCCGAGATGGCCAAGCGCGGCTACGCCTTCGCCAAGGTCCCCGACCGCCGGGCGGTGGTGGACCACTCCGACCGCCGTATGGACGTGACCTATACCCTCGACCCCGGCCCAATCACCCGCTTCGGCGAGGCCGGCATCGAAGGGCTGGAGGGCGTGGACGCCGACCTGATCCGCGGACGGCTGCCGTGGCGGCCGGGGCAACTGTACGACCCGGCATTGGTCGACCGGGCGCGGACGGACATCGCCAAGCTGGACGTGTTCGAGACCGTGCGCGTCGCCCTGGCGCCGGAACCGGGGCCGGACGGCGTGACACCGGTCACCGTCGTGGTGGCGGAGCGCAAGCGGCACTTCATCGGCGCGGGCGTCACCTACTCCACGTCCGAGGGGTTCGGCGCGCAGGCCTACTGGGGCCATCGCAACCTGTTCGGCGGGGCGGAGCGGCTGCGCATCGGCGCCGAGATCGGCCGGCTGAGCGCGCAGAGCGCCGGCTCCAACGCGCTGGAGACCACCGACCTGCGGTTCAACGTGCTGTTCCGCAAGCCGGACTTCCTGGCGGTGAAGCAGTCGCTGGTGCTGGGCTGGGCCGTGGTGTCGGAACAGCCGCCGGCCTACGACCGCGTCGGCACCGTGCTGTCCGCCCTGCTGGAGCGCGAGGTGAGCGACCAGCTGACCGTGTCCTACGGCGTGTCGTGGGACCGCTCGAAGGAGGAGACCACCGACCGCAGCTACCAATCCTCGCTGATCGGCGTGCCGCTGACGCTGAACTACAACGGCTCCAACGACCTGCTGAACCCGACCAGCGGGTTCCGCATCGGCGTGCAGGCCACGCCCTGGATCCCGGCCGGCGGGAAGGAGGCGGAGCGGCAGTTCCTGTCCACCACGGTCAGCGGGACCGTTTACCACGACATCGCCGGCGACGGGCGGTACGTGGCGGCGGCGCGCGCGCAGGTGGGCGGCATCGTCGGCGCCGGGCTGGCCGCCATCCCGCCGTCCAAGCGCTTCTACGCCGGCGGCGGCGGGTCGGTGCGCGGCTACGCCTTCCAGAAGGTGGGGCCGCGCGACCGGGCGGGCGATCCCATCGGCGGCCGGTCGCTGTTCGAAACGGGGATCGAGCTGCGCATCAAGGTAACGGACACCATCGGCGTCGTGCCCTTCGTCGACGCCGGCGCCGTCTATGACCGCGCCTTCCCGGACTTCAGCCAGCCGCTGCGCGTGGGGGCGGGCATCGGGCTGCGCTACTACACCGACTTCGGCCCGCTGCGCGTCGACGTCGGCTTCCCGCTGAACCGCGAGCGCGACGATTCCACCTGGCAGCTGTACCTCAGCCTGGGGCAGGCGTTTTGAGCGGAATGCCGTGGCGATTCCGGCTGTTGGCCCCATATTCGGCTCCGCGAAGCGCGTGAACGAGGGGGCGGGCGCGTCTTGAAGAGTGTGCGCATACTGCTGTGCGGCCTTGCCGCCCTGGGCGTGGCGGTGGGCGCCGCGACGGCGCAGGACGACGCCGAGGAGAAGTCCGGGCTGGTCGGGCGCTGGCTGACCGGCGTGATCGAGGGGGCGGCCTCCAGCCCCGACATGCAGGTGCGCCTGGGTGCCTTGCGCGGCATGGTGCCCTTCGACTTCACGGTGTCGCAGGTGACCGTCGCCGACCGCGGCGGCGTGTGGCTGCGCATCGAGGAGCTGCACCTCAACCTCGCCCCCACGGCGCTGTTCACCCTGCGCGCCAAGGCCGACGTGGCCGAGGCCGCGCGCGTGGTGGTGGAGCGTGCGCCGCTGCCCTCGGAAACGCCGCCCCCGCCCAAGCCGCCGCAGGACGGTGTCGGCGGACTGTTGCCCGACCTGCCGGTGGGCATCGTGGTGGACCGCTTCGCCGTGCAGCGCCTGGAACTGCCGGAAGCGCTGCTGGGCGAGGCGGCGGTGCTGAAGCTGGAAGGGGCGGCCGACCTGGAATCCGGCGGCTCGTCCGTGTCGGCGCGGCTGGACGTGGCGCGCATCGACGACAAGCCGGGCCGGGCGACGCTGAACGCCGCCTTCGATCCGGGCAGCGAGCGCCTGGACCTCGACCTCAAGGCGTCGGAGCCGGCGGGGGGCGTCATCGCCCGCACGCTGTCCATCCCCGGCCTGCCGCCGGTGGCGGTGGCGCTGGACGGCAAGGGCACGCTGACCGATTGGCGCGGCACGCTGACCGCCACGGCCGAGGGCACGGCGCAGCTGACCGCCGACGCGGGGATCAAGGCCGCCGAGGGCGGCCACGTGGTGACGCTGGCGGCGAACGGCGACGTGGCGCGCCTGCTGCCGCCGCCGGCCGGCGACCTTGCCGGGCCGCGCCCGACGGTGAACGCCGAGGTGCTGGTGGGGGCCGACCGCTCGCTGACCCTGCGCCCGGTGACGGTCGCCGCCGCCGCGGCCACCGCCACGCTGACCGGCCGCGTGGCGCCGGATTTCAAGAGCGTGGCGCTGACCTACGACGTGATGGCGCCGGAGGATTCGCCCCTGCACGCGCTGGCGCCCGTGCGCTGGCGCACCGCGCAGGTGAAGGGCACGGCCCAGGGGCCGCTGGACGCCGTGCTGGTGACGCTGGGTGCCGCTGTGACCGACGTGACCGCCGATGATCCGGCGCTCGGCCCCCTCGCCGGGCCGGAGGTGCGGATGGACGCCAGGGCGGAGGTGCGGCCGGACGGCGGCAACGTGCGGCTGGACGCGCTGACGCTCGCCACTGCCGCCGCGACCGCGTCGGCGCAGGGCCGCGTGTCCGGCTGGGGGCAGGTGGTGGATGCCACGGTGCGGCTGGCGCTGGACGACCTGTCGCGCCTGTCGGCCGTGGCCGGCGGGCAGCCGCTGGCCGGCACGGCCGTGCTGGAAGGGCCGGTGCGGCTGGCCAACGGTGCGGCGAGCGCGGAGCTGAACGGGGCGGTGACCAGCCTCGCCACCGGCACGCCGGCCGACGCGCTGCTGGGCGACGCCGTGCGCCTGACGGCATCCGCCGCCATGGAGCCGGACGGGGCGATGCGCCTCAACGATTTGCGGGTGGAGGGTTCGCGCGTTACGCTGACCGGCGCCGGGGCGCTGGTGGCCGGACAGGTGGACGCCCGGGCGACGCTGGCCCTGCCGGAGCTGGCGCCGGTGGGCGACGCGATCGCCACGCCGATGCGGGGGGCGGCCACCGTGGACCTCACCGCCAAGGGTCCGCTGGACGCCATCGAGGCGGAGGTGAAGGCCAACGGCCGCGCGCTGGAGGTGCAGGGGCGCCGCTTCGGCGACACCGAGCTGACGGCCACCGCCGCCGGCCTGCCCACGGCGCCGCGCGGGCGGGTGCGGGCGACCTCCGCCTTCGCCGGGCTGGGGCTGGACGTCGGCGGGAACTACGCGCTGGAGGGGCAGGTGTTGCGCCTCACCGACCTCGCCGTGGTGAACGGGGCGAACCGGGTGGGAGGCGCGGTGACCGTGGCGCTGGACACGCTGCTCGCCACCGGGCGGCTGGAGGGGCGGCTGCCGGCGCTGCAGGCGCTGTCGGAACTGGCCGGCATGCCGTTGCGCGGCGACGCCACCTTCACCGTGGCGCTGGACGATCGGGGCGGCAAGCAGGCCGCCACGCTGACCGCCGCCGCCGATGGCTTGCGCGCGGAGGGCGAGGGCGGGCCGCTGCTCGCCGCCCGGCGCCTGACGGTGAACGCCGAGGTGGCGGACGCGCTGGCCGACCCCACCGGCAAGGCGCGCGTGGAGATGCGCGACGGTGCGGTGGCGGGGACGGAGCTGAGCAGCTTCACCGCCAGCGCCGACGGCGGCCTCGCCAGGGCCGGGTTCCAGGCGGCGGCGACCGGGGCGGGGGCCAACCTGGACCTTGCCGGCACCTTCGCCCGCGACGGTGCGCTGAACCGCATCCGGTTGGAGCGGCTGCAGGCCGCCGCGGCGGGCGAAAGCCTGCGCCTGACCGGCCCGGCCACCATCGAGCTGGGCGAGCGGCACTACCGCGTGTCCGGTCTGGCGCTGGCCAGCGGCAGCGCGCGGCTGAGCGCCGACGCCGCACTGACCGGCGACCGGCTGAGCGGCGGCGTGCGGGTGGACCAGCTGCCACTGGCGCTGGCCCGGCTGGTCGACCCGACGCTGAAGCTGGACGGCGTGGTCAACGCCGACGCCACGCTGGGCGGCACGCTGGCCGCACCCCGCGTCGAGGCGAACCTGCGCGGCAACAACCTGCGCGCGGCGCAGCTGACCCAGCAGGGCGTGGCCGGGCTGGACGTCAACGCCACCGCCCGCTGGAGCGACGCGCGGCTGGCGGTGGACGGCACGGTCACTGCGCGCGGCGGGGAGGGGCGGCTGGCGCTCAACGCCGGGCTGCCGCTGCGCATGGACCCGAACACCATGGCGGTGGGCGTGCCGGAGGGCGGGCGGCTGGACGGCACGGTGACGGGCAACATCCAGCTGGCGCGCTTCAACGACCTGCTGGCAACCACCGGCGACCGCATGCAGGGCGTGCTGGACCTGAACGTCCGCATCGCCGGCACGGTGGCCGACCCGCAGCTGGGCGGCGCGGTGACGCTGGCCGGCGGGCGCTACGAGAACCGGGCGAGCGGTGCCGTGGTCAGCGACATCGCCGCGCGCATCACCGGCACGGGCGACGTCTTCACCATCCAGTCCTTCACCGGCCGCACGCCGAACGGCGGCACGGTCACCGCGTCCGGCGTCATCCGGCCGAAGCCGGGCGAGGCCCGTGCCGTGGACGTGCGCCTGCGCGCCGACAACGCGCGCCTGCTGCAGACCGACATCGTCACCGCCTCGCTGGGCGCCGACCTCACGGTCACCGGCAGCTTCCAGCGCATCACCATCGCCGGGCCGCTGCGCCTGCTGCGCGCCGAGGTGCGCGTGCCCGACCGCATGCCGCCCAACGTCGTCGACCTGAAGGTGGTGGAGGTCGGCGGCAACAGCCGGACCGGCAGCACCGGCCCGGCACCCGCGCGCACCGAGGCGCGGGCCACCGGCCGCTCCAACGCCGTGGCCGCCGCACCCCGGCCGGGCCGTAAGCCGGGCACGCCGCAGCCGGCGGCTTCCGGCGCCGCACCCCCGGCGGAGGAGGCCGGCATGGTCCTGGCGCTGGACATGGCGGTGGAGGCGCCCAACCAGATCTTCGTGCGCGGCCGCGGGCTGGAGGCGGAGTTCGGCGGCAGCCTGAAGGTCGCCGGCACGGCGGCGCAGCCCGCCGTCACCGGGCGGCTGAGCATGCTGAAGGGCTCGCTGGACCTGCTGGCGCGCGCCTTCGTCTTCCGTCGCGGCATCGTCGAGTTCGACGGCAGCCCGGAGATCGACCCGCGCCTGGATTTCCTGGCCGAGGCGACCGCCAACCAGGTGACCGCGCAGGTGCAGGTGACCGGCACCGCCAAGCAGCCGAAGCTGGAGCTGACGTCCCCCCAGGGCCTGCCGCAGGACGAGGTGCTGGCCCGCGTGCTGTTCGGCAAGCCGGTCAGCCAGCTGGGCGCGGCGGAGGCCGTGCAGCTCGCCCAGTCGGCGGCGACGCTGGCCGGCTATGGTGGCGGCAGCGGCATCCTGGACCGGGTGCGCACCACGCTGGGCGTCGACCGGTTGGGCTACGTCCAGGGCGAGAACGGCAGGGGCGGGGCGGTGGAGGCCGGGCGCTACATCAACGACCGGGTCTACGTCGGCGTCGAGCAGGGCGTGTCCGGCAACGCCCAGAGCCGCGCCAAGGTGGAGGTGGACATCACCGACAACATCCAAGTGGAGGCTGACGTCGGCGCCAACGCCGACACCCGCGTCGGCGTCAAGTTCGAGTGGGATTATTAAAGCCGTTTGCGTGTGGCCTCATTTTCTCTTCGTCGTCATGCCCGAGCTTGTCCCGGGCATCCATGTACTGCGGCTGTTCCAAAGGTTCAGGCACGTGGGTGCCCGGGACAAGCCCGGGCATGACGGCAGAGAAGAGGTCGGAACAATTGGAAATCCGCTCTGGGAACCGCTGTTCGGGCAACCAAAGGTTCGTGTCTTTAACCTTTCGTAATATCCACGGCGTTAGGGTCGCCCGTCCGGCAAGAAGACCGGCAGGGGTGGCGTTGGAGCGGTGGATGTTCAAGAACCTCAGCATTCGCGTGAAGATCGGGCTCATCCTGTGCGTGAGCCTGTTGGGCCTGACGGCCATGGTGGTCATCGCGCTCGGCAACCTGCGCGCGCAGATGTTTGCCGACCGCGAGGCCAAGGTGCAGAACCTGGTCGAGGTCGCGTACAGCCTGCTGACTCACTTCGAGGCCGAGGCCAAGGCCGGGCGCCTGCCGGCCGACGAGGCGAGAAAAGCGGCGGTGACCGCGCTGTCGGCGCTGCGCTTCAACGGCACGGACTATTTCTTCGCGCTGGACGAGAAGGGCGTCACCATCGCGCACGGCAACCCGGCGCAGATCGGCAAGGACCTGAGCGGCGCCAAGGACCGCAACGGCGTGCAGTTCGTGCGCGCCATGCTGGACACCGCGCGGGCCAACCCGCAGGGCGGCTACGTCCGCTATGCCTTCGAAAAGCCGAACGACCCGCAGAAGACACCCTACACGAAGGTCAGCTTCGTGCGCACCTTCGCAGCCTGGAACTGGGTGGTGGCGGCCGGGATCTACGTCGATGACGTGGACGCCGCCTTCGCGCAGGAGGCGTGGCGGCAGGGGCTGATCAGCGCCGTGGTGATGGCGCTGGGCATCCTGGCGACGTGGGTGATCGGTCGCGCCGTGGTGCAGCCGATTCCGGGCATGCAGGCGGTGATCACCGCCGCGCGCGGCGGCGACCTGACCCGCACGGCGGCGGTGGACAGCCGCGACGAGATCGGCGCTATGGCGCGCGACTTCAACGCGCTGATCGCCACTCTGCGCGAGAGCATTTCGCGGGTGGGCGAGGCCAGCTCGTCGGTCTCCTCCGCCTCGGTGGAGCTGAACGCCTCGGCCGACGGCATGAGCCGCAACGCCGAGCGGATGAACGAGAAGGCCGACGGCATCACCCACGCCGTGCACGAGGTGGTGAGCGCGGTGGGCGACCTGTCCTCCATCGCCGAGGAGCTGGCCTCCAACGCCGACGCCGTCGCCGCGGCGGCGGAGGAAATGGGCGCCTCGATCCAGGAGGTGGCGCGCCACGCCGCCGACAGCTCGGAAGTGGCGCACAAGGCCGCCGCCGCAGCGCAGCATGCCGGGGAGGTGCTCCAGCAGGCCGAAGGCGCCAGCCGCCTCGCCGTCGAGAACATCCGCAGCCTCGCCCAGGCCAGCACCGAGATCGGCGCGGTCATCAAGGTGATCTCCGACATCGCGCAGCAGACCAACCTGCTGGCGCTGAACGCCACGATCGAGGCGGCGCGCGCGGGCGAGGCCGGCAAGGGTTTCGCCGTCGTCGCCAGCGAGGTGAAGAACCTCGCCACCCAGTCGGCCAAGGCGACCGAGGAGATCGAGGCCAAGATCACCACGACGCAGGAGCAGACGGAGAAGAGCGTCACCTCCATCACCGAGGTGGCCCGCATGATGGAGCGCGTCAGCACCACCATCCAGTCGATCAACGACGTCATCGGCCAGATCGACCAGATCGCCGCCTCCATCGCCCACGAGGTGAGCCAGCAGAGCGCCACCACCGCCGAGATCGGCCGCAACGTCTCCCAGGTGGCGACGGCGGCTAAGGAGGTGGCGAAGGACACGGCGCAGACGTCGGGTCAGGCGCGCGTGGTGGAGGACGCCGTGGAGTTCCTGGCCCGCATCGCCGGCGAGACGGCCGGCGGCGCCACGCAGACGTCGGCCGCCGCCGGCGAACTCGGCCGCCTCGCCAACGACCTCGACCAGCTGGTGTCGCGCTTCAAGCTGCGGGCGTAACCTTGACGGGAAAGTGCTTTCCAGCCGGCTGGCGGCGGGTCATGCTGGCCGCCTGACACCGCGAGGGGGGTGCGATGGCCGACCTGATGGAAGCCCTGTGGGACGTGCTGCTGGCAAACCGCTTCGTCCGCTGGTTCTTCATCGGCATGCTGATCGGGCTGGTGCTGGTCGGTTACATGGTTTCGCAAGGCAGCGGCATGGACGCCGGGGACGCCGTCATGGCCATCGTCGCCAGCGGCTTCCTGGTGCTCGGCGGGCGCGTCCTGCTGTGGTACCTGAACCAGTGAGGCCGTTCCGACGTTGGGTTTTCGCTGGCGCTCAACCCAACCTACGGGTGCCCGCGCGCATGGGTAGGTTAGGTTGAGGCAAAGCCGAAAACCCAACGTCGATGACGCTCTACCCCTTCACCCCCACCCCGATCCGTACGTGCGCGGGCAGCGGCACGGCGTCGCCCTGCGCCAGCGCGTCGAAGCGCGCGGCAATGTCCGCCTCCAGGGCGGCCCGTTTCTCCGCGGTAAGGGCGGTGAGGCGGCCGCCGAAGCTCATCTCCAGGGTGGCGCGCCAGAAGGTCTGGCCGCGCGGCGCCTTGCGCACGGGCTTGAGCGCCGTCTCGTCAGCCGACGCGAAGCCCGCCTGTGTGAGCGCGGAGGCAAGGCTGCCGGGCTCGGCGAAGCGGAACAGCGGGGCGATGTCGTGCACGGGGTCGTGGCCGAGCTGCGCGTCGACGGCCGCGCCCACCACCTGGAAAAGCGCGTTCTCCGCCCGCGCGCCCCACACCATGAAGGCCGCCCGGCCGCCGGGGCGGAGCGTGCGCAGCGCCTCGCGCAGGGCGGCGACGGCGTCGGGCACGAACATGATGCCGAAGCGGCAGGTGACGCGGTCGAACGCGCCGTCCGCGAAGGGCAGGGCGGTCATGTCGGCGGCGGCGTAGGCCGGGCGTTCCGGCGCGTCGGCCGAGCGCCGCACGGCGCCGGTCAGCATGGCGGGCACGAGGTCGGTGCCGACGACCAGCCCGGCCGGACCGACCCGGCGCGCGGCGCTCAACGCCGGTTCCCCGGCGCCCGACGCGAGGTCGAGCACGCGGTCGCCCGCCGTCACGCCCGCGGCGTCGAGCAAGGGCTGGTTGAACTTGTCGGCGAGGTCGGCCATGGGGTCGGCCCAGCGGTCCCAGGCGTCGGCGCTGGAGGCCCAGCGGACGCGTTCCGCCTCGCGGTTCACGGTGTGGGTGGTCATGGCGTCAGTGCAGCAGTCGGGCCGAGCCGCCGGGGCGGCGGGCGGCGTCGCCGTCGGCCAGGCGTTCGCCCAGCGCGGCCAGTTCGTCGGTCAGGCGGCGGTTGGCGTCGGACAGCGCGTCGATGCGCGCCTGCGCGCTCTGCTGCTGGAGGTTGAGGGCGGCTACGCTCTCGGCGAGGCGCCGCAACTGCTGCGCCTGCTTGACAGCACCCTCGTTCAGGCTGCGCCGGATCGAGCCGACGGCCACCAGCACGACCACGCTGATGGTCGCGCCGGCGGCGATGGATACGATGGCGAGCGCCGTGACCCAGTCCATGAGCCCCAGTCCAAGGCCGAAGCCGCTGGTCCGCCGTCGCGGCGGGCCAAGGGGCAAGCATCGGCCGAAACGGCGCGCCGGTCAAGGCTCGCGGGCGCAGGTCTCACGGCCGGGGGCGTGGGGCGCCCCCGCGCCGGGGGATCAGGCGACCTTGCCGTCCACGGGACGCTCCGCGCCGGCCTTCATCTCCTTGAGATGATCGCCGAAGGCGCGGACCACCGGCATGATGCGCTGCATCTGCTCGGTCGTGACATGGGCGTCGGTCTTCAGCACGATGGTGGGCGCCTCGGACATCAGGCGCTTGGCGCGCATCGGGCCGACCTTGTCGTCGAGGAACATGGACAGGCCCATGAGGATGCCGAGCGTCACGTCGTCCGGCGCCTTGGGCAGGGCCAGCACCTCATGGAGTTCCTTCAGCAGCGTGTAGGCGACGATCGAGGTGCGCTCGATGGTATCGACGTCGGCGGACATGGGCATCAGGCGGTCCTTCGAACCTGCAAGGGAAGAATACGTTCCGCCGTGACGGTACCAAGGCTTTCGTAACCAAAGCATTAACCAACACAAGCTTGGCCATACCGATTCGGGGTATCCGAGTCGGTATAAGGAAGTTTCCTGATGAGGGATCAACGGACGGCGTTCAACTGGCCGATGATCCGTTCGATGGCGCGGACCGCCTCAGCGTGGCGCTCGGGCTCGAGGCCGTCGGGATCGGCGCTGCGGTGCGCCGCCGCCGCGTCCTCCAGCGCGCCGCGCGCCTCCTCCGCATCCAGAATGCCCTTACCGATCAGGGCGAAAACCAACGCCTCGCACACCGACAGCGCCGCCAGGCCCGACGCCTCCCCTCGTCCGGACATGCACCCTCCTTCAGCTGTGCCGTACCCCGTTCCGCCGACGGGCACCGCCAAACGCGCAATCAACATCAGACAGGCGGCTGTGTCTCGGAACACCCGCAAGCCGCATGCCGTTTAACCTATGTTATGGCGCCATCACTTGAATCGACGGAATGGTGTCGAACTCCCGTTTCGGGACAAGGCCTTGGGCGTCCCCTCCCCGGACGTCGGGCAATACACCGGAAGGCTAAGAACAACTCATGACTACCGCGCCGGACACGCCTGTGTCGGGAAGCCCGCTGTGTCTCAAACTGAATAGTTACATCGCCCTTTCCGATGGGGAGCGGGCCTTTCTGTCCGGCCTGGACAGCAGCACGACGCGGCTGCCGGCGCGCGCCGACATCGTCCGCCAGGGGGAGCGTTACGGCGAGGCGCGCGTCGTGCGCGACGGCTGGGCCATCCGCCACAAGACGCTGCCCGACGGGCGCCGGCAGGTGGTGAACTTCGTCCTGCCGGGCGACATCGTCGGCATCTACTGCAACCTGTTCGAGACGGCCGACCACAGCGTCACCGCGCTGACCCCGGTCGAGCTGACCAGCTTTCCGGCCGGCAAGGTGGTGGACATGTTCCGCACCTTTCCGCGCCTTGCCGCCGCGCTAGCGTGGTCGGGTGCGCGGGAGGAGGCGATGATCGCTGAACGGCTCCTCAGCCTCGGCCGGCGCACGGCGCTGGAGCGCATGGCGCACCTGATCGTCGAGCTGCTGCGCCGGCTCAGCATCGTGAACCTTGCGCAAGGTGGGCACTTCACCCTGCCGGTCACGCAGGAGATCCTGGCCGACGCGCTGGGCCTCAGCAACGTGCACATCAACCGCACGCTGCGCCGCCTGCGCGAGAGCGGCCTGATCGACCTGAACGGGCAGCGCATCACCGTGAAGGACGTCTCGCAGCTCGCCGCCGTCGGTCAGTTCGACGAGCTGTACCTGCACTTCATCCAGGCGCCCAAGCGGCTGGAGCGGGCGTTCTCGCGGCCCGGCCGGGGCGAGCCGATGCAGGCGAAGGGGATGCGGCCATGACCGGTGCGGATGTGGTCGGTGTGGTGCTGGTCGAGGAGGAGGAACTCCGCCTCACCGCGCAGGAACTGCTGCTGGAAGGGCTGGGGTTCGACGTGGTGGCCGGGCGGACGGCGGACGAGGTCATCGACCGCATCCGCGCCGCCAACTCCCAGCCGCGCGCCATCGTCACCGACTTCCTGCTGGGCGGCGGCCTGACGGCGCTGGAGGTCGCCAACCGGATCAAGATCCAGGTCGGCTACGCGGTGCCGGTGGTCATCGTCACCGCCGACACCCGCCCGCAGCGCCGCCGTGAGGCGGAAGGCTGGGGCTGGACGGTGCTGCACGAGCCCGTCGCCCCCGACGACCTGGAAGCGGCGATCCTGCGCGCCGCCCGCCGGCCTTCCTGAACCCCCTCTCCCTGAGCGGGAGAGGGGAAAACAAGGGGTGCCGTCACTCCCCGGCCGCCTGCTGCTGTTCGTAGGCGCGCTCGATCTGCGAGGCGCGCATGACGCGCTCGATGGCGGCGATCACCGCCTCCGGCCGGGCGTGGTGCGGCATGTGGCCGGCGCCGGCCAGCAGGTGCATCGTCGAGCCGGGCACCGCCTCGTGCAGGCGCATCGCCTGGGCCCGCGGGTCGAGGATGCGGTCCTCGTCGCCGGCGATGATGGCCAGCGGGCAGCGCAGGTCGCCGTACTGTTCGGAGAGTGCGCGCGCCGCCGGGATCAGCGCGGCGATGTCGCCGGCCGACGCCTCCAGCTGGCCGGGGCGCAGCAGCATGTCGGTCCGCTCCCAATAGGCGGCGGGAACGGGGTTGGGTGCGAAGACGCGCTTCAGCAGGGCCGGCAGCAGCGCCCGGTCGATGGGCTGCGCCACCGTGCGGCTCAGCACCTGCCCCACGCCGGGGATGGCCGGCGCCATGAAGGGCACGAAGTCGGCGCGCGGCGTGGGGAAGGCGTAGCCGGAGATGAACACCACGCCGCCCACCTCCTCCGGGTACTGCAGCGCGTAGGCCAGGGCCACGGCGCCGCCGAAGGAATGGCCGACGAGGATGGGCCGGCTGGCGTTCAGCCGCACCAGACCGGCGTGCAGGATGTCCGCCTGCGCCTGCGGGCTGCCGGCGCCCCACGGGCGGTCGCTGTAGCCGCAGCCCGGCCGGTCGATGGCGATGGCGCGCCAGCGCTTGGCCGCCTCGTCCATCAGGCCGGCGATTTCGAAGTCCTCGCTCCAGGTGCCAGCACCGTGGATGAACGCGACCGGCGCGCCGCGCCCCTGGTCGAGCACGTGCAGGTGCACGCCGTCGGCGTTGACGAAGCCGCCGGTGGGCGGG
>NZ_DASPMG010000120.1:0-4945 GCF_035627195.1 Azospirillum sp.
CTTCGACCGCGACGTCACCGGCATGCTGACCAACGTGCACGTCTCCGCCGCGCGCATGCGCGAGGTGGCGCAGGGCATGTCGGAGTCGGCGGTGGAGGGCAGCCGGCGCGCCGTCACCGTCGCGGCCGCCGCCGAACAGGCGTCGGTCAACGTGCACACCGTCGCCTCGGCGTCGGAGGAGCTGTCCGCCACCATCGCCGACATCGCGCATCAGGTGGAGGATTCCCAGCGCATCGCCATGCAGGCGGTCGCGGAGGCCGAGCGCACGGACGCCACCGTCACCAGCCTTGTCGACACCGCCCAGCGCGTGGGCGAGGTGGTGCAGCTGATCAACGACATCGCCAGCCAGACCAACCTGCTGGCGCTGAACGCCACCATCGAGGCCGCCCGCGCCGGCGAGGCCGGCAAGGGCTTCGCCGTGGTGGCGAGCGAGGTCAAGAACCTCGCCGCCCAGACCGCCCGCGCCACCGAGGACATCAGCGAGCAGATCAACCGCATGCACGCCGTCAGCGACGAGGCGGCGGCGGCGATCCGCAGCATCGCCGAGGTGATCAAGCGGATGAACGCCATCGGCCTGACCGTGTCCGCGGGGATCGAGCAGCAGGGTGCCGCGACCGCCGAGATCGCCCGCAACGTCTCCCAGGCCGCCGAGGGGACGGGCGAGGTGACCACCTCCATCATCGCCGTGAAGGACGTGGCGCAGCGGACCGGCAAGGCGTCGGGCGAGGTGCTGGAGGCCTCCGGCAGCCTGTCCCGCCAGGCCGAACTTCTGGGCAGCAAGGTGGAGCGCTTCCTGGCCGACATCCGGCAGGCGTGAGCGCCTACACCCCCTCCTTCCCGTACAGCTTCAGGAACAGCGCCGTCGCGCGCTCCGCCCGCGCGGCGATCTCGTCGGCGTCCAGCGGCGCGATGGCTCCGGTCAGCATGCGCACCTGGGCATCGCCCACCAGCAGGCCGACGAAGCTCTCGAACGCGCGCGCCGGGTCCTCGGCCAGATCGTCAAAGGACAGGCGGCCGGCGTCGCGCTGCCCCTCCAGGTAGCGGATCATCAGGGCGCCGGTGCGCTGCCGGCCGTGCGCCGCCAGCGCCTGCCCGAAGGACGGGTCGCGCGGCGCCTCGGCGACGGCGGCGCGGTTGATGGCGATGGAATCCGCGCCGGACAGCAGCGTCAGCAGGTTCCGGCCGAAGCGCCGCAGAACCACGGCCGGTTCGCCGTCCAACTCCGCCAGCAGGGCGCGGTTCATGCCGTCGGCCTTGGCGCGGATGACCTCCTCGAACAGGCGCTGCTTGTTGCCGAACCAGGCGTACAGCGTCTCCTTCGACGCGCGCGCGCGCTTGGCGACGGCCAGCATGGTCGTCTTCTCGTACCCCTGCTCGCGCAGGATCTCCAGGGCGGCACCCAGGATCTCCAGGCGGCGCGGATCGATCTCCGGTTCGGTGTCCGGCGGACTGGTCATCACTCACCCCTTGCGCCGTACCGATTGGTACGGTAGCGTCATCCGTACCAAGCGGTACGGTTCGTGCACCATAGCCGGCCGCCGCGCGCCCGCCAATAGCCCGCCAATAGGATCATGCCAACGGGGTGAATGGAGGAAGTCCATGGAAACGGTGGAGTTCGTTGCCAACGGCGTGCCGCGGCGCCTGGAGGTGGACCCGGCGATGCCGCTGGCCTGGGTGCTGCGCGACCTGCTGGACCTGCAGGGCACGAAGGTCAGCTGCGGCGTCGGCGTGTGCGGCGCCTGCACCGTCCACGTGGATGGGGAGCCGACGCGCGCCTGCTCCACGCCCGTCGGGTCGGTGCGCGGACGCCACGTGCTGACCATCGAGGGGCTGTCGGCGGACGGCGACCACCCGCTGCAACGCGCGTGGCGAGCGGAGCAGGTTCCGCAGTGCGGCTTCTGCCAGTCCGGGCAGATCATGCAGGCGGCGGCCCTGCTCGCCCGCCCCGGCAGGCCCGACCGCGCCGCCATCGTCGAGCACATGGCCGACAACCTGTGCCGCTGCGGCACCTACGGCCGCATCGTCCGCGCCATCGAGCGCGCCGTAACCGAAGCGAAGGGGTGACGGCCATGGACCGCAAGAGCTTCTCCCGCCGCACCTTCCTGCTGGGCGCCGGTGCCGCCGGGGCCGGCGGTGCGGCGTTGGCCTTCACGGTGGGGCTGCCGGTGAAGACGCCCTTCGCGGCGATCCGCGGCGTCGTGCCCAACATCTGGGTCGCCGTCGGCACCGACGGCATCGTCACCATCGCCTGTCCCGCCGCCGAACTGGGCCAGGGCGCCGGCACGGCGCTGCCCATGGTGCTGGCGGAGGAACTGGACGCCGACTGGTCCAGGGTGCGCGTGGTGGCGCCGCCCTTCGACCATGCCTACGGCAACCCGAAGTTCTTCGACCGCTTCGTCACAGCCGACAGCCGCAGCACCGCCGGCTACTGGGAACCCCTGCGCGCGGCGGGCGCCGAGGCGCGCGCCGTGCTGCTGGAGACGGCGGCGCGGCACTGGGGCGTTCCGGCCGCCGAACTGGCCACCGAACCGGGCGCCGTGGTCGACACGCGCCGCAACCGCCGGATGGACTATGGCGCCGTGGCGGCACTCGACCCGGTGTCGCCGAAGGGGCCGGCGTCGCTGAAGGGGCCGGCGCCGCTCAAGCCGCGCGAGGCATGGCGGCTGATCGGCACCAGCCCGGAACGGCTCGACCTCGCCGACAAGGTCACGGGACGCGCCCGCTACGGTGTCGACGTGCGGATGGAGGGGCTGCGCATCGCCGCCGTCGCGCGCGGGCCGGTGCCGGGCAGCGCGCCGGTCACGGTGGACGACCGGGCGGCGCGCGCCGTTCCCGGCGTCGAGGCGGTGGTGGCGTTGCCTGACGGCGTGGCGGTCGTGGCGCGCGACACCTGGGCAGCGGAACAGGGGCGCGACGCCCTGTCGGTCACCTGGTCGGATGGCGGCACGGACGGCGGCAAGGCGGCCGGCTACGACAGCGATGCGGCACTGCGCGCCTTCGCGGCGGTGGCGCGCGATCCGGCCCGGCAGGGTTACGAGGCGCGGCGCACCGGCGACGTGGCGGCGGCCTTCGCCGGCGCCGCCCGGGTGCTGGAGGCGGAGTTCGCCAGCCACCACGTGGCCCACGCGGCGATGGAGCCGATGAACGCGACGGCGCGCGTGCACACGATGGGCCTGGGCGTCGACGTGGTGGCGCCGATGCAGGCGCGCAGCCTGGACATGCGGCTGGCGGCGCGGGCGGCGAAGACGGCGCCGTTCATGATCGACGTCACCGGCACGCTGGTGGGCGGCGCCTTCGGCCGGCGCGTGGACAACGACGCATCCCGCGACGCCGTGCTGATCGCCAAGGCCACCGGCCTGCCGGTCAAGGTCGTGCGCCGGCACGCCGACGACCTGACGCACGGGCAGTACCGGCCGTTGGCCGCGCAACGGTTGCGCGCGGCGCTGGACGCGCAGGGCCGCATCGTCGGCTGGAGCCACCGCATCGTCGCCGACTCCGTCATCGCCCGCCTGTTCCCCGACCGCTTCGAGGAGGAAAAGCACTTGGACCAGACGGTGATCGACGGGCAGGAGCACGCGTACGCCATCCCCAGCCAGCACCTGGACTACGTGCGCGAGGACACCGGCATCCCGGTGGGCTTTCTGCGCGGCGTCGGCGGCGGCTTCACCGTCTGGGCGATCGAATGCTTCCTGGACGAGATCGCCGCCGTCGCCGGGCACGACCCGCTGGAGTTCCGCCTGGGCATGCTGCCCGACGCGCCGGCCCGCCGGGTGCTGACGGAGGCGGCATCCATGGCCGGCTGGGGGAACCGCCCGCCGAACGCGCCGCTCGGCCTCGCCTACTGCCGCTTCCGTGGTGCGCACATCGCGCTGGTCGCCGAAGTGGATATGGGACGCACGGGGGACCTGCGGGTGCCGAAGGTGTGGGCGGCGGTGGACGCCGGCATCGCCGTGCATCCGGACGCGGTGCGCGCCCAGGTCGAGGGCGCCATCGTCATGGGCACCGGCATGGCGCTGCGCGAGGCGGTGGTGTTCCGCAACGGCGTGCCGCAGGTCGAGTCGCTGGCGGATTACCCGATTCTCGGCCCCCGCGACGTGCCGGACATCAGCGTGCGCCTGATCCCCTCGGACGCCGGCCAGCCCGCGGGTGTGGGGGAGATCGGCGTGCCGCCGACCGCGCCGGCCATTGGCAACGCGGTGTTCGCGGCGACCGGGCGCCGGCTGCGGCAGCTGCCCTTCGCGGGCGCCCTTGCTACGCCTCGGTCCGCTTGCGCCGGGAACGCATGTTGAGCGCGGTGAGGAAGCTGGTCGGCTGGTTGGGGCCCTGCGGCTTGCGCGGTGCCGTGCTGAGGAAGCCGCCGACGCGGCTGCGCAGTTCCACCGCGTCGCGGGCGGCGGTGTCGGCCTCCACCGCCACCTGCCGGCGCACCGACGGGTCCAGCGTGTTGAAGGCCTTGCTGGCGAATTCGAAGGCCGGCTGAGACTTGGTGGCGATGACCTGCCGCAGCGCCTTGGAGACCAGCACGGTGTCGAGCGCGCCGGGGCCGGACACGCCGTCGAGCACGTCGGCCAGGATGCCGATGGCCTGAAGGGTGCGATTGTCGTCGAGGGAGAACGTCTCCATAACACCCCTGCTCGCCTGGGCGGTTGCCGCCGCCGGCCCGGTCCCGGTGCCGCCGTCATCTTCGAACATTATGTATAACGGGCGGCACCGGCAAGCTAGGATTTGATCCGAATGTTCCTCTCACGCTCTAGTTTGCGCGATTGACCAGCGCCACGCCCGATACGGCGAGCGCCATGCCGGCCAACGCCACCAGCCCGAGCCGCTCGTCGAACAGGGCCCAGGCGGTCACCGCCGTGACCGGCGGCACCAGGTAGAACAGGCTGGCCACCCGCGCCGCCGCCCCGCGGCGGATCAGGATGTACAACAGGAAGATGGCGCCCAC
>NZ_DASPMG010000121.1:0-67820 GCF_035627195.1 Azospirillum sp.
AGCAGGACGACCAGCCCCTCGCTCGCCAGCACCTTCAGCGCCTCGCGCAAGGGGGTGCGGGAGATGCCGAACAGCTCGCACAGCTCGCGCTCGTTCAGGCGGTCGCCGGGGGGCAGCTCGCCCTCCACGATCATCTCACGCAGGCGGCCGACGACCTCCTCGTGCAGGCTGGCGCGGACGATGCGGGTCACGGTGCGCCCTCCCCCACCTTCTCACCAAGGGCTCTCGCCAGCAGCACGGCGACGTGCACGGCGTCCCTGCCGGCACCGTCCTTGATCTGGTGGCGGCAGCTGGTGCCGTCGGCGACCAGGACCTCGTCCGGCCCGGCGGCGCGCGCGGCCGGCAGCACCCCCATCTCCCCCATCGCCATCGACACCTCGTAATGCTCCGCCTGATAGCCGAAGGCGCCGGCCATGCCGCAGCAGCCGGACGGGATGGTGGAGACCTCCAGCCCGGGAATGAGCTTCAACACCCGCTCCACCGGCGCCATCACGCCGAACGCCTTCTGGTGGCAGTGACCATGCAGCAAGGCGCGGCGGACCGGAAGGGGCTTCAGCGGCAGGTTCAGCCGCCCGGCGGCGTGCAGCCCGTCCAGGAACTCCTCGAACAGCACGGCGTGCGCGGCGATCCTGTCGGCCTCGCGGCCGGGGACCACCGCCCTGATCTCGTCGCGCAGGGTCAGCAGGCACGACGGCTCCAGCCCCACCACCGGCACGCCGCGCTCGACGAAGGGCTTCAGCGCCGCCAGCAGGCGCGTCTGCTCCGCCCGCGCCTTGTCCACCAGCCCGGCCGACAGGTAGGTCCGGCCGCAGCACAGCGGGCGCTTCTCCCCATCCGTGGGCAGCAGCGGGTGCACCGTGTAGCCGGCGGCGCGCAGGACCGCCACGGCCGCGCGCGCGTTGTCCGCCTCGAACCAGCGATTGAAGCAGTCGGCGAACAGCACGACCTCCCCCGCCGCGTTCTGCACGCTGGGGCCGGCCGGCATCCGTTCCGGCTCGCGGTAGGGGGTGCGGTGCCAGCGCGGCAGCGGCCGGTGGCGGCTGAAGCCGGTCACCCGCTCCATCAGCGCCGGCAGGCCCGGAATGCGGTCGCGCAGGTTCAACAGCCAGCCCACCTTCGACGCCATCGGCGCGTAGCGCGGCAGCTCCGCCACCATGCGCTCGCGCAACGGCACGCCGTGGCGCCGGCGGTAGTGGTGCAGGAACTCGATCTTCATGCGCGCCATATCGACCCCGGTCGGGCACTCGCGCTTGCAGCCCTTGCAGCTGACGCACAGGTCCAGCGTCTCGTACATCTCCCGCGACGTCAGCGCGTCCGGCCCCAACTGGCCGCTGAGCGCAAGGCGCAGGCTGTTGGCCCGGCCGCGCGTCACGTGCTGCTCGTCCTTCGTGGCGCGGTAGGACGGGCACATGACGGCCGCGTCGTTCTTGCGGCAGGTGCCGTTGTTGTTGCACATCTCCGCCGCACCCAGGAACCCGTTCCACTCCGACCAGTCCAGCGCCGTCTGCACCAGCGTGGCGGCGTAGCCCGGCTTGAAGCGGAACAGCGACCGGTCGTCCATGCGCGGCGGGTCGACGATCTTGCCGGGATTGAACAGGCCGGCGGGATCGAACGCCGCCTTCACCTCCTTGAACGCGCGCACCAGCCGGGGGCCGTACATCGGCTCGTGGAACTCCGACCGCACCAGCCCGTCGCCGTGCTCGCCGGAGTGGGAGCCCTTGTACTCCCGCACCATCGCGAACGCCTCCTCGGCGATGGCGCGCATCTTCCTAACCTCCAGCTCCTGCTTGAGGTTCAGCACGGGCCGCACGTGCAGGCAGCCTTCCGAGGCGTGCGCGTACCACGTCCCCGTGGTTCCGTGCTTGGCGAACACCGCCGTCAGCCGCTCCGTGTAGTCGGCGAGGTGCTCCAGCGGCACCGCGCAGTCCTCGATGAAGGAGACGGGTTTCCCCTCCGTCTTCATGGACATCATGATGTTCAGCCCGGCCTTGCGCACCTCCCAGATCGCCGCCTGGAAGGCGGGGTCGGTCGCCTCCACCACCGAACCGGGCAGGCCCAGGTCGCCCATCAGCTCGACCAGCCCCTTGAGGTTGGCGATCTCCGCCTCGCGGTCCTCGCCCGCGAACTCGACCAGCAGCAGGGCGTCCGGCTCGCCGACGATGAAGCGGTCCATGGTGGCGCGGAACAGCG
Organism: Azospirillum sp.; assembly: GCF_035627195.1. Classification (GTDB taxonomy): domain Bacteria; phylum Pseudomonadota; class Alphaproteobacteria; order Azospirillales; family Azospirillaceae; genus Azospirillum. The sequence continues at coordinate 2,191 of NZ_DASPMG010000121.1, forward strand.
GGATGTCGCGGCCCAGCCGGATCATGGTGCGGTCCACCAGTTCCACCGCCGCCGGCTTCAGCGCCACGATGTGCTGCGCCGATTCCATCGCCTTGCGGAAGGTCGGGAAGTGGCACACGCCCAGCACCTTGTGCCTGGGCAGCGGCGAGAGCTGCAGCTCGATCCGCTCGAAGAAGGCCAGCGTGCCTTCCGACCCCACCAGCAGTTTGGCGAGGTTGGGCGTCTCACCCGCCAACTGGTCGATGTTGTAGCCGCCGACGCGCCGCCGCACCTTGGGGAAGCGGGCGGCGATCTCGTCGGCCTCGCGCGCGTGCAGGCCCTTCATCGCATCGGTCAGCTGGCGGCGGCGCCCATCGTCCGGCGCGCCGCCGTCCAGGCGCAGCGCGGTACCGTCGGCCAGCAGCGCGTCGATGGCGCGCACGTTGTGCACCATGTTGCCGTACCGCAAGGACCGCGTGCCGCAGGAGTTGTTGCCGGTCATCCCGCCGATGGTCGCCTGGGCCGAGGTCGAGACGTCCACCGGGAACCACAGCCCGTGGGCTTTCAGCTGCCGATTCAGCTCGTCCAGCACGATGCCCGGCTCAACCACCGCCACGCGCGCCTGCGGGTCCACCGAGACGACGCGGTTGAGGTGCCTGGAATTGTCGATCACCAGCGCCGCCCCCACCGTCTGCCCGCACTGCGAGGTGCCGCCGCCGCGCGGCAGCAGTGGCACGCCCTCCTCCGCCGCGATGGCCAGCGCCGCGCGCACGTCCCCGGCATGGCGCGGCACCACCACGCCCACCGGCTCCACCTGATAGATCGACGCGTCGGTGCTGTAGCGCCCGCGCGAGAAGGCGTCGAACAGCACGTCGCCTTCCAGCGCGTTTTTGAGCCGCGCGGCCAGCGCGCCGTCGCCGATCCGGGAGGGGCGCGCGAGCGGCGCGCGGGCGTCGAGCGGCATGGCGGCAAACTCCTGAGGGTGGGTCTCGTTGGCGAGGATAGCATTTTGCATGCAAAACACAAACGAGGCACCGGACGCCGGCGTCGGCACCACCAAATCCTCAGGAGCCGGAAAATCCCTTTATTAACAGCCATTTGATCCGTCATAGAACGAAGGCGATGGCGTCGCCTACCACTTCAGACCAGCCCCCGAACGCAAAATCCTGATTGCGCCAGCGCGTTTTGCATGCAGAATTCCATCAGTACACCAAACAAAAAACACGGGCACCGCCCCAGGGGAGGAGAGCGCTTCATGGCTCACCGCAGCGGCCGTCATTTCCTGCAGATTCCCGGCCCGACCAACGTGCCGGACCGCGTCCTGCGCGCCATGGACCGCCCGACCATCGACCACCGCGGCCCGGAGTTCCAGGCGCTGGGGCGCGACGTGCTGGCCGGCATCCGCCCGGTGTTCGGCACGGCGCAGCCGGTGATTATCTATCCCTCCTCCGGCACCGGCGCGTGGGAGGCGGCGATCGTCAACACGCTGTCGCCCGGCGACCGGGTGCTGATGTTCGAGACCGGCCACTTCGCCACGCTCTGGCGCAATCTGGCGTCCAAGTTCGGGATCGAGTGCGAATTCGTGCCCGGCGACTGGCGCCACGGCGTCGACCCGGCCACCGTGGAGGCCCGCCTCGCTGAGGACCGCGGCCACGCGATCAAGGCCGTCATGGTCGTTCACAACGAGACGTCGACCGGCGTCACCAGCCGCATCCCCCTGATCCGCAAGGCGATCGACCGCGCGAACCACCCCGCGCTGTTCCTGGTGGACACCATCTCCTCCCTCGGCTCCATCGACTACCGGCACGACGAATGGGGCGTGGACGTCACCGTCGCCGGCTCGCAGAAGGGGCTGATGCTGCCGCCGGGGCTGGGCTTCAACGCGGTGTCGCAGAAGGCGCTGGCGGCGGCGAAGGCCAACCGCCTGCCGCGCTCCTACTGGGACTGGGAGGACATGCTGAAGGCCAACGCCACCGGCTTCTTCCCCTACACGCCCGCCACCAACCTGCTGTACGGCCTGAAGGAAGCCGTCGCCATGCTGATGGAGGAGGGGCTGGCAAACGTCTTCGCCCGCCACGACCGCCACGCCGAGGCGACGCGCCGCGCCGTGAACGCCTGGGGGCTGGAGGTGCTGGCCGCCGACCCTGCCGAATTTTCCAGCTCCCTCACCGCCGTGGTGGTGCCGGACGGCCATGACGCCGACCGCCTGCGTTCCGTGATCCTGGAGCGGTTCGACATGTCGCTGGGCACCGGTTTGGGGCGGCTGGCCGGCAAGGTGTTCCGCATCGGCCACCTGGGCGATTTCAACGACCTGACGCTGATGGGCACGCTGGCCGGCGTGGAGATGGGCTTGCGCCTGACCGGCATCCCGCACCGCGCGGGCGGCGTCGCGGCGGCGATGGAGTACCTGGAATTCGGAAACTCGTAATGCCGCGACGACACAAGAACGAACAAACCGATTGGGGAGGAGATGCGATGAACGCCGTCCGGAGTCTGTTCGCCTCCACATTGCTGGCCGGAGCGCTGATGGCCGCACCCGCGCTGGCGCAGACGGAGATCAAGCTGGGCCACGTGGGCGAGCCCGGCTCGCTGTTCGAGAAGTCGTCCCTGGCCTTCGCCGAACGCGTCAATGCCAAGCTGGGCGACAAGGCGAAGGTGGTCGTCTACGGCTCCAGCCAGCTCGGCGGCGACAGCGAAATGATGAAGAAGCTGAAGCTGGGCACCATCGACATGGCGCTGCCCTCCACCGTCATGTCGTCGGTGGTGCCGGCCTTCGGCCTGTTCGAGATGCCCTACCTCGTCAAGGACCGCGAGCACATGAAGCGCATCCGCGACGAGATCGTCACCCCCACCCTGGCCCCCCTGGCCGAGAAGGAGGGGTACAAGATCCTCGCGGTGTGGGAGAACGGCTTCCGCCACATCACCAACAACCGCGGCCCCATCGTGAAGCCGGCCGACCTGCAGGGCATCAAGCTGCGCGTGCCACAAGGCGTGTGGCGGGTGAAGATGTTCCAGACCTACGGCGCCAACCCCAGCCCGCTGGCCTTTTCCGAGGTGTTCGTGGCGCTGCAGACCGGCGTGATGGACGGGCAGGAGAACCCGCTGGCGCAGATCCACCCCGCGCGCTTCTACGAGGTGCAGAAGTACCTTTCCATGACCGGCCACGTCTACACGCCGGCCTACCTGACCGCCGGCCGAAGCTGGAGCAAGTTCCCGCCCGAGGTGCAGCAGGCCCTGACCGAGGCCGCGCGCCAATCCCAGGACGACGTCTACCGCATCGCCGCCCAGCTCGACGACGACCTGCTGAAGAAGCTCAAGGACGCCGGCATGCAGGTGAACGAGGCCGACAAGGACGCCTTCGTCAAGGCCAGCGCCCCGGTCTACGACGCCTTCGCCAAGGAGGTGCCGGACGGCAAGGCCCTGGTCGACCGCGCCCTGGCGCTGGCCAGCAAATCGTAACGTCAATCCCTCCCCCGCCCCCGGCGGGGGAGGGAAGCCCGCGGCAGCGGGCAGGGTGGGGGCAGCGGCCTCCTCAAGGATCGAGCCGTAGGCTGGGTTGAGCGCCAGCGAAAACCCAACATTCCCGGCAATGCGAAGGGTGTTGGGTCCAGACCCAACCTACGGGCCGCAGATCCTCGGGCAGGCCGTTGCCCCCACCCTTCCCATGCTGCGCATGGGCCCCTTCCCTCCCCCGCCGGGGGCGAGGGAGGGAGCAGATGGAGTCACCCCATGTCCCTCCGCACCGTCCGCACGCGCTTCGAACGGCTCCTCGACACCATCGTCGTCGCCCTTGTCGTCGGCCTGGCGCTGATCGTCTGCGCCGGCTTCCTGTTCCGCGCGGCCGGGCACTCGCTGGTCTGGTACGACGAGGTGGCTGCCATCGGGCTGTGCTGGCTCACCTACTACGGCTCGGCGCTGGCCGCGCTGAAGGGCGCGCACATCGGCTGTCCGGAGGTGGTGAACCTGATGCCGCCCCGCTGGCGCGTCGCCGCCACCGTCGTCGCCGAGGCCTGCGTGTTCCTGTTCTTCGGCGTCCTCGCCTGGACCGGGCTGGAGGTCTGGCGGATCCTGGAGGGCGACACGCTGGTCAGCCTGCCCAGCGTGCCCATGCAGCTCACCCAGTCGGTCATCCCAATCGGCGCCGTCCTGTTCATGATCGCCGAGGCGCTGCGCCTGCCCCAGGCCCTGGCCGAGGCGCGCGGGGCCGGCTTCGCCGATGCCGAGACCAAGGAGGCGCAGATGCACGCCGCCGCCAACGCCGCCAACGTCAACGCCGACGCCAACGCCGACCGCACCACCTCGCACGCCGTACACGGGAGCGCGCCGCGATGACCCTGGGATTCATGCTGTCGGGCATGCTGGCGCTGGTCCTGCTGAACGTGCCCATCGCGGTGGCGCTGGGGCTGGTGGCCATGGTCACCATCACCATCGTGCAGGGCACCGACATGCTGCCCAACGTGGCGCTGGTGATGTTCGAAGGCGCCACCAACTTCCCGCTGCTGGCCGTGCCGCTGTTCATCCTGGCCGGCGCCATCATGAACGCGTCCTCCATCTCGCGCCGGCTGGTGGCCTTCGCCACGGCGCTGGTGGGCTTCGTGCGCGGCGGCCTGTCCATGGTCGCCATCGGCGCGTCGCTGTTCTTTGCGGAGATCTCCGGCTCGGCCGTGGCCGACATCGCGGCGCTGGGCAGCATCCTCATCCCGGCCATGAAGAAGCGCGGCTATTCGAAGGAGTTCTCGGCCGCCGTCTGCTCGTCGGCCGCCAGCCTCGCCATCATCATCCCGCCGTCGATCCCGATGATCCTCTACGCCGTGATGTCCGGCTCCTCGGTGGTGAAGCTGTTCGTGGCCGGCATCATCCCGGGCCTGCTGGGCGCCTTCGGGCTGGCGGTGGTCGCGTACTATCTGGCCGTGCGCAACGGCTTCCCGGTGGAGGAGCGGTTCCGCGCCTCGCGCGTGTGGGAGACGTTCAAGGACGCCATCTGGGCCTTCCTGCTGCCGGTGGTCATCCTGGGCGGCATCTTCGGCGGCTTCGTCACGGCGACCGAGGGTGCGGCGCTCGCCGTGCTCGCCGCGCTGTTCATCGGCACCGTGATCTACCGCGAACTGAACCTGCGCGAGCTGCACCGGGCCTGCATCGAGGGCGGCATCCAGACCGCCGTGGTCATGCTGCTGGTCGCCGCCTCCGCCCTGATCGGCACTTTCCTGACCGAAGCGCAGCTGCCCCAGCAGCTGGCCCTGGCCATCAGCGGCGTCACCACGGACAAATACGCGGTGCTGGCGCTGCTGAACGTCGCCTTCCTGATCCTCGGCATGTTCCTGCACTCGGCCGCCGCCATCATCCTGGTGGTGCCGATCGTCATGCCGCTGGTGACGCAGGTCGGCATCGATCCCATCCACTTCGGCCTCGTGGTCACGCTGAACCTCGCCATCGGGCAGCAGACGCCGCCGGTCGCCAGCGTGCTGATGGCCGCCTGCTCCATCGCGCGGGCCGACATCTGGGCGACGACGCGCGTGAACCTGTGGTTCATCGGCGTGCTGTTGCTGGTACTTTTGCTGTGCACCTACGTGCCGGCGGTCTCGCTGACGCTGGTCAACCTCTTCTACGGATCGTGACACGACCCCATGATCAAAGATGCGATCGATGAACTGCTGATGGAGCGTGGCGACGGCGGCATCGTCACCCTGACGCTGAACCGCCCGCACAAGCTGAACGCCATGACCAAGCCGCTGTGGCGCGCCCTGGGCGAGGCGGTGGGCGAACTGAACGCCGACGACACGGTGCGCTGCATCGTCATCCGCGGGGCCGGCGACAAGGCGTTCAGCCCCGGCAACGACATCTCGGAGTTCGAGACCGAGCGCTCGAACGTCGATCAGGCGCGCGCCTACGGCGCCATCATGCACACCACGCTGAACGCCATGCGCGCCTGCCGCCATCCCATGGTGGCGCTGATCGAAGGGATCTGCGTCGGCGGCGGGCTGGAGATCGCCGCCAACTGCGACCTGCGCATCTGCGGCGAATCCAGCCGCTTCGGCGCCCCCATCAAGAACCTCGGCCTCGTCATGGCCTACCCGGAGATCGAGGCACTGTTCCGCTTGGTGGGCCGCGCCGTGGCGCTGGAGATCCTGCTGGAAGGCCGCATCTTCGGCGCGCAGGAGGCCAAGGAGAAGGGGCTCGTCACCCGCATCGTCCCCGACGACCAGGTGGAGACGGAAGCCTACGCCACCGCGCGCCGCATCGCCGAGGGCGCCCCCCTGGTCGCCCGCTGGCACAAGAAATTCGTCGCCCGCCTGGAAAGCGGCGCCCCCCTGACGCCCGAGGAATTGGAGGAGGGCTACGCCTGTTACGGAACGGAGGACTTCCGGACCGGCTACAGGGCGTTCCTCGACAAGGAAAAGCCGAAGTTCGAGGGACGGTGAAGGTGTTACCCTCTCCCGCCCCGGGAGAGGGTGGCCGGCGCAGCCGGCCGGGTGAGGGTAAAGCCAAGGATCCTTGATCTTACCCCCACCCTAACCCTCCCCCGGGGCGGGGGAGGGAATTGAGGAACGATCATGGATAGGAACACGAAAGGCCCCCTCGCGGGCCTCAAGGTGGTGGAACTGGCGCACATCATGGCCGGGCCGGTGGCCGGGCTGATGCTGGCCGACATGGGTGCGGACGTGGTGAAGGTGGAAAAGCTGCCGGGCGGCGACGACAGCCGCCGCATGGTGCCGCCCACCGTCGCCGACGAATCCGCCGCCTTCATGATGATGAACCGCAACAAGCGCGGCCTGGCACTCGACCTCAAGCTGGAAGGCGGCAAGGAGGTGCTGCGGCGCCTGCTGAAGGACGCCGACGTGCTGATCGAGAACCACCGCCGCGGCACGCTGGAGAAGCTGGGCTTCGGCTACGACGCGGTGAAGGCGATCAATCCGAAGATCATCTACTGCGAGATTTCCGGCTTCGGCCGCACCGGGCCGCTGGCCGACCAGGGCGGGTTCGACCTCGTGGCGCAGGGCATGTCGGGGCTGATGAGCATCACCGGGGAGGGGCCGGGCCGCCCGCCGGTGAAGGTGGGGGCACCCGTCACCGACATCACCGCCGGCCTGCTGGGCGCCATGGGCGTGCTGGCCGCCCTGCACGAGCGCACCCGCACCGGCGAGGGGCAGCGCGTCGACACCTCCCTGTTCGAGGCCGGGATCGTCCACACCTACTGGCAGTCGGCCATCCGCTTCGCCACCGGCGTCAGCCCCGGCCCCATGGGCTCCGCCCACCCGCTGAACGCGCCCTACCAAGCGTTCCCGACCTCCGACGGCTGGATCAACATCGGTGCCGCCAACCAGGCCAACTGGCTGCGCCTGCTGGACGCCATCGAGGCGCCGGAGCTGCGCGACGACCCGCGCTTCGCCGACAACCCCGGCCGCATGCGGCACCTGGACGAACTGGTCGAGATCCTCTCCCCCATCTTCCGCCGCCACACCACCGCCGAATGGCTGGGCACCCTGGAAAGGGCCGGCATCCCCGCCGGAGCGGTGCTGAGCATCGCCGAGATGCACGAGCATCCGCACACCAAGGCGCGCGGGATGGTGGTGGAGGTGGAGCACGCCCGCGCCGGCACGGTCAGCACGCTGGGCCTGCCCATCAAGTTCTCCCGCACCCCCGGCGGCGTGCGCTCCGGTGCCCCCGTGCTGGGGCAGCACACGCGGACGATCCTGGCCGAACTGGGCTTCGACGAAGCCGCCATCGAGGACCTCGCACAGAAGAAGGCCGTCGCATGACCGAAGACCGCGCCGAACGTGCCGCCGCCCTGCTGGTCGCCGCCCGCACCGGGGACCGCCTGCGCGACCTCCCCGAGGACTGCCGCCCGCGCACGGTGGAGGAGGCCTACGCCGTCCAGGACGTGGTGCTGGCCCGCACCGGCCCGGCGCACGCCTGGAAGGTCGGCGCCAAGACGCCGGAGGCGGAGCCCGCCTGCGCGCCCATGCCGGCCGCCACCGTCCACCCCTCCCCCGCCGCGCTGCCCGGCGACGCCTTCGGCGTCCGCCTGATCGAGGCGGAGATCGCCTACCGCTTCGGCCGAGCCCTGCCGCCGCGCCCGCAGCCCTACACCACGGACGAGGTGCTGGCCGCCGTGGACGCCGTGCTGCCGGGGATCGAGGTGGTGGACGGCCGCTTCCAGGACCGCAACGCGGTCGACGCGCTGAGCATCCTGGCCGACAACATCACCAGCGGCGCCTACGTGACCGGCGCGCCCGTCACCGACTGGCGCCGGGTCGATCCCGCGCGCCAGGGCGTGCAGCTGCGCGTCAACGGCGCCATCGTGGTGGACACGGTGGGCGGCAACCCGGCCGGCGGCGACCTGACGCGCCTGCTGACGTGGATGGCCAACGCGCTGTCCATGCGCGGGCACGGGCTGAAGCCCGGCGACATCGTCACCACCGGCTCCTGCACCGGCATGACGCCGGTCGGCCCCGGCGACACGGTGGAGGCGGAGTTCCCCGGCCTCGGCACTGTTTCCTTGCGCTTCACCCCGCCTATGTGATTGTCGCTGAGCGACAAGAACAGGGAGAGCATCATCATGGTGGAGATGGTTCCGGGCATCGAGAAGCTGCTGCCCGACATGAAGGCGTGGCGGCACGACCTGCACGCCCACCCGGAAACCGCGTTCGAGGAGCACCGCACCAGCGACGTGGTGGCCGAAAAGCTGGCCTCCTTCGGGCTGGAGGTGCACCGTGGGCTGGCCGGCACCGGCGTGGTCGGCGTGCTGCGCAACGGCGACGGCCCGGCGGTGGCCTTCCGCGCCGACATGGACGCGCTGCACATCCACGAGGAGACCAACCTCCCCCACCGCTCCCGGAACGCCGGCCGCATGCACGCCTGCGGCCACGACGGCCACACGGCGATGCTGCTGGGCGCCGCGCGCTACCTGTCCGAAAATCCCGGCTTCCAGGGCTCGCTGGCCTTCATCTTCCAGCCGGCGGAGGAGAACGAGGGCGGCGGCCGCGTGATGGTGGAGCAGGGCCTGTTCGAGAAGTTCCCGGTCCAGCAGGTCTACGGCATGCACAACTGGCCGGGCCTGGAGGTGGGCCGGATGGCCCTGCGCTCCGGCCCCATGATGGCGTCCTACGACGTGTTCGAGCTGACGCTGACCGGCCGCGGCACGCACGCCGCCATGCCGCACCTGGGCACCGACGTGATCGTCGCCGGCACGCAGATCGTCAACGCCTGGCAGACGATCCCCAGCCGCAACACCCACCCGGTGGACGCCGCCGTGGTCAGCGTCACGCAGTTCCACGCCGGCGACACCTGGAACGTCATCCCCGCCAGCGCCGTCCTGCGCGGCACCACCCGCACCTTCCGCGCCGAGGTGCAGGACATGGTGGAGCGCCGCATGCGCGAGCTGGCGCAGGCCATCGCCGGCGCCTTCGGCGTGGAGATGAGCTTCCGCTACGAGCGCCGCTACCCCTCCACCGTCAACACGGCGGCGGAGACGGAGCTGGCCCGGCAGGCGGCGGCCCGCGTGGTGGGCGAGCAGGCGCTCGACCTCGACCCGATGCCCAGCATGGGGGCGGAGGACTTCGCCTTCATGCTGCAGAAGCGGCCGGGCTGCTACGTCTGGCTGGGTGCCGGCAGCAACGAGGGCGGGCGCAACCTGCACAGCCCGCACTACGACTTCAACGACGAGGTCCTGCCCATCGGCGCCAGCTACTGGGTGCGGCTGGCGGAGACGGTGCTGCCGAAGAGCGCGTGATTGCGGGACGCTGCCCCCTCCCGGCTTCGCTGACGCTCAGCCACCCTCCCCCGCTTCGCGGTGGAGGGTTTGGTGCCGAAGCGGCGGCAGTCCCCTCCACCGCAACGCGGGGGAGGGTTAGGGAGGGGGCAACAGCCGCCACATTACACACTACCCACCCGTGAATACCTGATATTTCCTCACTTCATAAACGGAAATTGCACACAGCCGCGTTCCGGTTCATATTCCGCTACTCACCAAGTGGTCGGACCAACAACGTGGCAAGCGCCTTGGACACCCCTCTTCCCGGCCGTGGCGGCATCTGGGAAAAGCCGGACTCCCTGTGGGAGGCGACGGCCCCGCCGCCACCCGCCCTGCCCATCCTGGCCGAATCCGTGCGCGCCGACCTGCTGGTGATCGGCGGCGGCTTCACCGGCCTGTCGGCGGCGCTGCACGCCGCCGAATCCGGCGCCAGCGCCGTGGTGCTGGAGGCCTCGGAACTCGGCCGCGGCGCCTCGGGGCGCAACAACGGGCAGGTCATCCCCACCCTCACCCGGCCCGACCCGGAAGACCTGATCACCCGCTTCGGGCCGGAAGCCGGCGAGCGATTCGTGGCTTTGGTGCGCGACAGCGCGTCCACCCTGTTCGACAGCGTCCGCCGCCTGGGCATCGACTGCGCGGCGGAGCAGACCGGCTGGGTCCAGCCCGCCCACACCCCCGGCCGCATCAAGATCGCCGAGCGCCGAGTCCGCCAATGGGGCGACCGCGGCGCACCCGTGGAGCTGCTGGACCGCGCCCAAATCCGCGACCTGCTGGGCACCGACGCCTACTTCGGCGGCTGGACCAACCGCACCGGTGGCCATATCAACCCGCTGGCCCTCGTGCGCGGCCTGGCGTCCAAGGTGACGGCGGCCGGCGCCCGCGTGTTCGTCAACTCCCCCGCCCTCTCCGTGGAGCGGCGCGACGGCGTCTGGGTCGCCCGCACGCCGCAGGGCGAGGTGACGGCCGACGCGCTGGTGCTGGGCACCAACGGCTACGCCGCCCAGGTCTTCCCGCAGGTGCGGGACGAGGTGGTGCCGGTGCTGTCCTGGCAGATGGCCACCACGCCGCTGGGCGACAACGTGCGCAAGAGCGTGATCCCCGGCCGGCAGGCCATGTCGGACACGCACGGCGACCTGCGCTTCATGCGCTGGACGGCGGACAACCGCATCGTCAGCGGCGGCGGCCTGATCGTGCCGTGGAACGGCGCCGACCGCCTGCGCCGCATCGTCGGGCAGCGGCTCGGCGCCATGTTCCCCGCCCTCCAGGGCGTCGCCTTCGACCACGTGTGGAACGGCCGCATCGCCATGACCACCGACTACACCCCGCGCGTCCACCGGCTGGCCGGCAACGGCTTCGCCTGGGCCGGGTGCAACGGGCGCGGCGTGGCGCTGTCCTTCTCGCTGGGCCGGGAGCTGGCCTACGCCGCACTCGGCCGCGACACGCGCGACCTCGCCCTGCCCTTCACCGAGCCGGCGCCGCTGCCCTTCAACCCGCTGTTGCAGCGCATCGGGCCGCTGAAGCTGCTGCAATATCGCTGGAACGACTCCCGCGAAATCTGACCGCCGGATAGGATGACCATGGCCGACACCCCCGACTACCCCACCCTGCTGCGCAATTCCTACGCCATGCGCGCCGCCGCCTACGCGCACATGTTCGACGTGCTGCGCGAGCGGTTCGGCACCGAAACGGCGCTGGAGGTCGGCAAGGAATCCACCCGCCGCCTGGGCGAGAGCATGGGCGTGAAGTACGCGTCCCACGGCCCGTCCGACCTCGCCGGCCTGTGCGGCGCCTTCCTCGACGGCATCCCCAACCGCGACGAGATGTTCGCGCCCGAGGTGAAGCGCTGCGACGGCGAGGCGCTGGAGATCCACTTCCACCGCTGCCCGCTGAAGGAAGCCTGGCAGGCGCAGGGCCGCTCCGACGCGGATCTCGAGCTGCTGTGCACGATGGCCGGCGCCATCGACGGCGGCCTGTTCGAGGCGGCCGGCTTCGTCTTCAAGGGCGAGACCTGGAAGCCCGGCGACGAGGGCTGCTGCCGCCTGAAGGTCCTGCCCGGCACCGCGAAATAACCACACGAACACGACCAGGATTGGGAGCCACGACCATGACCCTCCGCCTCGCCGCCCTCGCGGCGCTCACCGCCGCCGGCCTCGCCGGCTCGGCGCTTGCCGCCGACGCCGTGAAGCTCGGCTACCAGTTGCCGCTCACCGGCGACACCGCCCAGTACGGCCAGGACTTCCGCAAGGCCGCCGAGATCGCGCTGGAGGAATTCGCCAAGGCCGGCAAGCCCTTCAAGGTGGAGATCGTCTTCGAGGACAGCCGCTCCGACGCCAAGGAGGGCGTGAACATCGCCCGCAAGTTCGCCGACGACAAGGCGATCGTCGGCGTGCTGGGCGACTTCACCTCCACCGTCTCCATGGCCGCCGCCCAGGTCTACAAGGAGGCCGGCGTCCCGCAGCTCTCCCAGACGGCGTCGCACCCCGACTACGCCAAGATCTCGCAGTGGCAGTTCCGCAACATCGCCACCCAGGCGCAGGAAGGCCCCTACAACGCCAAGTGGATGCTGTCCAAGGGCATCAAGACCGTCGCCGTGATCGCCGAGCAGACGGACTGGGGCCAGTCGGTCGTCTCCGGCTTCACCGAGGGCGTGAAGGCCAACGGCGGCACCGTGGTCTTTTCCGAGAACTTCAACCGCGGCCTGAAGGACTTCCGCTCGCTGATCAGCAAGATCGAGCGCGCGAAGCCCGACGCCATCTACACCGGCTTCTTCTACGAGGATGGTGCGCAGTTCCTGAAGCAGCTCCAGCAGCTGGGCGTCAAGATCCCGGTCTACTCGACCTCGGCCGCCTACAGCCCGAAGCTGATCGAGCTGGCCGGCGAGGCGGCGGAGGGGCTGCGCCTGACGTCCAACTTCCTGCCCACCGATCCGACGCCGCACGTGCAGCAGTTCGTGGACGCTTGGAAGAAGCGCTCCGACGGCGCCACGCCGGGCCAGTTCCCGGCCCAGGCCTATGACGCCGTCCGCATCATGATCGCCGCGGTCGAGCGCGCCCAGCCGAACCCGACGCGCGAGACCGTGCGCGCCGAACTGGCCAAGACCAAGGACTTCCCCGGCGTGACCGGCAAGACCACCTTCGGCCCCGACCGCGAGGCCGAAAAGGAACTGGTCAAGGTCGAGGTCAAGGGCGGCCAGTTCGCGCCCGTGAAAGAATAATAATTTAATCGCCCTCCCCCGCCCCCGGCGGGGGAGGGAGGGACCCAAGCGAAGCTTGGGAGGGTGGGGGCAAGTTGCTTGCCGAGGATCAGCGGCTCAACGCCTGCCACACAGGCCGCTGCCCCCACCCTTCCCGCTTCGCGGGCCCCTTCCCTCCCCCGCCGGAGGCGAGGGAGGGAGAGAGGAAGACATGATCGACCCCTACTACCTCCAGCAGTTGGCGATCGGCCTGTCGCTGGGCATGACGTACGCGCTGATGGCGATCGGCTTCACGCTGATCTTCGGCGTGCTGAACGTCGTCAACTTCGCGCACGGCGAGGTCTACACGCTGGGCGCCTTCGCGGGCCTCGTGCTGATCACCGCATCCGCCCCGCCGATCTTCGCGGCGATCTTCGCGGCACTCGCCATCGGCGCCTTCGCCGGCTTCTCGCTGGAGCGCCTCGCCTTCAAGCCGTTCCGCCGCTTCACGGACGAGGCGTCGCTGAAGTCGCGCGCCATGCGCGAATCCACGCTGCTGTCGTCGCTGGCCGTGTCGATCATCGTGCGCGAGGGGCTGGAGATCGTCTTCGGCTCGCAGATGCGCTCGGTCCCGTTCGAATACCTGATCAACACCCCCGTGCGCGTCGGGCCGGTGATCCTGGTGACCGGCGACTTCATCATCTTCGCCGTGTCGGCCGTCATGCTGATCGGCCTGCAGTACCTGCTGCGGCGCACCCGCGTTGGCCTGTCGATCCGCGCCGTGTCCAACAACCCGCTGGGTGCGAAGTACGTGGGCATCGACACCGACCGCACCATCATCATGACGTTCGTCGTCGGCTCCATGATGGGGGCGGCGGCCGGCATCCTGGTGGGGCTCTACTACGGCGCCATCTTCCCGGCCATGGGCTTCGTGCCGGGCATCAAGGCGTTCGTCGCCATGGTCATGGGCGGGCTGTCGTCGATCCCGGGTGCGGTCATCTGCGCCCTCATCCTCGGCATCGCCGAGAGCATGGCGACGACCTTCGTGTCGTCCGGCTGGTCGGACATGGTGGCCTACGGCTTCCTGATCCTGACGCTGATCTTCTTCCCCAGCGGACTGTTCGGAGCCGGCCGTGAACGCGTCTAAGAGCCCCACGCGCCTGATCGTCCCGGCGCTCGTCCTGCTGGCGGTGTTCGCGGCCCTGCCGGCGGTGCTGGCGTCCTTCGACCGCGGCTACTTCTACCAGATCGCCAACCTGTCGCTGATCTTCGTGCTGCTGGCCTCCTCGCTCCACCTCGTCACCGGGGTGGCCGGGCTGCTGCACCTGGGGCACGCGGCCTTCTACGGCGTCGGCGCCTACACGGCGGCCCTGCTGGCGACCAAGGCGGGTCTGGGCTTCACCTTCACCCTGCCGCTCTCCGGCCTCGTCGCGGCGCTGATCGCCTTCCTGGTGGCGCTGCCCACCATGCGGCTGGTCAGCATCTATTTCGCGGTCGCCACGCTCGCCATCGGGCAGATGCTGTATCTGGTGATGCTGAACTGGGTCGACTTCACCAAGGGTCCCAACGGCATCATCGTGACCAAGGGCCTGAACCTGTTCGGGTTCGACCTGTCCGGCCGGCTCGGCACCTACTACACGGTGGCCGCCGTGGTGACGCTGTGCGTGATCGCCATCGGGCGCCTCAGCCACTCCTACTACGGCAACGCGCTGCGCTCGATCCGGGAGGACGACCAGTGCGCCGACGCCATGGGGGTGCGCACCGTGCGGTTGAAGATGGAGGTGTTCACCCTGTCGGCCTTCTTCGCCGGCGTGGCGGGCAGCTTGTGGGCGCACATGACCGGCTACATCTCGCCGGGCGACTTCAAGTTCTCCGAATCCATCCTGATCCTCGCCATGATCGTGGTGGGCGGCCTGGGCAGCCTGCCCGGCGCCATCATCGGGGCGCTGCTGCTGATCCTGCTGCCGGAGGGGCTGCGCGGGATGGGCGACTTCCGCAACATCATGGTGGGCGTGGTGATGTTCCTGTCCATCCTCTTCCTGCCCAAGGGCCTGCTGGGCGAAGTCTCGGCGCTCAAGCTGGTGCGCCAGCAGCTCAACGCCGCGTGGCGGCGCACGGACAACGGCATCGGGATCGGCTGGCGATGACGACGCATCTGGTGGAAATCGATCAGGCGACGCGCCGCTTCGGCGGCGTGCTCGCCGTGGACCGCGTCAGCTCCCACGTGGACGAGGGCGAACTGGTCGGGCTGATCGGCCCGAACGGGGCCGGCAAGACGACGCTGTTCAACCTCATCTCCGGCTTCACGCCCTTGTCGGCCGGCACCGTGCGCTTCCGCGGGCGGACCATCAACGGGATGCGCCCCAATCAGGTCGCGCGCCTGGGCCTGGGCCGCACCTTCCAGAACCTGCGCGTGTTCCCCAACATGTCGGTGTTCGACAACGTGTCGGTGGGTGCGGTGGGCACGCTGCCGCAGGGGCCGTTCGGCGCCCTCTTTGCGCGCGACGGGCGCGCGCGGGACATCAGCGACCGCACGTGGCACGCCCTGGAACTCGCCGGCCTCACCGGCGTGGCGGACGAACTGGCGGCCAACCTCTCCTACGGCAAGCGCAAGTACCTGGAGATCGCGCGGGCGCTCGCCATGCAGCCCAAGTTCCTGATCCTCGACGAACCGGCCGCCGGCCTGAACGACACCGAGACGCGGGACCTGGCCGCCTTCATCCGCCGCCTGCACGCGGGCGGCTTGACGATCATGCTGGTCGAGCACGACATGAACCTCGTCATGGGCATCTGCCAGCGCGTGATCGTGCTGGCGTCCGGCCGCAAGATCGCCGACGCCCCGCCCGAGGAGGTGCGCCGCACCCCCGCCGTGCTCGAAGCCTATCTGGGAACGGACGAATGAGCCTGCTCGCCATCGACAACCTGCACGTCGCCATGGGGCCGCAGGAAATCCTGCACGGCGTCAGCCTGACGGTGCCGGAAGGATCGATCGTCGCCGTGCTCGGCTCCAACGGGGTGGGCAAGACGACGCTGATGCGCGCCGTCTCCGGCATCTACCGGGCCAAGTCCGGCAGCATCGCCTTCCGCGGCCAGCCCATCGCCAACCTGCCCGCCCACCGGATCGTCGACATGGGCCTGTGTCAGGCGCCGGAGGGGCGGCAGATCTTCTCCAACATGACCGTGCGCGAGAACCTCGTGCTGGGCGGCGGCGAGGCCGGCCTGGGCGAGCTGGAGCGCATCTTCACGCTGTTCCCCATCCTGTCGGAACGCCTGCGGCAGAACGCCGGTTCGCTGTCGGGCGGCGAGCAGCAGATGCTGTGCATCGCCCGCGCCCTGATGCGCCGGCCCAAGCTGCTGCTGCTGGACGAACCGTCCCTGGGCTTGGCGCCCAAGCTGGTCGCCCTCATCTTCGATCTGGTGCAGCGCATCCGGGCGGAGGGGGTGTCGATCCTGATCGTCGAGCAGAACGCCCGCGCGGCCCTGCGCATCGCCGACCATGCCGCGGTGATGGAGGACGGCCGCATCGTGCTGGCCGGCCCCGCCGAGACCTTGCGCGACGACCCCCGCATCGCCGAGGCCTACCTCGGCGGACACGTGCATTGAAAACCACGAAAGCCCCTCCCCCCTTGCGGGGGAGGGGTTGGGGAGAGGGGGATTACCGGCGGATGCCGGGAAGAAATCATCTTCCGCCCTGCCGGGCTCTCAGCGGATGCCAAAGGCATCCGCCTGACGCCGGCAGCGCTGGCCTTCGGCCAGCGTGAGAGGCGTAACCACCCTCTCCCCAACCCCTCTCCCGTCAAGGAAGAGGGGCTATTGGGACGAGAGGCCCGATTGGAGGAACACATGACCCAGCAACTGGGCATCCTGGAGCGCCGCCGCATCGAGGCGGAGATCCTGAAGCCGGTCTACGAGGAGATGGTCGCCCGCTTCGGCGAGCAGGTGGCACAGGAGGTGCTGGGCACCGCCGTCTCCAAGGCCGCCGTCGCCGCCGCGGAAAACTTCGCCAAGGCCGAGCCCAACGGCACCAGCATCGAGACCTTCGCCGGCATCATGCCGCTGTGGCAGAAGGACGATGCGCTGCGCATGGAGGTGAAGCGGCAGGACGAGACCCACTTCGACTTCGACGTGAAGCGCTGCCGCTACGCCGAGATGTACCGCGAGATGGGGCTGGGCCACATCGGCCACCTGCTGTCCTGCAACCGCGACGCCGCCTTCTGCACCGGCTATGACCCGAAGCTGAAGATGACGCGCACGCAGACCATCATGCAGGGCGCCGACCACTGCGACTTCCGCTACACGTACGAAGACGACAAGTCATAGAAAAACAGCGTTCTATAACCCCTCCCCTGCCTCCGGCGGGGGAGGGAGGGACCCGCTCGAAGAGCGGGAGGGTGGGGGCAAGTTGTTCACCAAGGATCAACGGCCCAACGCCCGCCACAAAGGCCGTTGCCCCCACCCTGCCCGCTGACGTGGGCTTCCCTCCCCCGCCGGGGGCGAGGGAGGGAGATTCACCCCGCCGTGATCCGCACCACCTTCGCCCCCAGCACGCGCGCCAGGTCGCCCGGCGCCAGCGCGATCTGCAGCCCGCGCCGGCCGCCGTTGACCACCATCTCCGGCAGCGCGTCGGCCGCCGCGTCGATGAAGGTCGCCAGCCGCTTGCGCTGGCCCAGCGGGCTGATGCCGCCCACCGTGTAGCCGGTCGTGCGCTCCGCCAGCGTCGGGTCGGCGAGGTCGGCCTTCTTGGCCCCGGCCGCGGCCGCCAGCGCCTTCACGTCCAGGCGCGCCGCCACCGGGATCACCGCGCACACCAGGGCCTTCGTGTCCAGCTGCGCGATCAGCGTCTTGTAGACCACCGCCGGGTCGAGCCCCAGCGCCTCGGCCGCCGCAAGGCCGATGGCGTCGGCCGACGGGTCGTAGTCGTACTCCAGCAGCCGGAAGCGGACGCCCGCCGCCTTCGCCGCGTTCACCGCCGGTGTGCCCTTCGCCGCCATGCCCCGCTCCGTCCGCCGAAAATCCCCGCCCCCGGTGATCGCCACCGTGATGCCGCAGATGCGGCACCCGCGTCCAGCGTCACGCCGTCAGCACGCGCGTGCTCAAGGGCACGGCGATGCGGCAGCGCACGCCGTCCGGCGGGAAGGTCAGCTCCACGGCGCACTCCAGCTGGCCGCTCAACCCGCGCTCGATCATTCGGGAGCCGAAGCCGCGCCGCGTCGGCGGCACCACCGGCGGGCCGCCGCTTTCCGTCCACGCGATCACCAGCCGGTCGGGCCCGTCCTCCGCCGGCTCGACCCGCCAGACGACGCCGACGCGGCCGGCGCCATTGGACAGCGCCCCATACTTGGCGGCGTTGGTCGCCAGCTCGTGGAAGGCCATGCCGATGGCGACCGCCGCCGCCGGGCCGACGCGCACGGCCGGGCCGGACAGGCTCACCCGCGCCCCCGCCTCGCCCACGCCGTAGGGGCGCAGCGTCTCGCGCAGCAGGTCGTCCAGGTCCGCCCCCTGCCAGGATTCGCGCGTCAGCAGGTTGTGCGCCTGGCTCAGCGCCAGCAGGCGCGCGTCGAACGCCTGGACGAACTGCTCGGCCGACGCCGCGCCCCGCTGCGTCTGCGCGGCGATGGACTGCACGATGGCCAGCGTGTTCTTCACCCGGTGGTTCAGCTCGCCCAGCAGCAGCTTGCGCTGGTCCTCCGCCGCCTTCAGCTCGGTGATGTCGACGATGACGCGCACGCTGTACAGCGGCTTCTGGTCGGCGTCGCGCACCAGCGAGGCGGCCAGCGCCACCCACAGCGGACGGCCGTCCTTGCGGGTGACGCGCTTCTCCAGCTGGTAGCTGTCGATCTCCCCCGCCACCATGCGGCGGAAGCACGCGGCGTCGGCGTCGGCGTCGCGCGCGTCGGTGACCGACAGCAGGCTCATGGACAGCACCTCGGCGTGGCTGTAGCCGAGGATCTCCGCCAGCCGCAGGTTGGCGTTCAGCACACGCCCGTCCAGGTCCAGCTCGGCGAAGCCGGCGAAGGCGTTGTCGTAGGTGACGCGCAGCCGCTGCTCGCTCATGCGCAGGGCCGCCTCGGCGCGCGCCCGCTCCACCGCCGCCCAGGCGCGTTCGGCCACTTGGCCCAGCACCACCACGTCCTCCGCCGCCCAGCGGCGCGGCGCGCGGTCGTGCGCGAACAGCAGCCCGACCAGCCGGCCGTCGCGCATGATCGGCAGTTCGGCCAGGGCGCCGATCTCCAGCGCCGAATAGCCGGCGGCGGCCGGCGCCGTGCGCGGGTCGGCCGCCACGTCCTCCACCACCAGCGGCAGTCCGGCGCGCAGCAGCGCCAGCGCCGCCTCCCCGCACGCACTCGTGGCGTGGATGCCCACCGCGCTCGCCATCCCGTCGCACCAGTCCTGGGACACGTGCAGCCGCTCGGCGTCGCCCTCCACCTCGGCGAAGCCGGCGCGACCGACGCGCAGGTAGCGGCCCACCGCCGCCGACGCCTCGGCCAGCACGTCGCGCGGGTCGGACAGCGGGCGCAGGGCGTCGTGCAGCTCCGCCAGGAAGCGGGTGCGGCACTCCGCCTGCTTGCGGGCGGTGACGTCGAAGTTGACGCCGACGAGGCGCACCGGCCGGCCCAGCGCGTCGCGCTCCACCTCGCCGCGGCTGGACAGCCACTTCACCGTGCCGTCGGGCAGCAGCACGCGGAATTCCGTGTCCAGCGGCCGGTCGCCGCGCAGCACGGCGTCCACCACCGCCCCCAGCTCGGCCCGGTCGTCCGCGTGCACCACCTCCATCAGCGCGCCCAGGCTGGGCGCCTCGCCCGCCGGGTCGCGGCCCAGCAGCCGGTACAGGCTGGCCGACCAGATCACCGTGCCGGCCACGAGGTCCATTTCCCAGTCGCCGACGCCGCCGGCCTCCTGCGCGCGCCGCAGCCGCGCCTCGCTGACGCGCAGCGCCTCCTCGGCGGCGCGGCGGTCGGTGACGTCCTCGATGATGGAGATGCGGAACCGCTCCCCCGCCCGCCCCGGCGCGCTGCCCAGCGAGGAGGTGACGCGCACCCACACCAGCGAGCCGTCCTTGTGCAGGCAGCGCCGCTCAAGCGTGTAACTGGGCACATCGCCGGCCAGCAGGCGGGCCAGCTCCGCCTCCTCCGCCGCACGGTCGTCGGGGTGGACGAGGTCGCGGAAGTCCCGCCCCACCAGCTCGTCCCGGTGGTAGCCGAGCAGCGCGCACAGCCGGTCGTTCACCTCCAGCAGGCGGCCGTCCAGGCCGACCCGCCAGATGCCAATGGCGGCCTGGGCGAACAGGGCGCGGTAGCGCTCCTCCTCCGCGCGGCGCTGGATCTCCGCCTGCTTGCGCCCGGTGATGTCGAGGCCGGAGCCGGCGTAGCCCAGGAACGCGCCGTCGGCCGCCACCCGCGGCTCGGCGCGGCCCAGCACCCAGCGCCACGACCCGTCGGCGGCGCGCAGCCGGAACTCCGCGTCGAAGGGCCGTCGGGCGTCCTTGGCCGCCGCCACCGGCCCGGCCAGCAGCAGCCGGTCCTCCGGATGGATGGACGAAAGCCAGCCCTGCCCCAGTTCCTGCGCCAGGGTGCGGCCGGTCAGCTCCCGCCACGCCCGGTTGACGAAGACGCAGGCACCCGCGGCGTTTTCCTGCCAGAACAGCCCGGGCATCGCGTCGGCGGCGTCGCGCCAGCGCGCGGCATCGCCACTTAAGGGAGAATCGAGAAGCGTTTCCGTCACCGTGGGCACATGATCCGATCCGGCTGGTCGCCGGACCGGCGCCGCCGATTGTGTTGCCTCTTTGGAAGGCAGCTTATCGGCGGCGGCGGCGGCCCGTCCATGTCACCTATGGCCGAGTATGCATCGGCCGAACGGTCAGTCGCGTCAGGTCTTGTCCTGCAGCACGCCGCGCTTGATTTGATCGCGTTCGATGCTTTCGAACAGTGCGCGGAAATTTCCTTCGCCGAACCCCTCGTCGCCCTTGCGCTGGATGATCTCGAAGAAGATCGGGCCGATCACCGTCTTGGTGAAGATCTGCAGCAGAAGCCCGCCGCCCGGCGCGCCGTCCACCAGGATGTGGTCGCGCTTCAGCCGTTCCAGATCCTCGCCGTGGTTGGGGAGGCGCTCGCCCAGCATCTCGTAATACGTGTCCGGGGGCGGCGGCATGAACTCCGCGCCGTGGTTGCGCAGCGCCTCCACCGTGGCGTAGGCGTCGTCGGTGGACAGGGCCACGTGCTGGATGCCCTCGCCCCGGTAGGCCTCCAGGTACTCCTCGATCTGGTCCTTGCCGCCGTGGCCGGCGGATTCGTTGATGGGAATGCGGATCTTGCCGCACGGGCTGGCCATCGCCTTGGACCGGATGCCGGTGACCTTGCCCTCGATGTCGAAGTAGCGGATCTGGCGGAAGTTGAAGAGCCGTTCGTAGAAGCCCGCCCATTCCTCCATGCGGCCGCGGTGCACGTTGTGCGTCAGGTGGTCGATGCCCATCAGCCCCACGCCCGGCGGCTTCTCCGGCACGCTGTCGTCGAACTCGAAATCAACGTCGTAGATGCTGCGGTCGCCGTAGCGGTCGACGAGGTAGATCAGGCTGCCGCCGATTCCCTGGATGGCCGGGATGTTCAGTTCCATCGGCCCGGCCGTGCTCGGCCCCGGCCTGGCGCCCAGCGACAGCGCGCGCTTGTAGGCGTGCGCCGCGTCGGCCACGCGGAAGGCGATGGCGCACACGCTGGGCCCGTGCACGCGGGCGAAGGCCTGGGCGAAGCTGTCCGGCTCGGCGTTGACGATGAAGTTGACACCGTTCTGCCGCCACAACGTCACGGTCTTGGACCGGTGCCGGGCCACCGGGCGGAAGCCCATGGTGGCGAACAGCGCCTCCAGTTCCTTGGGATCGGGGGCGGTGTACTCGATGAACTCGAATCCGTCGGTGCCCATCGGGTTCATGTCCGAGATCATCTCGGCCATGCGTCGGGTGCTCATGCGTCTCTCTCCCGTTGCAGTCGGGTTCCGTCGCCTTCCTTTGAAGTGGCCACCGGGACGCGCCGCGGCAACGCGAACACTCCGAACAGGCGACACGCTGTGCTCGCCAAGTCATAACGCGCCCTAAGTACTAGCCCTCAAAGGCTTGGCAACCCTTGTCCGCCGCCGGGGCGGCGTATAGGCTTCGCGCTGAAAATGAAAAAGGGTAGCCGTCCGGCAATACCCGCCTTTGGCGTGCCGGGCAGGCCTATCCATTCAGGTCCTGGTTTCCACGTCGGAGGAATCGCCGATGCAGCGATCGCTCAATCTCGACCCGGGCAAATGCACCGGGTGCCGCCAGTGCGAAATGGCGTGCTCCTATGAAAAGGAAGGGGCCTTCAACCCGTCGAAGTCGCGCATCCGCGTCTTCACCTTCGACGCGGAGGCCCGCTTCGTCCCCTACACCTGCACGCAGTGCGCCGAGGCGTGGTGCATGAAGGCCTGCCCGGTGGACGCCATCACCATCAGCATTGGCACCGGCGCCAAGGTGGTGCACGACGACGTCTGCGTCGGCTGCAAGGTCTGTACGATCGCCTGCCCGTTCGGCACGGTGAACTACAACGCCGACAGCGGCAAGGTGGCCAAGTGCGACCTGTGCGACGGCAGCCCGGCCTGCGCCAAGGCGTGCCCGACGGGTGCCATCACCTACGTCGACGCCAACTGGACCGGCCTGGACAAGATGCGGTCCTGGGCCGCCAAGTCCACCTCTCCTGCCGCCGCGAACTGAGGAGGCCTGACGATGGGATGGGCTGGTAAGATCCTGCGCGTCAACCTGACCGCCGGCACCGTGAAGTCCGAGCCGCTGAACAAGGAGTGGGCCCAGAAGTACCTGGGTTCGCGCGGCCTCGGCACGAAATACCTGTGCGAGGAGATCGACCCGAAGGTCGATCCGCTGTCGCCCGACAACAAGCTGATCTTCGCCACCGGTCCGCTGACCGGCACCATGGCGTCGACCGGCGGCCGCTACACGGTCATCACCAAGGGTGCGCTGACCAACGCCATCGCGTGCTCCAACTCCGGCGGCTTCTTCGGCAACGAGCTGAAGAACGCCGGCTGGGACATGATCATCTTCGAAGGCCGCTCGGCCACCCCGGTCTACCTCTACGTCGAGAACGGCGAGGCGAAGCTGCTGCCCGCCGACGACCTGTGGGGCACGTCCGTCTGGCACACGGAAGAGACGATCAAGGCCAAGCACCAGGATCCGCAGATCCGCGTCTCCTCCATCGGCGTGTCGGGCGAGAAGGGTGTGAAGTACGCCTGCATCGTCAACGACCTGCACCGCGCCGCCGGCCGGTCGGGCGTGGGCACGGTGATGGGTTCGAAGAACCTGAAGGCGGTCGCCGTGCGCGGCACGCTGGGCGTGAAGATCAAGGACTTCGACGCGTTCTTCAAGGCGACCGAGGCGGCCAAGGCCGTGCTCGCCGGCAACGCGGTCACGGGTCAGGGCCTGCCGGCCTACGGCACCCAGGTGCTGATGAACGTGATCAACGAGTCGGGCGCCATGCCCACGCGCAACCACCGCGACATCCAGTTCGAGGGTGCCCACAAGATCTCGGCCGAGGCGATGGCCGTGCCGCGCGCCAGCGACGGCAAGCCGAACCTGTCCCGCAACGGCGCCTGCTTCGGCTGCACCATCGCGTGCGGCCGCATCTCGACCGTCGACAAGACGCACTTCTCGGTCAAGGACAAGCCGCAGTACTGGGGTGCGTCCGGCGGCCTGGAGTACGAGGCGGCCTGGGCGCTGGGCTCCAACACCGGCGTGGACGACCTGGACGCGCTGACCTACGCCAACTTCATCTGCAACGAGCAGGGCATGGACCCGATCTCGTTCGGCGCCACCGTGTCGGCGGCGATGGAGCTGTACGAGATCGGCGCCATCACCACCGAGCACACCGGCGGGCTGGAGCTGCGCTTCGGTTCGGCCGAGGCGCTGGTGAAGCTGGCCGAGCTGACCGGCAAGGGCGAGGGCTTCGGGGCCGAGATCGGCCTGGGCTCCAAGCGCCTGACGGAGAAGTACGGCCACCCGGACCTGTCCATGTCGGTCAAGGGCCAGGAGTTCCCGGCCTATGATTCGCGCGGTATCCAGGGCATGGGCCTGACGTATGCCACCTCCAACCGCGGCGCCTGCCACCTGCGCAGCTACACCGTGGCGTCGGAGATCCTGGGCATCCCGGAGAAGACCGACCCGCTGGCGACCGACGGCAAGGCCGGCCTCGTGAAGGCCTTCCAGGACGCCACGGCCGCCTTCGACGCGGCGGGCATCTGCATCTTCACCTCCTTCGCCTGGTCGCTGGTCGACGTCGCCCCGCAGGTCGACGCCGCCATCGACGGCGGCTGGTCGGTGGAGCGTCTGGTCGAGACGGGCGAGCGCATCTGGAACCTGGAGCGCCAGTTCAACCTCGCCGCCGGCCTGACGGCGAAGGACGACACGCTGCCCAAGCGCCTCTTGAAGGAAGCGGCGAAGACCGGCCCGGCCACCGGCCGCGTCAACGACCTGGGCAAGATGCTGCCGGAATACTACGAGCTCCGCGGCTGGACGCCCGACGGCGTCCCGACCAACGAGACGCTGGCCCGGCTGGCCCTGTAACGGTTGGGGGCCTTCCACCCCTCCCCCGCCCCCGGCGGGGGAGGGAGGGGCCCAAGCTCCGCTTGGGAGGGTGGGGGCAACGGCCTGCCCGAGAATCCTTGCCCCCACCCTGCCCGCTCACGCGGGCTTCCCTCCCCCGCCGGAGGCAGGGGAGGGACTTTGACCTACGAATTCTTGAGGGTGATCCTCCATGCATTACGTCGTTCTCGGAGCGGGGCCGTCCGGCGTCGTCGCCGCTGAGACCCTGCGCAAGGCCGATCCCAACGGCAAAGTCACCCTCGTCGGCGGCGAGCCGGAGCCGCCCTATTCCCGCATGGCGATCCCCTACTTCCTGACCGGCAAGATCCAGGCCGAGGGGACCTACCTGCGCAAGACGCCCAACCACTACGACACCCAGGGCATCGGCTACCGCCAGGGGCTGGCGCAGCGGCTGCGCCCGGACGAGAAGAAGATCGACTTCACCGACGGCAGCCACCTGTCCTACGACCGGCTGCTGATCGCCACCGGCGCGCGGCCGGTGCGCCCGCCCATCCCCGGCCTGGACCGCAAGGGCGTCCACCACTGCTGGACGCTGGAGGACGCGCGCAACATCATCGACCTCGCCCAGCCCGGCAGCCACGTGGTGCTGATGGGCGCCGGCTTCATCGGCTGCATCGTGCTGGAGGCGCTGGCCATGCGCGGCGTCCGGCTGACGGTCGTCGAGATGGGCGACCGCATGGTGCCGCGCATGATGAACGAGACCGCCGGCACCATGATCAAGACGTGGTGCGAGAAGAAGGGCATCCGCGTCCTCACCTCCACCAAGATCAAGAGCCTGCAGTCGGTCGCCGCCGAGAAGGAGCGCGGCATCTTCGCCCGCCTGTTCCGCCGCGAGCCGGTGGTGGAGGCCAGCGACACCATCGACGTCGAGCTGGACAGCGGCGAGATGCTGGCGGCCCACCTCGTGGTGGTGTCGGCCGGCGTGCGCCCGAACGTCGAGTTCCTGGAGAACAGCGGCGTGAAGATCGACCGCGGCATCCTGGTCGACCGCTACATGCGCACCAGCGTCAACGACGTCTACGCGGCAGGCGACGTGGCCCAGGGCTACGACTTCTCGACCAAGGCGCACGACGTGCACGCCATCCAGCCGACCGCGTCGGAGCACGGCCGCATCGCCGCCATGAACATGGCCGGCCACAACGTGCAGTACAACGGCAGCCTGCAGATGAACGTGCTCGACACGCTGGGCCTCATCTCCTCCTCCTTCGGCCTCTGGGCCGGCGTGGACGGCGGCGAGAAGGTCGAGGTGGTGGACCACGACAACTACAAGTACATCAGCCTGCAGTTCGCCGACGACGTCCTGGTCGGCGGCACCGCCATCGGCCTGACGCAGCACGTCGGCTGCCTGCGCGGCCTGATCCAGGCCGAAACGAAGCTGGGCGTGTGGAAGGAGCGGCTGATGAAGGACCCCTACCGCCTCATGGACGCCTACGTCGCGAACTCCCAGATCAGGTAGCCAGATCAGGTAGAAGGAACGGGGGCGCCGCGGCGCCCCCAATCGCTGCGGGAGAGGCGGAGACACCATGGAGATCACGGTCAAGCTGTTCGCCACCCTGTCCGGCTTCCTGCCGCCGGGCGCGGTGAACAACCAGGCCCCATTGCAGGTGCCGGAGGATGCGACCCCCGGTCACGTCATCCAGCGCCTGAACCTGCCGCGCGAGCGCTGCCATCTGGTGCTGGTCAACGGCGTCTACGTGCAGCCCAGCCAACTGGACCGGCAGGTGCTGAAGCCCGGCGACGCGCTCGCCATGTGGCCGCCCGTCGCCGGCGGATGAGC
Source organism: Azospirillum sp. (assembly GCF_035627195.1). Taxonomy (GTDB): domain Bacteria; phylum Pseudomonadota; class Alphaproteobacteria; order Azospirillales; family Azospirillaceae; genus Azospirillum. Next base: position 28,493 of record NZ_DASPMG010000121.1, read on the forward strand.
GACACCATCAGCGATACCCTCGTCGAGAAGGACATGGCGCTGACGCGCGAGGATTTCGCGCGCCTGCTGCCCGAGGCCGCGCACGGCCTGCCCTGGCGCGTGGAGGACGGCGTCTACCGCATCGGCGGCGCGGCCGGCGTGGACATCCGCCTGGAGCCCCTGCCCGACCGCCGCATCGCGCTCATAGCACTCCCCCGCCTGCGCGTCACCCTGGCCTTCCACGGCTGGCCGGCCGAGGAACAGCGCGCCTTCCTGCACCGCTTCGACACCGCGTTCCGCCGCGGGGGTGGATAATATACCCCTCCCCCGGCCCCGCCGGGGGAGGGAAGCCCGCGTAGCGGGCAGGGTGGGGGCAACGGCCTTTGTGGCAGGCGTCGGGCCGCTGATCCTCGCGAACAACTTGCCCCCACCCTTCCCATGCTCCGCATGGGCCCCTTCCACAGTCGCTCGCAAGCCTCGCGACTGCGTTTCGCCTACGATCGCCTTCGGCGCTCGTTGCCTTCGGCACCGGCTCAACGCCCCCGCCGGGGGCGGGGGAGGGAAACCAAACCGTCACACCACCGGCGCCCCATACGCCCAGGAGAACGGCACCGGCCCCGACAGGGCCAGCACGTCGCCTTCGTCCAGGATGCGGTGCTCGTTGATGCCGCCGCCCAGCGTCGGCGTGATGTCGCGGCCGTTGACCAGGGCCAGGTAGACGTCCGGCATGGGAATCCCGAACCGGCGGATCACGTCGCCCACCGTGCTGCCGGCCGGCAGGGACAGGCGGTGGAACACCGCGCCGCCGCCGTGGCGCGTCAGGCTGTTGAAGAGCCGCACCTCCACGGCGATGCGCACGCCGCCCGAATTGTGGCCGAACCCGGCGTCCGGCATGGCTTCTTCCCGCTGCAACACGTGTCTCCTCCACGACTGGACCAAGACTGGACCGTGTCGGCAGGATCGGCAGCGCCGGGCACCCCGGCCTTGACGGCGGTCAAGCCCATGGTGGCACCGCCCCGCCACTTTGGTATCGGTCGGCGGTGCGTAAGGATGACCTGGATCACGGCGGGCTCCCTTACTCCCCATTAAACATTCATGTCTACACTGGGTGCGTAAGGGGGCCTCGGCCCCGGGAGGTGACCATGTCCGCCATGCAGATGCCCGATGCGCCGGAAGGCCTGGAGCAGGACTTCGCCCTCCTCGGCATTCTCGACCGCGCCTACGTCAAGCGCGTGGTCCGCAACGGCGAGAAGCTGTTCGAAGTGCACGCCGCCGACGGCAGCTTCCTCGGCCAGTTCCACGACCGCGACACCGCCTTCGCGGCGCTGCGCCTCCAGGACATGGAGCCCCTAAGCGTGCATTAAGGGCGTGCATTGACGGCGCGCCGATACGCCCGCCCGCCTGTTCACGGGAAGCAACACCCGTGCAAGGACAGGCAGCATGCGCACCCTTCCGACTATCTCGGCCCCGATCATCTCGGCTTTCGTGATCCTCCTGGCCTCCGGCGGCGCGCTGGCGCAGGCCGGCACCGGCGGCAGCGCCGGCGGCCCCTCCACGGCGAACTGCCCGGCCGGCAGCGCCGGCAACGACCCCGCCTGCCTCAACCGCAGCCAGCTGGGCACGTCCGGCTCCACCTGGGGGACGGGCGGCAGCGCCGGGTCGGGCACCTCCGGCTCCACCTGGGACCAGCGCGGACAGACCGGCCAGGGTGGTGCGGCCGCCGCCGGCTCCGGCACGTCGGGCAGCATCGCCACGCCCAACGCCGGCTCCATCGGCGGCGGCACGGGCAGCGCCACCGGCGCGCAGCCGGCGGACCCGTCGAAGAAGTAGCCGCCGCCCTGAATGCCCCCTCAGTGCTGCCAGCGCTCCAGCGTCCGCAGGACGCGGTCGAGCGTCGGCAGCGGGGTGGCGATGACCACGCCGTCGAGGATGGCTTCCGCCTGTTCGGTGTCGATGCCGGTCATGCGGGCGACGGCGGCCGGCCCCAGGCCGCGGTCGTCGGCGATCAGCGTGATCCAGTTGGCCAGCGCGTACTTCTGCCGCAACAGGCCGGGATTGGCCAATCGGATGTCGGTGAGCGGATCAGCCTTCATGGACTCCTCCCGAGTATGGTGGCCGTTTCTTCTTGTGCGGCCATGGTGACTCGGGGGCGGCGGTCCGCGCAATGCGGCCAACGGTACTGTCCGTCCGTCAGAGGCATTCGGGGTTGACAAGGGGACGGGGGACGAGGGAACGGGGGGACGGGGGATCAGCGCGCCACCAGCAGCTCGGTCACCACGTTGGCGCCGCTGTGGGCCAAGTCCTCGGCCCGCTCGCGCACGTCCACCCGGCCGGAGAAGCCGCCGCGGTCGGCCACCGTCTGCAGCCACGCCGGCGAGGTGCCCAGCCCGGCCAGCCGCGCCTTCATCTCGTTGATGGTGCGCAGCGAGATGATGCCGCTGCGCTCGTCGCGCGGGGCGTGCACCATGAAGGAGGCGCCGGCCTCGGCCCGGCGCGGCAGGCCGGCCATGAACACGCCGAAGCACATGCTCTCGCACGCCGCACTGCCGCGCACCAGCGTGACCACCGTGCGGCCGGCCGCGCGCTGGCGCAGCATGGCGTCGATCATGGCGTAGCCAGCCTTCACGAAGCCGCCGGGGCTGTCCAGGTCGACCAGCACGGGGCGGGCGGCCGGCGCGGTCTCCAGCGCGTGGATGAAGTCGGCGGCCACGGCGGCGGTGATGACGCCCGCCACGCGCAGCGTCGTGCGGTCGCCCTCGATGCGCCGGGTCACCGTGCCGACCATCCCGGCGTCCGCCGCCGCCACCATGCCCTCGGTCCCCTCGGCCAGGCAAGGCAGGGCGGTGAACAGGATCAGGACCGTCAACAGGATGCGCATCGGTGCCCCCGCGGTTTGTGAAAGCGGGGGGATCGTAAATCGCAGGAATGCGGCAGCGCTGTGGCAGGGGCCACAGGCATGCGCAGATCGCACGGCTGCACGGAAGGGGCACACCCGGAACGGCGAAGTACCGCCATTGGCGCCCCCGGCAGGGGCATTGGCGCCGTGTACACTGAAAACGGCCCAGCTAGGGGAGGCGCCGCATGGCCGGGGTACGGATCGCGTTCGACAAGGAACTCGTGCTCGCCGGGCACTTCCTTCTCAAGCACCTGGAGCGCGAGGAGCTGAGCCGGCTCGCCTCCAGCGCGCGCCTCGCCTACTTCCCGAAGAACGGCGTCATCTTCCAGAAGGGCGACCCCGGCGACAGCATGATGGCGATCATCCGCGGCCGGGTGAAGATCTGCTCCCACTCCGTCGACGGGAAGGAGCTGGTGCTGAACATCATCAACAAGGGCGGCCTGTTCGGCGAGATCGCGCTGCTGGACGGCGAACCGCGCACCGCCGACGCCATAGCGCTGGAGGAGACGGACCTCCTGGTGCTGGAGCGCGCGCAGTTCATGCCCTTCCTCACCGCCCGGCCGGACCTGTCGCTGCGCCTGATCAGCGTGCTGTGCAAGCGCCTGCGCCAGACCAGCGAGCATCTGGAGGACACGCTGTTCCTGGAAGCCTCCTCCCGCTTCGCCCGCGCCCTGCTGCGGCTGGTGGAGGTGTTCGGCAAGCCCGCGCCGCAGAACGCCATCCGCCTGGACATCAAACTGTCGCAGCAGCAGCTGGGCTGCCTCGTCGGCGTGTCGCGCGAGAGCATCAACAAGCTCCTGAACGAATGGCAGCGCAGCGGCGTGATCGGCATGGACGCCGGCTACATCACCGTGCGCGACCGCGACGCCCTGGACGAGATCGGCAACACCTGCGCGTGACCGGAGTGTTCATGAGACACGGATGAACACGGATGTTTCGCGGATGAACACGGATCTGCCGAACACCGCATAAATCCTATCCGTGTTCATCCGTGTCCGATTTCTCTTCCTCTGAATTTTCATGCCCCCGTGTGGCCCGGCTCACAGCGCGCCGGTGCCCGCGGACCTATGCTCCTCCCATCACGAGCACCCGCACCTCTGGGAGGAGCCAATGTCCGGCGAAGATTTCGTCACCCTCGGCCTGATGGACCGCTGCTACGTCAAGCGCGTCACCCGCCGCGGCCGGACCAGCTACGCCTGCTACGCGGCCGACGGCACCTACCTCTGGCGCTATCCCAGCCGCGAGATCGCCTTCGCGGCCCTGCGCCAGCACGACATGGAACCGCTCAGCGCCCACTAAGCCAGACCGATCTCCGTTAAAGGAACACTCCGATGACCCGCATCCGCCCGCTGTTCACCGCCGCCACCACCCTGGTGCTGCTGTCCGCCGGCGGCGCCGCCGCGCAGGACGCGGGCGGCATCGGCTTTCCCACCGGCGTCAGCGCCGCCAACATGGCGCAGGCCTTCGCCCAGCCCGTGCGCATGCCGGTCTTCACCGCGCCGCGCCGCATCACGCCGCCGGGCGCCATGGTCACCAACCCCTCCGTCAGCCGCAAGCAGGTGCACCAGCAGCAGATCGCCAAGATCCGCGGCGACGCCGGCTTCCTGGGCGGCTTCAGCAAGGGCCAGCCCCTGGCCGCCAGCCGCCAGCCGCCGCCGGAGTTCGTCCCCTCCTTCACCATCATCGAGGCGCCGTTCATCTTCAACAACATCAACGGCACGCTGGACCTGGGCGTGGGCAACGGGGGCGGCGGCACCGCGCCGGACGGAACCGCAGTCGGCGGCACGGCCGGCGGAACCGGGGGCACGGGCGTCACCCCGCCGGTGCCGCTGGACGGTCTGGCGACGGCGCTGGCGAACGGCAACGTGACCTTCAACAACGTCAACAGCGCGGTCAACATCGCCGCCGGCACCGGCAACGTCGCCGTGCAGAACATCAAGTCCGTGCAGAAATAACGGTGCGGGGCCGGCCAACGCCGGCCCCGTTCCGCGCGCAAAGGGCGCCATTCCCGCCACTTTCACAACCGCGACGATCGGCCGCAGCGAGGTCTGCGGCTTGATTTCTGTTAAAAGTAGTCTACCATCCGCGCTCCACAATCCTGCGGCTATCTGCGCCGCAGGTAAATCGGAGACGCATTGAATGGCTGTTGTTACCGTCAACCCGTCCGTAAACTACAATTTCTATAACACCGACGACAACCAGATTACCGTCGGCGGAATCACCCTGGCGTCCTTCACGCCGACCGCCGTCACCATTCGCGAGACCTACGGCACCGAGACGTTCACGACTGTGCTGCGCGGTTCCTTCACCGGCGCCGGCACCAGCATGAACACGGTTTCCGGCACCATCACCGGCATCGACGAAGGTGCGGGCGGCGGCCTGACCGGCGCCACCATCAGCGGCCTGAACTTCCCGTGGGACGCCCTGCTTGCCGGGACCACGAAGACCTCGGACCTCTACTCGGGCAACGACGCGTTCTTCGGCGCCTCCTACAACGACCGCTTCGCCGGTTACCTGGGCAACGACACCGCCTACGGCGGCGGCGGCACCGACGTGATGTACGGCAACCAGGGCGGCGACGTCCTGTACGGCGACGCCGGCAACGACACGCTGTTCGGCGGCCAGGGCGGCGACCTGATCTTCGGCGGCGCCGACGCCGACGTGATCTACGGCAACATGATGGAAGACACCATCTCCGGCGCCGAGGGGAACGACACCATCTTCGGCGGCCAGGGCGACGACCGCATCCTGGGAGAGGCCGGCAACGACGTGCTGGCCGGCAACCTGGGCGCCGACCGCTTCGTCTTCGCCACCGGCCAGGGTAACGACCAGATCCGCGGCTTCAACGCCGACCAGGGCGACCGCATCGAGCTGGCCGCCGGCATGACCTACACCACCGGTGCCGCCAGCGACGGGTCGACCATCCTGGCGCTGTCCGGCGGCGGCACGGTGACGCTGGTCGGCATCGCGCCGACCGCCTTCAACGCCGCGTGGGTGTTGAACGCGTAAGCGACCAAAGCCCCTCCTCCGGCCCCACCGGGGGAGGGGCGTCGCCTCAATTCAATTCCCGCGCGACGCGGAAGCCGTTGTTGATGTAGCGGACGTCGATGTCGTACTGGCCGCGCCCGGTCGCCGAGATCTCGGGCAGCGCGTTGCGCCAGGAACCGCCGCGCAGAACCCGCTTGCGGCAGTTGCCCTCCTGCCAGGCGCTGCCGTCCACGGGGGCGCCCTGGTAGCTGCCGTTCCAGCAGTCGGCCACCCATTCCGCCACGCCGCCGTTCATGTCGTGCAGGCCGAAGGGGTTGGGCTTGTAGCTGCCGGCGGCGGCGGGGGTCAGCCGCTCGTGCGGGCCGCCGCAGTTGGTGCAGTTGGCGAAGATGCCCTGCTCGCTGCCCCACCAGAATGCCCCGACGCTGCCGGCGCGCGCGGTGTATTCCCACTCCGCTTCCGACGGCAGGCGGTAGCGCTGGCCGGTCTTCTGGCTCAGCCACTTCACATAGGCCTGCGCGTCCTCCCAGTGCACGTTGTACACGGGCGTGCTGTCGGTGGGGTTGGTCATGCGCGGCATGTTGGGGCAGCCGCCGCCCTCGACGCAGGCCCGCCACTCGCCCACCGTCACCTCGTAGGCGCCCAGCGCGAACGGCTTGGCGATGGTCACCCGGTGCACCGGCTTCTCGGCGGAATCGCCCCGGTCGTTGCCCATCATGAACCAGCCGGGCGGGATGCGCACCATCACCGGGCATTCCGGGCAGTCCTGGAAGCTGTTGCCGCGCCCGTGCGTGCGCACGGCGCTGCCGTTGCCCGGCGGGGGCGGCGGGGCCGCGGCGGCGACCTGCTGCGGCGCGGGCGCCGGAGCCGGAGCGGGCGGCGGTGGCGGCGGTGCGGCGGCCTGCTGCTGGACCTGCTGCTGCTGGACCTGCTGCTGCTGGGGTTGCGGCGGCGCCTGCGTGTGCGGCTGCGGCGCCTGCTGCTGCGGCGGCTGGGCCTGTGCCGGGGCCTGTGCCGGTGCCGGCCGCACCAGCGGCGCGAAGATGAAGCCCTGGCTGCCGTCCTCCAGCGCGATGCGCAGCCAGTTGGCGCCCGGCACCCGGCCCAGCACGCGCACGCTGGCGCCGCTGGTCACGTGGCCCACGCGGGCCGCACTGGTGTTGGGGGCGGAGCGCAGGTTGGAATCGCTCACCACCGTGAAGGCACCGCCCTCCACCGGTTCCAGCGGCGCGCCGGCCATGGCGACCTCGGTGCCGGCCGCCGCGGCGGCATCGGCGGGCTCGCCGCCGCTCGACCCGGCCACCGCCATATCCGCCTTGGGATCGGCCTTCGGTTCCTCGCCCTTCGGCGGCGCCAGCTTCTCCACCTGCTGGCGCGCCATCTGGGCATAGCCGCTGCGCCCGAACAGGCGCAGGAACGCCTCATAGTCGGCGGCGTCGCTGCTGCCGCGCACGCGTTCCCACACCGTCTGCTCGATCTCCGCCACCGGCAGCGCGCCGGGCTCGGCGATCTCGACCGCGACGGTGGCGGTGGAGCGGCCGCCCTTGCCGTCCTCGACGACGATGGCGAAGGCCCCGGCCGGGCCGGCCGGCGCGCGCTCGGGGTCGAAGACCAGGCCGGTCAGCGCGTCGGCGCTCAGCCGGTCGCCCGCCTTCACCACGGTGGCGCCGCTCTTCACCTTGCCGCGCTCGGGCACGCCGGACACGGTGATGGTCAGCGCGTCGCCGTCCGGGTCGCTCGGCGCCTCGATGCCCAGCGGGTTGGCGACGACGCGCAGCGTGCGGTCGGACACCACCAGCGGCGCCCGGTTGCTGGGCTTGATGGTGATCGGCACCACGCCCTTCACGGTGCCGCCGCGCCCGTCCATCACGGTGAACTCGAAGCCGCCGGCGTCGCCGCGGAAGCTGGTGTCGGGCTTGAAGCTGGTGGCGGCCAGCTGGTCCACCGTCAGATAGTCGCCGATCAGGACGGAGCGTTCGCCGATGCGCACGTTGCCGCCGCGCGGCAGGCCGGTGACGCGGGCGAACAGCTGGTCGTCGTCGGGGTCGGTCGGCTGGCCGATGCGCAGCGGCTCGGGCTCGGCGCGGTCCAGGATCTCCAGGGGCCGCAGGTCGGCCAGCAGCGGCGGGCGGTTCGGCGGACGCGGGTTGAAGTAGAAGGGCGTGGCGCCCAGCGTGCCGTAGATATACGGCTCCTGCCGGCCGTCGGTGGCCTGCTTGACCGTGTCGCGCACGTTGCGGAAGAACAGGCTCAGCTCCAGGCCCGGCGTCTGCAGGTGCTTCAGCAGCGCCTGGGTGTAGGGGCTGTGCTCGCCCTGCCCGTCCTCGGCCAGCTGGTCGGCGCGGGTGGCCATGGCGACCAGCGTGTCGCTGGGCGTGTCGTCGATGCGGGCGAAGCCGGCGTGCGTCTGCTGGCGGTTGGCGCCGGTGCGCGCCAGCTTGTCGACGAAGGGGTTGTTGCGGCAGGCGTCGAGGATGAGGATGCCCAGCTTGCGCGCCTGCGCCAGCTCGCCCATCGGCAGGTTCAAGGGCATCGCCTCGTAGACGAGGTCGCGTTCGCGCTCCAGCCGCGCGTCCGACGGGATCAAATAGTTGGTGCCGCCCACCTGGATGCCGTGTCCGGCGTAGTACAGCACCGCCACGTCCGCCTGGCTGGCGCTGATGCCGAACTGGCGCAACGCGTCGGCGAATCCGCGGATGTCCAAGTCCTGCTTCTCCTCCACGGTGAAGTGCAGCTTGCGCAGCATCTCGGCGATGGCGCGGGCGTCGTTGCGTGGGTTCACCAGTTCCGGCGCGTTGCGGTAGGCGCTGATGCCGATCACCAGCGCGATGCGTTTCTCGGTGGCCGTGGCCGGGGACGCGCCCGGCCCGGCCTGGGCCGCTGCCTGCCCCACACCCGCCGCCAGCAGCACGAGCACCGCCACCGCCCGCGCCAGCCAGCCTCGCAGCATCCCTCTCAGCATCGCCGCCTCCTTCGCCGCCGTCCTCCTGGCCGAGGAGACCCGCCGAACCCTTCACCCGGCGCACCCGTCATTCGACGCATGCGCGACCGGCGCCAAGGCAGCCACCCCGGAGCAACCGGAAACCTGGCCGCGCAATTTGGCGCAAAATGAAGACCATTGGCTGGACGGAGGAGAGTTTATCTTTAAACGGCGATGCGTGCCAAGCACGCGATTTGCCTACTCCCCAGAATGGGGCAAATAAACCCTCCGGCGAAGTACCCCGTTTTATTTGGAACGGCGGGCCCGGCGACGATCGTGGGAAGCCGCGCGGTCGCCGATGCCGGCCATCGGCAGCGGCGTGCGCACCCCGCACTCGACGGCGATGCGTTCAACGGCCGCTTCCAGCAATGCGATACGCTGCTCGGTGGCAAGCAACCGAAGATCGAACCCATCCTGTGCCGTCTGCCGGCTGGCCAGCCAGTCGAGCAGCGCCGTGGCGGTGATCTGCCCCAACCGCAGGGCCTTGGCGGCTTCGCGCAAGGCCCGGCGCATCTCGGTGTCCTGGGGAACCCGCAGGCTCATGGTTGGCGTGCCGGTCATGTAACACGCTCCGTATCACGAAACACTTCACACCCTGCATTCATTGCCTTGTATTGTATCACACCGGATAACCGCAAAGGGTGCGGCCGGAGTGACCTGTAACACGGTCTGTATTGCATTTTGCGCAACCGGTTATCGCTTGCCTGTTCGCTTGGAGAAGCGGAAAATTGGAGTGGGTATAAACTCTGACGGATGCAGAGTCTATATCATTTTGTTTTGAGAGCAAGCAATCCATACAATTCCGGAGGCGGAATTTTAAAACTTGCGCTGGGTCATTTTTGAAAATTAACCACACTCCGGCACTCCACTCCTGTTCGCACCATGAAAATCACAACGGAAGGATGCGGCACGGTTCTGATGAACGACGCCGCCAGCGCTATGCTCCACGCCTACGACTTCGCGCTGCGGCGCGTGGGGAAGTTGGTGGCGCTGGATATCGCGTCGGAGGCCCGCGAGAGCGCCACCCAAGGTTGAGCAAGGCACCCATGGAGGTGGCGGCGTTGCGCCTGATTCCAGGCGAACCGGCGCTTATCGCGCCCGATACTCCGTCATGACGGACACGCGACGTTGGGTTTTCGCTGACGCTAAGAAAAAACAAGGGGCAGGCAGTTCCGAAGACGGTGCCCTTCTCCCCTTGAGGGAGAAGGGTTGGGATGAGGGGTACTTACGCCCGGCAGGGCGGACAAAGACTCTTTTCCGGCCTGCCGGCCGTAATCACCCTCACCCCAACCCCTCTCCCCTCAAGGGAGAGGGGCATTTAAACGGTTTCATCCCGCTGCGGGTCGACGCGCCAGCGCCGGTGAGAATTCAACCCAACCTACGGGCCAACCCACGGGAACTTCCCGCGTAGGTTGGGTTGAGGCCAAAGCCGGAAACCCAACGCCCGCGCCCTCCCCGCGCGCTATCGCGCTTGCGTGAGGTCGACGGTGCCGGCTTCCGGCTCGCGGTCGCGCACCAGCCAGATGCGCACGGACCGGCGCTTGCCCTTCAGCGCCACCTCGCCGACCGGCAGCCCGTCGATGGCGTCGTGCAGCGCCCGCCACGTCGGCTCGCCGATGACGATTCGGCAGTGCGGGGTCGACATGACGTCCACCGTCTTGGCCACGCTCTCCAGCCGAGCCGCCGTGTTGGCGGTGTCGCCCAGCAGCGAGTACTCCATGTGCCGCAACCCGCCCAGGCTGCCCGCCACCAGCGGCCCGGTGTGGATGCCCACGCGCATGCCGACGGGCGGCAGCCCCTCGGCCTGCCAGCGGCGGTTCAGCTCGGCCAGTTCGCGGCCCATCTGCAGGGCGCAGCGCACCGCGCGCTCGGCGTCGGCGTCGATCTCCGCCTGGGTGGTGCGGGCGACGGGCACGCCGAACACCGCCAGGATGGCGTCGCCGATGAAGCGCAGCACCACCCCGTCGTGCGCCGCCACCACGCGCACCATCACGTCCAGGTAGCCTTCCAGCCAGCGGATCAGCGGCTCCGGCTCCAGCGCCTCGCACACGGTGGTGAAGCCCTCGATGTCGGAGAACAGGACGGTGGCGGTCAGCTGCTGCGGGCGCGGCCGGCCGCCGGCCATGAAGGCGTCGCGCTCGCGCCAGATCTCGTCCGCCACCGGCTGCGACACGTGGTTGGCGAACAGCCGCATCAGCACGCGGCGGTCGGCGCGCTCCCGCAACGAGAGGTGCGCCGTCATCACCGCGATGCCGCCCAGCCACGCCATGGACGGGCTGAGCAGCGGCAGCAGCGGCCCGCCCTGCCCGAACAGCGCCGCCACCCCCGCCCAGTACCCCAGCAGAAGCAGCAGGCAGGCCAGCGCCAGCAGCCACACCGGCAGCCCGGCCAGCGCCAGCGCCACGCCCGCCGCCCCCAGCGCCAGCACCAGCGCCGCCTCCCCCCAGGCGGGCAGGCGCGGGTTCGCCCGCCCGTCCAGCAGCTGGGCCAGCACCTGCGCCTGGATCTCCACGCCCGGCGTGGCGCCCTGCACCGCCACCAGCGGCGTGCGGTGGCGGTCGACGCCGACCAGCACCGTGCCGATCAGCGCGATGCGCCCGGCCAGCCACTCCTTGGGCAGCATGCCCACCGCCTCCGCCGGGAAGGCGGTGACGGCCGGCGTGCCGGGGGCGGGGCCGTTGCGCCACGCGATGCGGAAGGGGCGGTCGGGCAGCGCCTCGTCCGGCACGGCGCCGGACGCCTGCGCCAGCGCCACCGGCAGGCTGGGCGTGCCGCGCGGCCCCCGCGGCACGTGCCAGCGCACGGTGCCGTCCAGCGGGTCCTTGGCAAGGTTGGCGTGGCCGGAGCGCACACCGCCCAGGAAGCCGTCCAGGTAGCGCCGCTGCTGCTCCGTCAGCGGCGTCTCGGCCAGCGCGGTGACCGCCACGACGGGAATCCTGGCGTTCAGAAGCGCTTGGCGCAGCTCCTCGTCGCGGGCCGGCAGGGTCGGCTGGTCGAACAGGATGTCGATGCCGACGGCGCGCACGCCAGCCGCCTCCAGCTCGCCGATCAGCCCGGCCAGGAAGCCGCGGTCGACCGGCGATCGGCAGGCCAGCCCGGCGAAGCTGTCCTCGCCCAGGGTGACCAGCACGACGCCGGGGTGCTGCGGCTCGGCCGGGGCGAAGTGGGCGATCATCAGGTCGCTGAAGAACTCGTCGGCGGCGCGCAGCGGCGCCAGCAGCCACGGCAGCCCGAAGGCCAGCAGCGCCACGCCCAGCGCCAGCACCGGCACGAACCACGCTTCCGTCCCCCGCCGCCCCGCCGGGGCACCATCCCGTTTGTCCATGCCCCCTCGGATCCGGAGCCGTAGGTTGGGTTGAGCCACCGGCGAAAACCCAACGCCTCGCGCCGCAAACACGTTGGGTTTTCGCTGCGCTCAACCCAACCTACGAGCCAGTTTCTTCTTACCGCACGCGCAGGAACACCTGCGCCATGACGATCTCGGTGTCGCGCAGCGCGCCCAGCCGGTGGTCGAGCCGCGCCACCGTGTCCTCGCTCAGCGGCTGGAACGCCTCGTTGCGGCCGGGCAGGTCGCTGCCCAGGTCGCGGTCGGCGGCGAGGCAGCGCACCTCCATGTCGCCGGCCGGTTCGCTGGCGCGCAGCGGCATCGGCATGCGCTCGCCCGGCATCGACAGCGGCACGCTGCCCTCCACCAGCGAGGAGCTGGAGGTGCTCGGGAAGATCGGGATCAGCTGGCCGCGCGCGTTGCGGACATAGCAGTAGACGTGCGCGTCGCGGTTCGTCTGCAGCACCAGCCGCACCGCCTCCCCCGCCTTGTAGGCGGCACTGGTCCCGCGGTCGGTGGAGAGGTAGACGTCCAGCGGCGCCATGGCGTCGCGCAGCGGCGACAGCAGCGCCGCCGCCTGCTTCTCGCAGCCGGCGCTGGCCAGCTTGACGGCCAGGGCAGCCCCGCGGTCCGTCGCCGCGTCGACGACGCGCAGCTTCAGCGTGCCCAGCGAACGGCCGTCGGGGCCGGACACCGCCACCTCGCCGCCGTCGCGCACCGCCAGGTCCTTGGGCCAGGGCGCGGTGCCGGCGGCACCCGTCCAGGTCACCGTCGCCGCCGCACCGCGCGCCGGGTCGCGCAACGATACGGCGGACAGCGCCGGGTCGCGCGGCCGCTTCAGCATGGGCGGCGCGTCGGCGCGAGCGCAGACGGTGCCGGCGGTGCCGGGATCGACGGCGAAGGCCTGCTCCAGCCCGCGCTCCAGCGGGTTGCCGACGGCGCGCGTGGCGCCGAGTTCGCTCTGCATGAAGCGGTCGCCGCTCAGCAGGCTGCCCACGGCGGCGCGCGATGCCGCCTCCGGCATCTTGTCCAGCTGCCCCTCGTAGGGGCCCTTGACGCGCACCGTGCGGCCGGTGGCGAACAGGAACAGGGCACCCGCCCCGTCCGGCAGCTTCACCATGGCGCCATCCGGCACCACCTGCCCCAGCGCGTAGCCGGGTGCCGTGGAGGCCACCACCACCGCCTCGGCGGCCCAGGCGGATGTCGTCATGGCGGAAGCCGTGCTTCCGATCACGAACGCCAGGGCCAGGGCGGCGGGCGGCACGCGGGCGTGCCTCGATCGTCGTCGCGAGTGTGTGGACATGGTCTTATCCTCGAAGTGGGTTGTGGTCGCGCCCCGAGCCTACCGGACCCCGCCCCACCCGGCTGTGAGCCGGACCACATCCAGCGCCGATCAGTCATGCCCGATCTGGTCACGTGGTGGTGGGTCCTGCGGGGCGAGCAGGCAGGTGGTGCGCGCCTGCGTCACCAGGGACAGCGTCGGATCGGCTATCCCCGCCCGGCGCAGGCGCAGGGCGTTCATCTGGCTGAGGATGCCCAGCGACACGACGGCCAGTTCCGACTCGTCGACGATCTTGCGGCCGTCCTGCCAGCACTGGACGCGCACGCGCCCCTGCGGCACGCCCACCTCCACCCCGCCGGTGGCGGCGCCGACCGGCTTGCCGTTGCCGTTCTTGACCAGCGTGGCATCGGCGGCACCGGCCCATAGGAAGCCGGCGGCGGCGACGAGGAGGCTGAGCGTGCGCATGGCGGTCTCCTTCCCCCGGGCGGTCAGCGGGCCGGCTTGAATTCGACGCGCCGGTTGCGGCCGTCGTTCGGATCGGCGGAGATCGGCTGGCTCTCGCCCCGGCCGGCGACGGTGATGCGCTGCGGCTGCACGCCGTGCACGCGCACCAGGTACTCGCCCACCGACACGGCGCGGCGTTCGGACAGCGCGCGGTTGTAGCCGTCGCCGCCCACCGCGTCGGTGTGCCCCTCGATGACCAGCGACAGCGAGCCGTCCTCCTTCATCAGCCCGCCGACGGCGTCGATGTAGGGATAGAACTCGCGCGGCACCTCGGCCGAGTTGAAGGCGAAGTTGATGCGGAAGCCGAAGGCGTTCGCCCCCGCGTCCTCCTGCTGGGCGGGCTCCGCGGCCGGGGCGGCCGGCACTGCCGCCTGCTGCGGCGCCGGGCGGCTGGCCTTCGGGCGCGGCGCCTGCGGCACCGCGGCGGCCGCCGGCTCGGGTGCGGGCTGGTACTGCGGCTCCGGTGCCGGCTGGTAGGCGGGCTGCTGGTATTCCGGCTGCTGGTACTGCTGCTGGGGCTGGGCCGCCTGCGGCACGCCGCCGTAGTTGGTGCGCTCGGTCTGGCGCGGGCGCTGTGCGGCGCTGTTGGCCGCACCGCCGATGATCTCGATGCTGCGGGTGCGGCGCTGCGGCTCGGGCGTCACCACGTCGCGCAGTTCCTCGACGGTGGGCGGGCGGTCGAACATCATGACCTTGCCGTCGCCCTTGCCTTCCACGGTCTGGGCCAGCGCGGGCAGCGCGCAGAGCAGGGCGATCGCCGGCAGGGCGAGACGGGTCACGGTAACGGTGCGCTTCGGCATGGTCGCCTCCAAAAGGCTGAACGGTTCGGGTGGGGCGCGTCAGGTCGCCCCGTCGATCACAGTCCTACCCCCACCGCCGCCCCGCGGTCTGTGAGCCGGCCCACAACCCGGCCGGCTTCACCCCCCAAGAGCCCTTCTCCCCTTGAGGGAGAAGGGTTGGGATGAGGGGTCGTTACGCGCGGCAGCGCGGAAGAAAGACTCTGTTCTCCGGCCGTCCGGCCGTAACCACCCTCACCCCAACCCCTCTCCCCTCAAGGGAGAGGGGCTTTCAAGCCAATCGGGCCTACCGCGCCGCCACCGCGGCCGGCAGCACCTCCACCTGCATCTGCTTGGAGCGCGCGTTGGCGCCGGGCACGGAGGTGAAGGCGTTCAGCAGCTCCGGCAGGGTGGCGCCGGGGATGGGCTGGAGGTCCTGCGTCTTGTAGCGTTCGGGGATCCGCACGCCGATTTCGTCCTTGGTCACCACGCAGGCGATGCTCTCGCGCGCGCCCACGCGGTCCATGCGCAGGTTGAAGGGCTTCTGCGTGCCCGGCGGGATCTCCACCTGCCGGTTGGCCTCGACGAAGGCGTCGGGCTGGAAGCGGTTGGGGTAGATGCGGGCGACGGCGCCCGCCGCGTCCTGGTAGTAGCAGTAGACGAAGCCGTCGGCCGTCGGCGTCACCCGCGCCACCAGCGCCTCCCCCACCCGATAGCGCGGCTGCGGCCCGCGGTCGGAGGTGAGCACGAGGTCCGGTCCCGCACCCGCCGGGGCCGGTGCTGCCCGCGGCAGGTCCTCGCCGCCGGCGTTGCTGACGGTCTGCAGCCGCTCGGGCGGCACCTGGCTGCGGCCGGCGGGGGTGCCCAGCATGCGCTGGTACAGGTCGAAGTCGATGCGGCCGTTGGCGATCAGGTCGTGGTCCGCCTGCCAGCGCGAGATGGCGCTGCGCGTCGCCTCGTCCAGCTGGCCGTTGACCGGGCCGTTGTAGTAGCCGTCGGCGGCCAGATTGCGCTGCACGTTGGTCACGCGCTGCTGCCCCGACATGGAATCGAACCAGCCGCGCGCCTCGCTGGCGAAGGCCGGGTTGGTCTGGTCGATGCCCAGGCACTGCCAGTACGGCGTGCGGGTCAGCTTGCCCAGCACCTCGATGGCGCTCAGCTCGACCAAAGTGCGCACCGCCTGGTGCATGCCTTCCGACTTGTTGAAGGCGACGTTGAAGGACAGGCCGGCCTTGCCGACCACGGCCCCCGCGTCCGCCCCCTTGCCCGACGCGATGATCGCCAGCGTGTTGCTGGACGACATGCCGGGGATGATCTGCCGCGTGACCAGCTCGCCCACGTTCAGGTCGACGGAGATCATGGAGATCGTCTGGTCGGCCGAGACGCCGAGGTCGAGCACGGGCAGCGAGATGCCGGCACTCGCCGCCTCGCCCACCACCGCGTCGTCCAGCTGCGTGATGGCGCCGCGGATGTAATAGGACGGCGCGCGGAAGTTCGGCTGCACGCCGATCATCCAGTACAGCGCGTTGACGTCGTCCAGCGCCGGCTCGAAATCCACGAAGCGGAACGCGTTGGAGCGTTCGGACATGCGCGACACCGCGGTGATCAGCATGTCCTTGGTGCCGCCGGCCACGCGCCCGGTGGCGTCCGGCAGGCCGTTGGAGGTGATGTAGATGTCGCGCTTGCCGTGCTGCGCCATCAGGTTGTCCATGCAGCGCAGCGCCTCGCTGAAGCTGCTGACCGTGCGCACGGCCGGCGTCTTGGGCTGCTGCACGACCGACGCCTTCTCGCCCGACGTGAAGCAGCCGCCCAGCAACAGCGCCAAACCGGCGGCGGCCCAGCCGCAGGGACGAACGAAGGTCATGGGCTTCCTCCTCTGTCTGCACGATAGCCCCTCCCCCCTCGCGGGGGAGGGGTTGGGGAGAGGGGGATCGCCGGCGGCAGCCGGCAGAAGAGTCGTTTCCGGGCATCCGCCCGTAACCACCCTCTCCCCAACCCCTCTCCCGTCCAGGGAGAGGGGCTCCTGGCTGCCCTACCGCGACGCCACGTTCGGCACGCTGGTGCGCTGCGGCACCACCGTGATGGTGATCTTCTTCGACACGATCGGCGGGTTGTGCGGCACGTGGTCGTGGTCGGCCAGCAGCAGCTGCAGCGTGTGCCGGCCCGGCGGCAGTTCCAGGTACGTCTCCGTCTGGCCCTTGCCGAAGTGCACGTGGTTCTTGTCGTTGGGGATCGGCTCGTCCAGCGGCGGGATGTCGGTGTCGACCAGCAGGTGGTGGTGCCCGGTGTTCTCCTTGCGCACGCCGGCCGGCGCCACGCCGAAGTTGCGCAGACCGAACCACACCTTGAACCGGGTGCCCACCACCTCGCCGTTGTTCGGCCAGCCGATGTAGAGGTGGGCGTCCGGGCGCCCGGGCATGCGCTCCTGCGCCTTGCCGGGCTGCGCCGGCTCCTCCGGGGTGGCGGGGGTGATGGTCGGGGCCGGCCCCGGCGGCGCCATCTGCGCGTCGGGCGATGCCTGGGCCATCTGGTAATGTTCGGCCGGATCGTGCGCGGACGCGGGAAGTGCCGCAAGCGCCAGACCGAGGCCGCCCAGCAGCGTGCCCAGCGGCATGCCCCGCAACGTGGATGCCAACAGTCTCATGATGTCCTCCCTGGACCGTTCAGGCCCTGCGGCCCCTAACGGACCGTTATGGTGACCTTCTCCGACATCACCGGCGGGTTGTGCGGCACGTGGTCCTGGTCGCCCAGCACCATCTGCAGCGTGTGCGTGCCCGGCGGCAGTTCCAGCCGCACCTCCGTCTGGCCGCCGCCGAAATGCAGGTTGTTCTTGTTGTTGGGGATCGGCTCGTCGAAGTTCTTCAGTTCGGTGTCGACGAGCAGGTGGTGGTGCCCGGAGCCTTCCTTGTTCACCCCGGCGGGGGCCACGCCCATGTTCTGCAGCCCCATCCGCACCCACAGTTTTCCACCGTTGATGACCGTCCCGTTCTTCGGCCACATGATGTAGGCGCGGGCACCTTCGGGCGCCTTCGCCGGCTCGGCAAGCACGGCTCCCGGCATGAGAAGCGCCGCGCCGAACACGGCCGCAATGGTCCGCTGCATGGCCTAATCCCCCGATAGTCCTTTCCGGATGGATCATCTTACGCGCCTGCCGGGAGCAGACCGCCCGCCTTTTCCAGGTTACCCCGTCAAGTCCGGGAAACGGCCCGAATTGGGATCTGCCCGGCGGCGCATACTTCCCCAACGCACAACCCCACGGCACAGGCGACACTATGCCTTTGGGCCGTTGACGCGGCGCGCGCCGGTGCGATGGTCCCAGCATGTCCGACCGCCACCGGTCCCGCAGCCTGCTCGCCCCCGCGGCGCTGACCGTCGCCGCCACCTTCGTGGCGGTGCGCCGGCCGTGGCTGGACACGCTGGTCGCCCCGGCGTTCGGCGGCCCGGCGGCGGAAGGGGCGGCGGCGCTGGCGGCGGCGGTCGCGTGGCTGGCGGCGGCGTGGCTGGGCTCCCGCCTGCTCGACCTCACGCTGAACGGCGGGCGGCGCGCGGTGCCGGTGCCCCGCCTGCTCAGCGACCTGCTGCGCGCGTTCCTCTACGGGCTGGCGGTGCTGGCGATCCTCGGCTGGGTGCTGCACCAGCCGGTGGCCGGGCTGGTCGCCACCTCGGGCGTGGTGATCGCCGTGCTGGGCTTCGCGCTGCGCAACATGATCGCCGACATCTTCTCCGGCATCGCGCTGAACGTGGAGCACCCCTACCGCATCGGCGACTGGATCGAGATCGGCCCCGGCATGATCGGCCGGGTGGACGAGATCAACTGGCGCGCCACCCGCCTGATCACCACCGAGGGGACGGCCGTGGTCGTCCCCAACGGCGTGGCGGCGGGCAGCCGCTTCGTCAACTACAGCCGCCCCGGCCCCGGCTTCCGCACCGCCGTGCCCGTGCTGCTGGACCCGGAGGTGCCGGTGGCGCGCGCCAAGCGCGTGCTGCTCTCCGCGCTGGTGTGCGCCGACGGCGTGCTGGCCGAGCCGCGCCCGGACGTGCTGGTCGACGCGGTGACGCCCAACGGCGTGTCCTATCAGGCGCGGTTCTGGGTGCGCGACTACGCCCACCTCGCCGCCACGCGCGACGCCGTGGGCACGGCCATCGTCGAACACCTCGGCCGCGCCGGCATCGCCCCGGCGCGGCCGAAGCAGGAGGTGCAGCAACCCCGCGCGCCGGCCGGCGAGGTCCCGCCCGGCGACCTGCTGCGCCGCGCGGCGCTGTTCGCCGCCTTCCACGACGACGAGGTGGCGGAACTGGCCGCAGCACTGCGCCGCCACGACCTGCCGGCCGGCACGGCGGCGGTGCACCAGGGCGACCATGGCGCCTCGCTGTTCCTGGTGGCGGAGGGGGCGCTGGACGTGCGCATGGCGGACGACGGCCGCTCCCTGCTGCTGGACCGCATGCGGCCCGGCGACGTGTTCGGCGAGATGTCGCTGCTGACCGGCCAGCCGCGCAGCGCCTCGGTGATCGCGCACACCGACGCGGTGGTGTACGAGCTGGACAAGGCGGCGCTCGACCCCGTGCTGCGCCGCCGCCCAGCGCTGGCCGCACGGCTGGCCGACCTGATGGCGCGCCGCCAGGCCAGCAACGACGCCCAGCGCCAGGCCGTCCCCGCCGACGCCGCCCCCGACGCGCCCAACGACCTGCTGGCCCGTTTGCGGGCGTTCTTCAAGCTTTGACTTGAGCCCCTCCCCCCTCGCGGGGGAGGGGTTGGGGAGAGGGGGATTACGCCCGGCAGGGCGGAAAAAACCCATGTCCCGGCTGCCGCCGGCAATACCCCTCTCCCCAACCCCTCTCCCGCTCTCAGCGGGTCCAAAGGACCCGCCTGTCGCGGCAGCCGGATCAAAGATCCGGCGAGAGCAGGGGGAGAGGGGCTTTCGGCAAATCCCACCCCCTGTGGCCCACCTCACAGCATCGCCACCCCCACCCGAGGCACAGTGTGGGCGTTCGACGTCCCCTCCACCCAACTTGATCGACCGGCAACGCCCTGCCGGTCGATTTTTTTTGTGGCCCGGCTCACAGCGCGCCCCCGCACCCGCGCGCACACTGCCCTGCGTCCACTCCCTTCCCCGATGGAGATCCTCATGCACAAGACGTTGCTCCGCCCATTGCTGCACTTGGGCGTCGCCGCCCTCTCCCTCGCCGCCGGCCACGCGCACGCCGCCACGCTGGGCGACCGCGTGACGCTCAACCCGCAGCCGATCCCGCCCGGCAACCTGTCGGCCGGCGCGCTCACCGGCATCCGCAAGCCGATCCCGCCGGTGTGCCTCAGCTGCCCGTCGGTCGGCTCCTTCACCCCCGGCGAAAAGCAGATGCTGAACCCCCAGCCCCTGCCGCCCCGCTGGCTGCTGGCCCCGCGCTGACGGAAAAGGCCCCTCCCCGGACAGCGGGGAGGGGCCTTCCTTATCGTGCCGTCCCGAAACGGAACGAGGGGCCCGGCGCCACCGGCGCGTCCGGGCCCCTCGCCGTTCTCCGGCCTTGCGGATCAGTGCCGCAGGCCGAAGGCGCGGCCGGAGAGAGCGATGTCGCGGTTGAAGCCTTCCGCCACCCGGTCGTTGCCGTCGGAGGCGAGGCAGAGCGTGACGTTGATGGCGGCCAGGATGGCGTGGTCGATCTGCTCCGGACCGGCCCGGTGACGCTTGATGGCGTTCAGCGCGCGGGTGACGGACGGGGCCATGGCGATCTCTCCTGGTCGGCTGGGGTTGGGGCGTCGGGTTGAAGCGTCGGTCGATGACCACACCCTACCCCGCCCCGCCCTGCCCCGCTGTTGCCCGCGCCACAGGTCCGCGCGGAAACCGCGCGTCGGTCAGACGGTCAGGTTCACCCGGCGCCCTGCCTTCAGGTCGGCCTTGGAGAAGAGCAGCCCGTCCTCGTACTGCCCGCGCGTCGGCGCATCGCGCCGTCCGGCGAAGCGCTCCACCGTGACCCCCGCCCCAAGGAAGTTGACGAGGTCCTGCACCCGGCCGTCCTTCGAATCCGTCTTCGGCTTCCATTTCTCGGCGATGCCGTGCAGTTCCGTCATGCCGTCCTGGTACTGCACGGCGATGACTTCCCCGTCCTTCCGGATCAGGGAGTGCAGCTTCACGTCCCGGAAGCGGGCGATCTCCGACGGGTCGTTCAGGGCATTCTTTTGCGCCTGCAGCTCGCTGACGTTGCTGAACTTCGAAGGATCCGCCTGCATCGGCTTGAACGACGGCATGATGCGGCGCAGCGACGACACGGCGTTGCTCAGGGCCGATCCAAACTCCGTCATGACCTTCCTCCATCGCCGAACGATAGGTTCGGGGACAGAACTGCAACGGCCGCGCCACCACGGCCGGGAAAAGAATGCGTGCCTTGTCAAATGGATGAGCGATCACCGAATTCCGCCGGTGCCGCCTGGTCTGCGGCAGCCGGAATTTATTGCCCGCCAAGCGGAACTGTTTTCCCACCCCGGCTCCCCAGGCACGGAAACGCCTAGCGTCTGCTTGACGGCACTTGGCTCACTTTCCAAGAAATCGTCATGCCCGGGCCCAGTCCCGGGCATCCACGCACCCCGACCAATCCAAGGAACGTGGATGGCCGGGACTGGGCCCGGCTATGACGTATTCATATGAGAAATGAGCAGCACCGTGGAAAAGCAGTCAAACGGCCTCGAGGAAGCCAATCGGTTAGACTTCTATTTTCCCAACAAAAAAAGGGGCCGTCCGAGGACGGCCCCAAGTTCACGCCGGGGAGGGAAACGGGATCAGCGGAACAGGCCGCGCGCGGCGCGGGGGTCGTCGAAGGACTTGCCGGATGCGGCGGCCTTGCCGGCGGCGCCGGGCTTGGCCGGGCCTTCGCGGCTGCCGCCGAACAGCAGGGCGCCCAGCTGCTGCTGCGACATGCCCTGCAGGCCGCCGGGCTGGCCGGCCCCTGCCTGACCCGGCTGGCCCGGCGCGCCGGGGCGCGCGGGGGCGGCCTCGTCCTTCTCGCGCTTGGCCATCCAGGGCGGGATCGTCTTTCCGCCGCCGGCCAGCGCGGCCATCATGGCGGGGTTCTCGCGCAGCAGCACGCCGCCGGACTGCACCTCGAAGGCGGCGGCCGGGCCGGCGGCCAGGGTAGCGGCCAGGGTGGCGGCGAGGATCAGGGTGCGGCGCATGGCGTGGTCTCCAAGGGTCGGCGTCGATGGGGGAAGGCTACGCGCCCCGCCCGGCGGCCGCTG
The DNA here is from genome assembly GCF_035627195.1 of Azospirillum sp. Classification (GTDB taxonomy): domain Bacteria; phylum Pseudomonadota; class Alphaproteobacteria; order Azospirillales; family Azospirillaceae; genus Azospirillum. Next base: position 50,448 of record NZ_DASPMG010000121.1, read on the forward strand.
TGAAGCGGCCCACACCCACGCGAAAAATGCCGCCCGGACACGAAAACGGCGGCCGGTCCTTGTGGGACCGGCCGCCGCGTTTGACAGAATTCCTAGAGCGCGCCATGATGGGGACGATCCTGACCATCCCCTGCGCGCACGCACCTCCGCTCGAAAATGAACGGGGTGGCCGGATGCAACACATTGCCGAATGCGTTGCATCCCGTTGCATCCGGTTGCATTTCCCGGCGCCGGCCCAGTCAACCGGACCCGGTCAGTCGGGCCCAGTCAGTCGGACCCGCTCAGTCGAGCTGCACGTCGACCCCGCCGGCGCGCACGTGCAGCTTGCCGTTGCGCTGCTCGACCGTGACGTCCTGGCTGCCGGCGCCCTCCGGCCCCAGGGGCCAGGGCAGGCGCGGCGGCGCGGGGCGGGCGGCGGTGTCGCGCGAGGTGGAGCAGGTGGTCTGCCCGTTGACGGTCTGGCAGCTCAGCACCCCCGGCCCCTCCAGGCAGGTGGTCTGGCCGTTGACCGTCTGGCAGGCCAGCGAGCCCGAGCCCTGCGTGCACACCGTCTGCCCGTTCACCGTCTGGCAGGCCAGCGTGCCGGCGCTCGCCGTGGGCGGGGCGACGAACAGGAAGGCGGCGGCCGAAAGGGCGAAGGGGATGGCGTGGCGGAGCATGGGAACCTCCCTGGCTTTTGCATAGAAAAACACACCCCGGCCGGCCTGCGCGCGCAGACCGGCCGGGTCCTGTACCGAAGGGTTAGCGCTGGACGCCCAGCAGGCGCTGCCCGGCCGTGTTGCCGATGCCGGCGGCCACGTTGGTGCCGACGTCCACGTTGGTGGTGACCAGCGGCCCGCGGCCGGTGAAGTTCAGGCCGACGCCCACGCCGTTGCCCTGGTGGCCCAGAACCGTCTGGCCGGCCGTGTTGCCGATGCCGGCGGCGACGTTGGTGGAGGTGCCGACGTTGGTGCTGACCAGCCCGCCGAAGGGCGAGCCGCCGCCCTGCACGCCCAGGTTCTGCTGGCGCGCGGTGTTGCCGATGCCGGCGGCGACGTTGGTGGAGTTGCGCACGTTGGTGCTGGCAAGGCCACCGAAGGCGGCGGCGCCGCCGAACGGCGCGCCCTGCACGCCCATCACGCGCTGGCCGGCGAAGTTGCCGATGCCGGCGGCGGCGTTGTTGGCGTTGCCGACATTCTGGGCCATGGCCGGGGCGGACAGCAGGAACACGGCGGCGGCGGCGAGCAGGGAGCGACGGATCATAGCGGTAAACCTCCTGGTTGGGTGCCGGGTGCCCCGGCGTTCATCGATGGACGGACCTTACGCCGCCGTGCCCCGGCCTTCTGTGAGGTGGCCCACATCCGGCCACCGTTTCTCCGCCACCGCGTTCTTTCCCGGATCGGTCTTTCCCGGATCGGCGGGCCTGCAGACGAAAAACCGGCCGGAAGCGGGGCTTCCGGCCGGAAGTCAGGATGGAGCTGTCGAAGAGGGGTGGTCGTCAGCGCTGGACGGAGAAGAGGCTCTGCCCGGCGAAGTTGCCGATGCCGGCGGCGGTGTTCTGCCCGTTCAGCACGTTGGCGCCGAAGGGCGAGCCCTTCTGGAAGACCGTGCCGTTCTGCACCGCCTTGTTACCGATGCCGGCCGCCGTGTTGCCGAGGACGGCGGTGTTGGAGCCGCCCAGGCCGACCATCGGCGCGGCCACCGCGCCGGGGGCGCGGAGCATGGGGTTGCCGCCGGCCGACTGCTGGTTCAGCACGCCCTGCTTGGCGACGTTGCCGATGCCGGCCGCGGTGTTGTTGATGGTGGCGGTGTTGGTGCCGCCGAACAGCCCGCCGCCGGACTGCTTGTTCATCACGAACTGCCCGGCCACGTTGCCGATGCCGGCGGCCGTGTTGTTGACCGACAGCGTGCTGTCGGCCAGCGCCGGACCGGCGAGCAGGGCGAGCGTGGCGGCGGCGAGAAGCGAGCGACGGATCATGGGGGATCTCCTTGCAGGATCAGGGTCTGGGGTGTCGATGCCCAGACCCTACCCGTCCCCCGCCGCGCCGGATGTGAACCGGCCCACAGTTTCGGGCCGTTTCCCGACGCCCGCCCGACGTTACGCCGCGACCTCGATCGGGCGCAGCCCGGTGGTGATGCGGCGGAACTCCTGAAGGAAGAGGTCGGCCGTGCGCGGGTCGGCCTCGAACTTCACGCGCAGGCCGTCGTCATCGGCGGCGACCACGCGGAACGGCAGCATCACGGCGCAGCCCTGGATGGACAGCGTGCCGCGCCCGCCGGCGTTCCACCCGTCGGCGCCGCCGATCACCGCGCCGCCCTCCGACAGGTTGCGCACCTTGGCGCTGGTCTGGCCGGCCGCCCCCGACAGGCTGCACGGCAGGTTGACCGCGAAGCGCGGCAGGCGGCGGCGGTCGACCTCGGGCGTGGAGGTGCGCACGGCGCGCACCAGCGACTTGCGCAGCATGTCGATGCTCTGCGCCACCTCGGTGGCGACGGCCCGCACCTCGTCGGCGCGCGAGCCGGTGATCGCCGCCTCTTCGGAGACGTGGGCGATGCGCGTCGACACCTCCTGCGCGGCGGCCGCCGTCTGGCCGACGTTGCGGGAGATCTCCTGCGTCGCTGCCCCCTGCTGCTCCATGGCGGCGGCGATGGTGCCGGCCACGGTGTCGATCTCGCCGATGGTGCGGCCGATCTCCTGCACCGCGCCGACGGCGGTGCCGGTCATGGTCTGCAGCTCGTGGATCTGGCGGGTGATCTCCTCGGCCGAGCGCGAGGTCTGGGTGGCGAGGTTCTTCACCTCGTGCGCCACGACGGCGAAGCCCTTGCCGGCGTCGCCCGCGCGGGCCGCCTCGATGGTGGCGTTCAGCGCCAGCAGGTTCGTCTGCGCGGCGATGTCCTGGATGAAGGTGGCGACGTCGCCGATGTGGCCGATGGCGTTGGACAGCGCCACCACCGCGTCCTCCGTGCGCTGGCCGTCCTGCACGGCGCGGCGCGACACCTCGCTGGCGAAGGCGACCTGGGTGGAGATCTCGCGGATCGAGGCGGTCAGCTGCTCGGTCGCCGAGGCCACGGCCTGCGCGTTGCCCAGCGCCTGCCCCGCCGCGGCGGCGACGCTCTGCGAGTCCGACGACACCTGGACGGCCGAATGGGCCATCGCCTGGGCGTTGGCGTCCATCTTGTCGGAACGCTCGGCCACGCGGTCGACGGCGGCGCGGGTCTCCTCCTCCACGGTGGCGGCCATGGATTCCAGGGCGGCGATCTTGGCGGCCTCCGCCTCGCGGCGCTCGCGCTCCTGCGCGGCGCGCAGGCGCTCGTTCTCCAGGCCCTTCTGGCGGAACACCTCGACCGACTGCGCCATGGCGCCGATCTCGTCCTTACGGTCCAGGCCGGGGACCGTCACGTCCAGGTTGCCGTCGGCCAGCACGTGCATGGAGTCCTGAATGCGGCCGAGCATGCGGAACTGGCGGCGCACCATCAGCAGCATGGCCAGCGTGACGACAACGGTGACCACGGCGGCCAGCGTCGTGGTGCTGCCCACCACCTCGTCCACCACCTTCAGCGCGTCGGCCTTCTTCAGCCCGACGAAGAGGATGCCGACCACCTCGCCGTTGCGGTCGAACAGCGGGTCGTAGGCGGTGAAGTAGGCCGCACCCAGGATGTCCGCCTCGCCGCGGAAGGGTTCCTTCTTCGTGAAGATCGAATCGTAGACCGGGCCCTTGGCCAGCACGGTGCCGATGGCGCGGCTGCCGTCGGCGTTGCGCACGTTGGTGGCCACGCGGCGGTCGCCCATGAAGATGGTCGCGACACCGCCGTTCAGGCTGCGCACCGCGTCGACGATGTCGTTGGCCTCGTTCAGCCGATAGGTGCCGACGAAGAGCGAGCCGTTCTCCAGCCGGAACTCGTCGCCCTTCTGCTGGACCAGCATGTGGGCGGTGGAGATGGCCTGCTCGCGCCGCTCCAGCGCCTCGGCCCCGATGCGGTCGCGGATGATGGAAACAGTGGCGCCGGTGAGCGCCCCGGCCAGGACCAGGAGCCCGAACGTGCACAGGATGGTAAGCTTGGCGGCCAGGCTCAGCCTGTTCAGGAAGGTCATCGCTCGGGAACTCCGCTCATCGGTCGGTACGCGCGCGTTCATATACCCGCAGTACGCGAACTATAAGCATAAAATTTGCGACAAACTGAAGCATGCTTGCGCGGCGTGGCACACAAAGCACACGCACCCGAAGGAACGCCTCGCATCGGCGGGAAAAGCCAACTATATGTATTGCTTAGTCAACAAAGGATTGGACCGCACCGGACGCGGCAACCGGTCCCCGAGGGAGGTTCGAGATGTCCAAAGCCCTGCGCATCTTCCAGGGCTCGTTCGGCCGCGTGGCCCTGCTCGACATGGACGGCGCGCTGATCCACCACGCGCACCCGCACTGCCACGTGCTGATCAAGGCGTCGGGCGCCGACACCTTCTTCGCCGTGCGCGACCGGCTGCACCCCTTGCGCGACGACACCGCCGTGCTGGTCAACACGTGGGAACCGCACTCCTACGCCCACCAGCCCGGTGCGCCTGCCACCACCATCCTGGCGCTGTACATCGAGCCGCGCTGGCTGGCCGACATGCAGCGCGACTTCACCGCCTGCGCCAACCCCGGCTTCTTCCCGCAGTCCTGCGGCGACCTGACGCCGCACATCCGCCGGCTGGCCGACCGCATGGCGAACGAGCTGCTGTTCACCGACGAGGCCGGCGAGCGGCACGAGCAGGCGCTGATGGACCTGATGGTGGCGGTGATCGACCGCTTCTCGGAGTGGCGTTCGCTGCGTGGCGCAGGCATCGCGGCCCGCCTGCCGGCCAGCGACTTCCGCGTGCGCAACGCCGTGCGCTACATGCGCTCCACCCTGGGGGAGGAGTTCAACGCCGACAAGGTGGCGCAGGCCGCCGGCCTGTCGCGCGCCCACCTGTTCCGCCTGTTCCACAGCACCATGCAGATCACGCCGGCCTTGTACTTCAACGTGCTGCGCATGGAGACCGCCATCGGCGCACTGGCCGACGGGGGCGAGAGCGTGACCACCCTGTCCGACCGCCTGGGCTTCGCCGCCCCCAGCCACTTCACGCGCTTCTTCCGCAACAACCAGGGCGTCACGCCCACCGAGTACCGCCGCGTGGTGAACCTCGTCGACCGCGCCGTCCCTGGCCCGGCGTAGGGGGCCCGGCGTAGGGGGCCCGGCGTAGCGGGCGCGGCGCAAAATGAGACTGTAGGGTAAATCCCGACACCCCCTGGTAACAGGGGTCGGCGCCATCCGCGCTAGCCTTCCCGCATTCGGGAGGAAGGCTCAATGACGGCGATCGAGACCGTTCGAAACGCAGCGAGCGACGCAGCTGACGCACCTCTGGTGGGCCGGCCGATCCCGCGCTTGGAAGACGCCGCGGTGCTGACCGGTGCCGCGCGCTACGCCGACGACCTGCCGGTCAAGCCGGGCACCCTGCACGCCGCCATCCTGCGCTCGCCCCACGCGCACGCCGAGGTGCTGGGCATCGACGCGGCCGACGCACTGGGCATGCCCGGCGTGGCGGCGGTCATCACCGGCGAGGACGCCAAGCGCCTTGCCAGCCCGTTCCTGGTCGGCGTCAAGGCGCCTATGGAGCACTGGTGCTTGGCGGTGGACCGCGTGCGCTACGTCGGCGAGCCGGTCGCCGTGGTGCTCGCCGACAACCGCTATCTGGCCGAGGACGCGCTGGACCGCATCTCCGTGCGCTACCGCCCGCTGCCGCCGGTGATGAGCGTGGAGCAGGCGGCCGACCCGGCGTCGGAACTGCTGCACCCGGCCGTCGGATCGAACATCGTCAACACCCGCAGCTTCCTCTACGGCGAGCCCGACGCGGCCTTCACGGCCGCCGAGCACCGGGTGACGCTGACCGTGCACTACCCGCGCAACTCCTGCACGCCCATGGAGTGCTTCGTCGTCCTGGCCGACTACGACCCGGCCGAGGGGGCGTACGAGGTGCTGTCCAACTTCTCCGGCCCCTTTGCCGTCCACCCGGTGATGGCGCGGGCGCTGAACGTGTCGGGCGCCAAGCTTCGCCTGAAATCGCCGCCGCATTCCGGCGGCAGCTTCGGCAACAAGCAGGCGGTGTTCCCCTACATCGTGCTGATGGGCGTGTGCGCCCGCGCCGCCGGCCGGCCGGTGAAGTGGGTGGAGGACCGGCTGGAGCACCTGATGGCCGCCACCTCCGCCACCGGCCGGCGCATGGACCTGGAGGCCGCCGTGGCGGCGGACGGCAAGGTGCTGGCGCTGCGCATGCAGCAGACGGAGGACTGCGGCGCCTACCTGCGCGCACCCGAGCCCGCCTCGCTCTACCGAAACCACGGGAACCTGACCGGTGCCTACGACATCCCGCACCTGTCGGTGGTCAACCGCATCGCCGTCACCAACAAGACGCCCAGCGGCCTGAACCGCGGCTTCGGCGGCGGGCAGCTGTATTTCGGGCTGGAGCGGCTGATGCACCGCATCGCGCTCGCCCTTGGCCTCGACCCGCTGGACGTCATCCGCCGCAATCTGGTGCCCGCCGCGGCCATGCCCTACGCCACGCCGTCCGGCGGGCGGCTGGACTCCGGCGACTACCCGGCGACGCTGGGGGAGGCGGTCGAGAAGGGCGGGCTGGCGGAGCTGAAGGCCCGGCGCGACAAGGCGCGTGCCGAGGGGCGGCTCTACGGCATCGGCTATGCCGCGGTGGTGGAGCCGTCGATCTCCAACATGGGCTACATCACCACGGTCCTGACGGCGGAGGAGCGGCGCAAGGCCGGCCCGAAGAACGGCGCCCAGGCGGCCGCCACGGTGGCGGTGGACCCGACCGGCGGCGTGTCCGTCGGCGTGGCGTCCGTGCCGCAGGGCCAGGGCCACCGCACGGTGCTGGCGCAGGTGATCGCCGACGTCTTCGGCCTGAAGATGGAGGACATCCGCGTCGTCACCGACTTCGACACGGCCAAGGACGCGTGGTCGATCGCCGCCGGCAACTACTCCAGCCGCTTCGCGGGCGCCGTGGCCGGCGCCGCGCACATCGCCGCGACCCGCCTGCGCGACCGGCTGGCGCGGCTGGCCGCCGGGCAGCTGAACGTCCCGGCCGAGGAGATCCGCTTCGCCAAGGGCAAGGTTTTCGCCGCCGGCAACCCGGAGAACGCGCTGTCCTTCTCCCGCCTCGCCGCCGCCGGCCACTGGTCGCCCGGCACGCTGCCCGATGGGCAGGAGGCGGCGCTGCGCGAGACCGCCTTCTGGACGCCGGAGCCGCTGAAGGCGCCGACCGACGCGGACCACATCAACAGCTCCGCCTGCTACGGCTTCATCTTCGACTTCTGCGGGGTGGAGGTGGACCGCGACACCGGGCGGGTGCGCATCGACCACTACGTCACCATGCACGACGCCGGGCGCCTGCTGAACCCGCTGCTGGTCGAGGGGCAGGTGCTGGGCGGCTTCTCCCAGGCCGTGGGCGTGGCGCTGTACGAGGAATACGCCTACGGCGAGGACGGGCGGTTCCTGTCCGGCACCTTCGCCGACTACCTCGTGCCCACGGCCGTGGAAGTGCCGGTACCGGTGATCCTGCACCGCGAGAGCCCCTCCCCCGTCACGCCGCTGGGCGCCAAGGGGGCCGGCGAAGGCAACAACATGAGCACGCCGGTCTGCATCGCCAACGCGGTGGCCGACGCGCTGGGCGTCGACACCGTGGACTTGCCGCTCACTCCCGCCAAGGTGGCGGCGATGATCCACGGCGCCGAGCCGCCGCGCCCCGCCACGGCCGGCGTCCCGCCCGCTCCCGCCGTTTCCGGCGGCCGGGGCCTGACCGGCGAGGGCAGCCGCACCGTGCCCGCCAGCCCCGAACAGGTGTGGGCGATCCTGCTGGATCCCAGGGAGCTGGCCGCATTGCTGCCCGGCTGCGAGGCGCTGGAGCTGGCCGGCCCCGACGCCTACCGGGCGGAGGTGGTGGTCGGCGTCGGCCCGATCCGCGGGCGCTACACGGCGGAGGTGGCGCTGTCCGACCTGAAGCCGCCCAATTCGCTGACGCTGACCGGCAGCGGGTCCAGCGCCCTCGGCACCGGGCGCGGCACCGGGCTCGTCACGCTGGAACGCACGGCGGCGGGCACGACCGTCCGCTACCGCTACACGGCGGAGGTCGGCGGCAAGGTGGCCGCCGTCGGCGGGCGCATGCTGGACAGCGCGGCGCGCCTGCTGATCGGCCAGTTCTTCGACAAGCTGATCGCGCGGGCCGGCGGGCCGGCGGCCGAGGAACGCCCGTCGCTGCTCACCCGCCTCCGGCACCTCTTGGGGATTTCCCGATGAAGCCCGCCCCCTTCGACTACCTGCGCCCGGCCAGCGTGGCGGAAGCGCTGGCGGCCCTGGCCCAGGGCGGCGAGGACGCCCGCATCGTCGCCGGCGGCCAGTCGCTGATGCCCATGCTGAACATGCGCCTCGTCCAGCCGCGCCTGCTGATCGACCTGTCCCGGCTGGAGGAGCTGCGCACACTCGACGCGACCGACGGCTGGCTCACCATCGGTGCCGCGGTCACGCAGTCCGAGCTGATGGCGCGGCCGACGCTGGCGCGGGAAGTGCCGCTGCTCGCATCCGCCCTGCCCTGGGTCGGGCATTTCCAAACGCGCAACCGGGGCACCGTCTGCGGCTCCGTCGCGCACGCCGATCCCAGCGCGGAGATCCCGCTGTGCCTCGTGGCGCTGGGGGGCGAGGTGCTGCTGCGCTCGGCGCGCAAGCGGCGCACGGTGCCGGTGGCCGACTTCTTCGTCGGCCCGCTGACCACCGCCAAGTGGGCGGACGAAATCGTCGAGGCGGTGCGCGTCCCGCTCGCCAAACCCGGCGGCGGCCACGCCTTCCGCGAGGTGGCGATGCGGCATGGCGACTTCGCCATCACCGCCTGCGCCGCCATTGCCGACGCGCAGGGCATCCGCCTCGCCGTCGGCGGCGTCGCCGACCGGCCGACGGCACGCGACTGGCCCCTGCTGGACGGCGCCGCCCTGGACGAAGCGCTCAACGCCTTCGCCTGGGACCTCGGTGGCGACGACGACCAGCACGCCACCGCCGCCTACCGCCGCACCCTCGTCCGCCGCATCGGCCGCACCACGATCGAGGAGGCTCTCGCATGCCGGTCCTGACCGCCGACGCGCGGCACACCGTCACCATCACCCTAAACGGCAAGGCGCGCACGGGCACCGCGCACCCGCGCCTGCTGCTCAGCGACTTCCTGCGCCACGAGCTGGGCGCGCACGGCACCCGCGTGGGGTGCGAGCACGGCGTGTGCGGCGCCTGCACCGTGCGCATCGACGGCGTGGCCCAGCGCGCCTGCCTGACGCTGGCCGTTCAGGCCGACGGGCGGCGCATCGACACCGTCGAAGGTCTCGCCAAAGAAGACCGCATGACCGCCTTGCAGGAGGCCTTCAACCGCCACCACGCGCTGCAGTGCGGCTTCTGCACCGCCGGCATCCTGATGTCGCTGTCCGACTACCTGGAGCGCGTGCCCAAACCATCGGAGGAGGAGTTGCGCGACATGCTGAGCGGGCACCTGTGCCGCTGCACCGGCTACGCCGGGATCGTGCGCGCGGTCATGGACGTGACCGGCCAAAGCACGGAGACCACCCATGTTTGACCTCGGCCGCAGCTTCCTTGCCAGCGTGGAGCGCAGCCCGGACGCCTTGGCCCTGGTGGACGGGCCGGTGCGCCTGACCTACGCGCAGTGGGCGGACAGGGTCCTGCGCGTCGTGGCGTCCTTCGAAGCCATGGGGCTGAGGCCCGGCGACATGGTCGCCACGGCGCTGCAGAACACCTGGCCCATGGCCACCATCCACTGGGCCTGCCAGCTGGCCGGCCTGACCGTGGCGCCCTTCAACTGGCGCATCAAGGCGGAGGAGCTGGACTACTGCCTGCCCGACGCCGGGGCGAAGCTGCTGGTCTTCCAGGACGTCTCGGCCGAGGCCGTCGCCGCCTCCCCCGCCGCACAGGCGCTGCCGCGCGTCGATGCCGCGGAATTCGACCGCCTGCTGGCCGCCGAACCGGCCCCGGCGGTGTCGCGGGCGACGGCCGAGAGCCTGTCGCTGCTGCTCTACACCTCCGGCACCACGGGCAAGCCCAAGGGCGTGCCGCGCCGGCACCGGGCGGAGCGCGCGGCGGCCGTCGCCCACGTGGCGCAGAACTGCTACGCCATCGGCGAGCGCACGCTGGGCGTCATGCCCCTGTACCACACCATGGGCGTGCGTTCGCTGCTGTCCATGGCGCTGATCGACGGGTTGTTCGTCTGCCAGCCGCGCTTCGACACCACGGGTGCCCTCGAGTTGATCGAGCGGGAGGCGCTGACCTGCCTCTACCTCGTGCCGACGCTCTACCACGACCTGCTGGCCAACCCGCGTTTCGCCCAGACGGACGTGTCGAGCGTGCGCAAGCTGGGCTTCGCCGGCGCGCCGATGACGGACGGCCTCCTGCAGAAACTGGACAAGGCGTTCCGGCCGCAGCTGTTCGTCAACCACTACGGCTCATCCGAGATCTACACCTTCACCATCAACCAGAACGCCCCGGCCAAGCCGGGTTCGGCCGGCCGGGCGGCGCTCAACCAGCGCATCCGCGTGGTCAAACTCGGCTCCCACGACCCGGAGGAGCGCGCGGCGGTGGGCGAGGAAGGGCAGATCATCGCCGACCTGACGGGCGACGAGGCGTTCGAAGGCTACCTGAACCGCCCCGACGCGGACGCCAAGGCGCTGCACGCCGGCTGGTACTTCACCGGCGACACCGGCTATTTCGACGCCGACGGCGACCTGTTCGTCTCCGGCCGGGTCGACGACATGATCATCACCGGCGGCGAGAACGTCTCCCCCGTGGAGATCGAGAGTGTGCTGTCGCTCCACGCCGACGTGCTGGAAGTGGCCGTCGCCGGCCTGCCAGACGAGCGCTGGGGCCAGAAGGTCGTCGCCTTCGTCAAGCGCCGGGCGGGCGTCGATCACGCGGCACTGGACGCGCACTGCCGCACCTCCGGCCTCGCCAACTTCAAGCGCCCGCGCGAGTACGTCTTCCTCGACGAGATCCCGAAATCGCCGGTCGGCAAGATCCTGCGCCGCAAGCTGCAGGCCGGCGAGTTTCACCCCGAACAGCCCGATGCCACCTGACCCGATGCCACCTGACAGGAGTATCCTGACGTGACCGCCTACACCTTTGCCGACACCGACCTCCTGAAAGAGCTGGACGGCTTTCGCGTCGAGTTCGACGCCTCCAGGGAGCGCGCCGACATCGTGCTGAGCCGGCCGCCGATGAACATCGTCGCCATGCGCCAGCGCGACCAGTTCCGCGCCGTGTTCGAGGCGCTGGACCGCGATGACCGTGTCAGGGTCATCGTGCTGCGCGCCGACGGGGAGAACTTCTCCTCCGGCGGCAACATCGCCGGCTTCATGGAGGCGAGCCCCGAGCACGTCTCCGAACTGGCCAACAACATCGCCGCACCCGAGCGCTGCCGCAAGCCGGTGATCGCTCAGGTGCGCGGCTACTGCTTCGGCGTGGGCTTCGAGCTGTCGCTGGCCTGCGACTTCCGCATCGCGTCGGAAACCGCGCAGTTCGCCCTGCCGGAGATGCGCATCGGCATGATCCCCGGCTCCGGCGGATCGGCGCGGCTGCTGCACATGATCGGCATCGCCCGCACCAAGGACATGGTCATGCGCGCCCGCCGCGTGCCCGGCCGTCAGGCCGCCGAGTGGGGCTTCGTCACCGACTGCGTGCCCGACGCCGATCTGGAGAAGACGGTGGACGCCCTGGTGGACGAACTGCGCGGCTTCTCGCCGTTGGCCCAGCGCACCATCAAGGTCGTGCTGAACCGCGGCCAGCACACCTCGGTTCAGGGTGCCATCGAGATCGAGGGGCAGGCCTACGGCCGCCTGCGCAACTCCAACGATTTCAAGGAAGGCGTCGCCTCCTTCCACGAGAAGCGCAAGCCAACCTTCAGCGGCAGCTGAGCGAACGACAAAACCAAGGGAGGGAACCATGTCGAAGACGACCACCATCCTTGCCGCGGCCCTGCTGCTCGGCACGTCGGCCGCCGCACTCGCCGCCGATCCCATCCGCATCGGCGTGGTGACGCCGCTGTCCGGCACCTACGCCCCCATCGGCCAGCAGGTCCGCTGGGGCCTGGAACTCGCCGCCAAGGAGGTCAACGACAAAGGCGGCATCGCCAGCCGCCCGGTCGAGCTGATGTTCGAGGACGAGGAGGCCAACCCCTCCGTCGCCGTGCAGAAGGCGGAGAAGCTGTTCCAGGTCGGCAAGGTCGATTTCCTGACCGGCACCGTCAATTCCGGCTCGACGCTGGCCGTGGGACAGGTGGCGGAACGCAACGACCGGCTGATCGCCACCACCGTGTCGTTCGCCGATTCCATCACCACCGACAAATGCTCGCCCAACGTCTTCCGCGTCAACGCCCGGGCCGGCCAGCAGTCGGCGGCGCTGGCCGAGTGGTTGAGCAAGGAGAAGCCCAAGAGCAAGGTCTTCTTCCTCGGCCCCGACTACGAGATGGGGCGTTCCACCGTCGCCGCCTTCAAGCAGGCCGCCACCGCCAAGGGGGCCAGCGAGGCAGGCGAGGTCTTCGCGCCGCTCGACAGCAAGGACTACACCCAGTACTTCGGCCAGCTGCGCGCCTCGCGGCCCAGCGTCATGTACACCTCGGTGGCGGGCAACGACACGGTGCGCCTGCTCTCCCAGCTGGAAGAATACGGCCTCTTGCGCAACATCACCGTGGTGGGCGCGTCGGGCACGGTGACCTCGCAGAACATCGGCGCCATCGGCAAGGCGGCGGAGGGCTTTGTCACCGGCGTCGGCTACTCGCCGGAGATCGACACGGCGGAGAACAAGGCCTTCGTCCAGGCCTTCCGGGCCGCCTACAAGACCGACCCGGACCTGTACGGCGCCGACAGCTATGGCCTGATCCACTTCTACAAGGCCGCGGTCGAGAAGGCCGGCGGCACGGAGACGGCCAAGCTGCGCGAAGCCATGCGCGGCATCCAGTGGGCCACGCCGCAGGGCACCAAGACCATGCGCGCCGGCGACCATCAGGCGGTGCAGGACATGTACGCGGTGCAGGTGAAGGGCGGCAAGTTCCAGATCGTCGGCACCGTCCCCGGCGACGCCGCCATCGGCCAGGACGCCTGCACGAAGTTCTAGAAATCCAGCCCCTTCCCTCCCCCGCCTCCGGCGGGGGAGGGAAAGTGAGGATCCATGCCCGAGTTCTTCGATTACTTCCAGTTCGTGCTGGCGCCGCAGGTGCTGAACGGCCTGTCGCTCGGGGTCGCGGTGATCCTGATGGCGCTGGGGCTGACCATCATCTTCGGCCTGCTCGACGTCATCAACATGGCGCACGGCGAGTTCTACGCCATCGGCGCCTTCCTGGCGCTCAGCGTGGCGGCGCTGGGCCTCAACTTCTGGATCATGCTGGCGCTCATCCCGCTCTTGATGGTCCCCATCGGCTGGTTCACCGAGCGGCTGCTGATCCAGCGCGTCTTCCACAGCCGGGAACGGCACATCCTCACCCTGCTGCTCACCTTCGGGCTGGGCATGATCCTGGAGGACGTGCTGAAGCTGATCTACGGCCCCAACACCATGAAGCCGGACATGCCCATCGGCGGCGGCACGGAGATCCTGGGCATCTTCCTGCCCAACTACCGGCTGTTCCTAATCCTGTTCGGCGCGGCGCTGATCCTGGCAGTGTGGCTGGTGGTGTTCCGCACGCGGCTCGGCGCCATGGTGCGGGCGGCGGCGTGGGACAAGGACATGGCGTCGTCGCTGGGCGTACCGGTGCGCCTCGTCTACTCCGGCACCTTTGCGTTCGGGGTGGCGCTGGCCGGGCTGTCGGGGGTGCTGCTGGCGCCCATCTACTCGGTCTTCCCCACCATGGGGCGCGACTTCATCCTGATGGCCTTCACCGTGGTGATCGTCGGCGGCATGGGTTCCATCCAGGGCGCCGTCGTCGCCGGCCTGCTGCTGACGCAGGTGCAAGCCGTCTCCAGCCTCTACATCTCCCCCGTGTGGACGGACCCGCTGGTGTTCGGGATCATGGTCATGGTCCTGATGGTGCGGCCGCAGGGGCTTTTCGGAAAGCTCGGCAATGCGTGACGCGACCATCACCGGGCGCCTGGGCGCCCGCGGCCGGGAGGCGGCACGCGACGCCGTGCACGTCCTGGCTCTGGCCTTCCTGGCGCTCGCCATCGGCTTCGGCGTCGTCGCCTGGGCGGTGGGCGACACCTTCTACCTACGCCTCGCCACCGAGGCGCTGATCTTCGCCGGGCTGGCGATGAGCGTGGACATCCTGCTGGGCTACACGGGCCTGCTGTCGCTGGGCCAAGCGCTGTACTTCGGGCTGGGCGCCTACACCTCGGCCGTGGTGCTGCGCAGCGTCGGGCCGTCGTTCTGGCTGGCGATGGGGGCGACGCTGCTGCTCGCCACCGTGGCCGGTACCATCGGCGGCTTCATCGCCAACCGGGTGAAGGGCGTGTACTTCGCGCTGATCACCTTCGGTCTGGCGCAGGTCGCCGCCAAGGTCGTCTACAACACGCGGGAACTGGGTGCCTCCGACGGCCTGATCGGCGTGCCGGAGATCGCCATCGAACTCGGCCTGTTCACCGTGCAGGCGGCCAACCCGGCGGCGTTCTTCCTGTTCGTGCTGGCGCTGACCATGCTGATGTACGCCGGCCTCGCCTACCTGATGGACACGCCGTTCGGCCGCACGCTGGTCGCCATCCGCGCCAACGAGAAGCGCGTGCCCTTCCTGGGCTTCAACCCGCTGACCTACCGCATGCTGGCCTACGTCCTGGCGGCGAATGTCGCGGCGCTGTCGGGGGCGCTGTACCCGATGCTGCGCGGCTTCGTATCGCCGGAGCTGCTGTTCTTCCAGACCTCGGGCAACGCCGTCATCACGGTGATCGTCGGCGGGGTCGGCACGCTGATCGGCCCGATCGCCGGCAGCGTGCTGCTGACGGCCCTGCGCTCCGTCATCGGCACCTGGACCGAGCACCACCTGATCGTCATCGGGGTGATCTTCATGCTGTCCGTCATCATCCTGCCCAAGGGGCTGGTGGGCGCCGTGCGGCCCTGGCTGCAGCGCCGCCTGGGAGGCAACCCATGACCCACCCCACCACCGCCGTGCTGTCCGTGCGCGACCTGACCGTCAACTTCGGCGGGCTGGTCGCCGTCAATCGGATGAGCTTCGATGCGGAGCGCGGGCGCATCACCTCCGTCATCGGGCCGAACGGGGCGGGCAAAAGCTCGCTGTTCAACCTGATCAGCGGCGCCATCCGGCCCACCGGCGGGCACGTCCTGCTGGAGGGTGCCGACGTCACCGGCCGGCCGCCGCACCGCATGCTGGCCGCCGGCCTCGCCCGCTCCTTCCAGATCACCAACCTGTTCTTCGAGCTGACGGTTCTGGAGAACCTGCGCCTCGCCGCCCAGATCGCGGAACCGCCGCTGGCCTCCGTCTTGCCGCTCGGGCGCAGCCGCCACGCGCTGGAGCGGGCGGACGCGCTGCTGGATCGCTTCGCGCTGTCGCCCAAAGCGTTCGAGCTGGCCGGCAACCTGTCGCACGGCGAGCAGCGGCGCCTGGAGATCGCCGTGGCCCTGGCGTGCGAGCCACGCGTCCTGCTGCTGGACGAGCCGACGCAGGGCATGAGCCACGGCGACACCGCCGACACGGCCGATATGATCAAGCGCCTGGCCGGCGAGATCACCGTGCTGCTGATCGAGCACGACATCGGGCTGGTGATGACGCTGTCCGACCATGTCGTCGTCATGCACCAGGGCCGCAAGCTGGCCGAAGGCGCGCCGGCCGTCGTGCGCGCCGAGCCGGCCGTCCAGGCCGCCTATTTCGGACACGCATAGCCATGCTTGATGTCGCCAACCTGCACGCCCACTACGGGCTCAGCCACGTGCTCCAAGGCGTCAGCCTGACTGGCCGGCCCGGCGAGGTGGTCAGCCTGTTCGGCCGCAACGGCGTGGGCAAGACCACCATCGTCAAGACCATCGCCGGCTGGCTGAAGCCCACCTCCGGCACCATCCGCCTGGACGGCCAGGAGATCGCCGGCCGCCCCGCCGACCGCATCTGCCGCCTGGGCCTGGGCGTCGTGCCGGAGGATCGCCGCATCTTTCCCGGCCTGACCGTGCAGGAGAACCTGGAACTTGGCCTGCTTCAGGCCCCCGGCCGGCCGGGCCGCGCGCAACGGGACGCGCTGGACCGCGTGTTCGACCGCTTCCCTCGCCTGAAGGAGCGCCGCCGGCAGATGGGCACCACGCTGTCGGGCGGCGAACAGCAGATGCTGGCCATTGCCCGCGTGATGGTCGGCGAGCCGCGCATCCTGCTGATCGATGAGCCGACCGAGGGGCTGGCCCCGATGATCGTCGATGAGATCTTCCAAATCATCACGACCCTGCGCGACCAGGGCCTGCTGATCCTGCTGGTCGAACAGAACGTCCACCGCGCGCTGGAGGTGACCAGCCGCTTCTACGCCATCGAACGCGGTCAGGTGGTGTTCACCGGATCGGCGGCCGACGCGGCGGACCGGGAACGGCTGTTGGGCCTGATCGCGGTGTAGGCGCGGCCCAATAGCGAAACTCACGGCAGCAGGATCGTCGCCCCCACGCTTGCGCGGTCCTCAAGCCGGCGGTGCGCCAGCGCGGCGTCGCGCAGCGGCATCCGGGCGCCGATCAGCGGCGCCACCAGCCCGCGGCGCAACGCGCCGAACAGCCGCTGCGCCGACAGCCGCGCCTGCGCCTGGGTGCCGACGTAGTGCCCGAAGTTCGGCCGCGACACGCGGCCCGATCGCTCGGCCAGGGCCGCCACGTCCAGCGGCTCCAGGTGTCCGGCGGCCTGCCCGAAGCTGACGATGTGGCCGCACGGCGCCAGCAGCGCCATGTCGCGCGTCAGGCTGTCGCGCCCGACCGCGTCGTACACCACGTCCGCCCCGCGCCCGCTGGTGAGATCCAGAACCCGCGCCGGCACGTCCGCACCGGCCAGCACCACGTGCGCACAGCCGTGAGCGCGGGCGACGCGGGCCTTGGCCTCCGACCCGACGATGCCGATCACCGTGGCGCCCAAGGCGCTCGCCCACTGGCAGAGCAGGACGCCGACACCGCCCGCGGCGGCGTGCACCAGCACCACGTCGCCCTCCTGCACGGCGTGCACGCGGTGCAGCAGGAATTCCGCCGTCATGCCCTTCAGCAGCACGGCCGCCGCTGTCTCGTCGTCCACGTCGTCGGGCAGCGGGACCAGCAGCTCGGCCGGCATGGTGCGGCGCTCGGCGTAGGCCCCTACCGGTGCGCAGGCATAGCCGACGCGTTCCCCCGGTGCCACGTGCGTCACCCCCGGCCCGACCGCCTCGACCACCCCCGCCC